>JAFAXH010000092.1 GCA_019241085.1 Verrucomicrobiota bacterium | reverse complement strand
CGCGCAGACTCTGGCGACTGACTCTGCGCAGCCATCAAGACCACCGTCCAATGCGTCGTTTGAAACGGTGCTCCTTCCCCCTGCAATGTGCCGGGAACCGCCTTCACATCGCGCACTCTCGCTGAGAGTTGTGCGCTTGACAACCTTGGCGAAAATCGCTCCTCGGAGGCTGCCGTTGTGGCGCCTGCCAGCTTGCTTCACTCGAGCCGGTCGGCGAGCGCGCTGAGCCTGTCGTATTGCGCCACGCGCACCAAATGGGGCACCGCCGCCGGCTGCACGCCGAGCAGCTCTGCTCGACCCTTACCTTCGTTCCCAAGTTGCACTTGGGAACGAGGGAAGAATCCATAGTATCCTAGCCACCATGACCTATCCCGCCCTCCTCTTCGCCTTGGTGGCTGGCGCGTTGATCGCGCTGCAATTTGGGGTGAATGCTGCCTTGCGCGGATTTCTGGGCAGTGACAGCCATCCGCTGTTTGCCACGCTCGTTTCTTATGCCGTCGGCACGCTGGCTTCGCTCGGTGGCCTGCTGGCGTTGCGGCCGGTGCTGCCGGCTTGGAACCGGGTGTTGACGGTGCCTTGGTGGGCGTGGACGGGCGGAGCCATCGGCGTGGGTTACGTCAGTGCCAGCGTGCTGCTGGCGCCGCGGCTCGGCGCGACACGGCTGATCGTGCTGATGGTCGCCGGGCAGTTGCTCGCCTCGGTGATTTTCGATCACTTCGGGCTGATCGGCTACGCGGTGCGGCCATTCAACGGCTGGCGGGCGTTGGGCTGCCTGTTGCTGGTGGCCGCGGTGGTGATTATCAAGGTGAAATAAGCCAGCCGAAGTTGCTCCGGGTCGAGCGCGTTCGCCCGTTCTCAGGAAACAAGCTGGGAACGAGCGAACGTCGGCGCGCCCGCCACTTACTTTTTATAGCTCGCGCGGTCGTCGGCTTCGAGAAAGTCGAAGAGCGTGCTCCTAGCCGGATCGAGGCCGACGCGGCGGCATTCGCCGTCGAACCATTCACCTTTTTCGGGATGGCCGTGCATGGTGGCTTTCTCCATCTCGTCCGACCAGGCTTTGATTTCTTCCGGCGATTTCTTCGTGCCTTGGGCATTGAGCAACTCGGCGATCTGCTCGTCGCTGGCGCCGGCTTCGAGCGCCTGGCGCACGGGCGCGTAGGCGACGCCTTTCCAATCGAGCAGCATGTGGTCGAGCGGACAATCGGTGTGGTATTCGCCGATCTTGCCGTGGATGTCGGCGCGGGCTTTGTCGGTCAGACGCGCGAGGATGACGTAGCCGCCGACGCGCTGGCGCGGGCTGGTGGCGGCTTCTTTCGTGAGGTCTTTGAAAGGGATTTTGGCGGTCGTGGTCATGGTCCAATGGAATCGCGCGGGACGCGGGCCGCGGTCTTTTTCCTGTCCGCGCAATCGGTGGCGCGTGAGATCAAGGCCGTGCGCCGGCTCAGAGTTTCACCCGGACGGGAAATTTCGGGCAAAGGACGGAGGCAGGCAGCGGGCCGGCGGCATGGTAGAAGCACATGGCGCCGTCGTCGGCGCAGGTCCAGACTTCGTGTGCGCCGGCCTCGAAATAAAGCGCGCGTTTGGCGTCGATTTCTTCGACGGTGTTCGTTGGTGAAAGAACTTCGACGCAGATTTCCGGAGCGACGGGGGCGGTGGTTTTTCCGCCGTGCTGTTTGAGCCAGCCGCGCGACGCCCAGACCACGTCAGGCACTTTCACATTATCCGTGGTCATGATGGCGGCTTCGGGAAATGCCTTGCCGCCTTTGAGCAGACGCCGCAACAGCCAAGCGATCTCGCCTTGATATCGGCTGTGTTGAAAATTCGCTGGAGCCATGATGATTTGATTGAAGCGGTTTAATTCAATCTTGTAAGGCAAATCGCGCAGCGACGGGTCGGCGCAGACGGCTTCCCAAGTCAGCAGCATCGAAGAGGCAGACGACGATGGCTTGTCCATGCGTTCAAGCGTAGTGCGACGCGGAAACTTTGGCAACGCAACGCAACGTGGCGTCCGGCGCGTTCCCGGCTTGCCGGCGGCAGCGGCGGTTTTTACATTCGCCGGATGCATCCGACGATCGATAATCATTCCCGCTCCGCGCAACTTTTCGCCGCCGCGCGGCGTTACATTCCGGGCGGGGTGAACTCGCCGGTGCGCGCGTTTCGCGGCGTCGGCGGCGAGCCGTTTTTTGTGCAACGCGCGGCGGGCGCGCACATTTGGGATGCGGACGGCCGCGAGTTGATCGACTACGTCGGCACCTGGGGTCCGGCGATCCTCGGGCACGCGCCGGCGGTGGTGATCGACGCCGTGCGGGCGGCGGCGGAACGCGGCTTGAGCTTTGGCATTCCCAATCCCGATGAAGTCGAAATGGCGCGGCTGATTTGCGATTGGGTGCCGTCGATTCAAAAGGTGCGGCTCGTTAACAGCGGCACGGAGGCGACGATGAGCGCGGTGCGGCTCGCGCGGGGATTCACGCAGCGCGAGCGCGTGGTGAAATTCGAGGGCTGCTATCACGGCCACGTCGATTCGCTTTTGGTCAAAGCCGGCAGCGGCGCGCTCACGCACGGCCAGCCGGACAGCGCGGGCGTGCCGGCGGCGCTGGCAGAGTTGACTTCGACGCTGCCTTTCAATGACGCCGCAGCCGCGCGCGCGTTGTTCGCGGAACGCGGCCGGGAGATTGCGGCGGTGATCCTCGAACCAATCCCGGCGAACGCGGGACTTTACTTCGCGCGGCCCGGTTTTTTGGAGGGGCTGCGCGAGCTTTGCACGCAGCACGGCGCGTTGTTGATCTTTGATGAAGTGATGACCGGCTTCCGCGTCGCGCGCGGCGGCGCGCAGGAGCTTTACGGCATCACGCCCGACCTGACGTGTCTCGGCAAAGTCATCGGCGGCGGCTTGCCGGTCGGCGCGTTCGGCGGCCGGGCGGAGATCATGGACGCGCTCTCGCCCGACGGCCCGGTGTATCAAGCCGGCACGCTCTCCGGCAATCCGCTGGCAATGGCGGCGGGCCTGGCGCAGTTGCGCGAATTGGAGCGGACGGATGGTTGGAAAAAACTCGAAGCTCTCGGCGCGAAGTTTGAAGCGGGCGTGCGCGAGGTTTTGAAAAAAACGCGGCGCGATTTCGTGTTTCATCGCGTCGGCTCGATGTTCTGTTTGTTTTTCACGGGCGGCGAAATTTTCAATCTCGCCGACGCGCAGCGGAGCGACCGCGCGGCGTTCGCGCGTTTTTTCCACGCATGTCTGGCAGGCGGCGTTTATTTCGCGCCGTCGCAATTCGAGGCCGGCTTTCTCTCCACCGCGCACAGCGAAGCCGACCTGGAAAAAACCGCCGAGATTGCGGCGCGCGCGCTGGGCGCTTGAGCCGGTGGGCAGAATGCCTCACGCCAAGGCCGCGAAGGTCGTAAAGGAAGAGAGATTCTTTTCTTTTGTCATCCCGAGCGAGAGTCGAGGGATCGCTTGCTGATTGTCTGGCGAGGTGGATAAACAAACCGCTCTGCTCCTGCGCTGCGAGCCAAGGCAAATAGTAAGCGGTCCTTCGACAAGCCCAGGATGACAGGAGGAAAAAATTTTCCCATCTTCTGCCTTCTCCTTTGCGACCTTCGCGGCCTTGGCGTGAGGCCATTTAGTTTATCGCTCCGCAGTTAGCTCGTAGATTGCGCCCCAGTCGCCGCTGGCCACTGGCGCTTGGCCGACGGACCACGGTTGGGCGGAATTTTTGTAACGCTGGCGTTCGCGCTGACCCCAAAAAACGTAGCGCACGCCGAGCCGGCGCGCGGCTTCCTCCCAGCCGGGCTGGCCGAGCATGAGCGTGCGCAACGTCGCTTCCAATTCCGTGTAGTCCAAACCGTAACCGCGCAACGCGCCGGCGTAGCCCATCGCCAGGCGGCGTCCGCAAAAGACGAGCGGATGTTCGTGCGTCGGCGCGCAGGCAAACCGCGCGTCGCGCGGCAGCGGCGCGACGGCCGCGCGCACGGCGTCGAGTTCGCTGCGGCGGATGAGCGTGTAGCGGCTTTGGTGCGCGAGGCTGATGCCGCCGATGAGCGAAACGGCGCCGCCGAAAAAAAGCGCGCCGCACACGGCCCAACGCAGCGCCGCCGGCCGCCAGCGCCGCAGCCAGAGTTCGTGCAAAAACGGCAGCGTGGCGAGGTAGCTCCAGAGCATCAATTTCGTGTTGTCCCATTCCCACGGCGCGAACATCACGAAGCAGCAGGCGAGAAAAATCAGCCCGCTCGGCAGCACGAACGCCGCCGCGGAATCCCACGAACCGGGCGGCGAATTTTCTTCGTCCAACCGGCGGATGAAACGCCACGCGAGCCAGCCGAAAAACGCGACGGCCAGCGGCGCGAACAAGCCGAAATTCTTCAGCCAAAAAACGAGGAACGGCGTGCGTTCCTGCATCCAGCCGGGCTTCCACCACAGCGCGCCCGACGGCGCGAAGCCGCCGGTCATGAGCCAGACTTCCGCGCCCGCAGGCAGGAGCGCGACGGCGATGAGGCGCGCGATGTGGCCGCGTCCCGCCGGCGGCGCGAAAACGAGCCACCACCCGAGGAGCGCCGATGCGAAAAGAAACGCATAGAGTTGGAAAAACGGCAGCGCGATGTAGAGCAACGCTTCGAGCCAGAACGGCAGCATTTTGGCGGACGCCGATCCGTCGGGATTTGCGAACAACCGCGCCCGCCAGTTCGTCAGCAGCACCAGCCCGGCCGGCAGCGCGAAGAGAAAGCCGCGTTGCGTGACGAAGATGGCGAGCGCGAGATTTTTCCACGCGAGGTCTTTTTGGTAATCGAGAAAAAGTCCTCTCTGGAAAAACGCGAAGCCCGCCAGGCCGCCGCTGAAAAGAAAGCCGGCCATCGCAAACGCCCCGCCCCAGCGCCAGAGCGCCAGCGCCGCCGCCGCGGACCCGAGCAGCCCGACCCAGACGAGCGCCGGCAGTTCCGGCACGCCGACGCTGAGCAGCAGGCTTTGGAAAAGGTCGATGCCCGCGTAGTAACGCAAGCCCGCCCAGGCATCGAGCGGATGCGCCGGCCACCACGGCGTGCCGCTGGCAAAATAGCGCGCATAGAGCAAATGCCGCGGCAGGTCGCCGGCGTTGTTGGGCGAGAGAAAATCGAGCGCGTCGCCGTTCGGATAGAGCAGCCAGCCAAACGCGCGCAAGGCGAACAGCGCCCACGCGAGAAACATCAGCCACGCACAAGGCGTCGGTCGCGGCGAGATGGCAGGAATTTTTCCCAAATGAAAAAACGCCCCGCCGCCCGTGAGCGTGCCGAGCGCCAGCGCGACGACGGCGAGCGCGGGCGTGACGCCCGTTTGCGCGAAGTGCGATTGGAGCAACGCACCGGCGAGCGCGCACAACGTCGCGGCGGCGACGGCGGCCAGCCCGGCGACGGCGAGGCGAAACGGCAGATTGCGGCTGCCTCTTGCCCCAGCCGATGCGCCCGTCGATGGATCGATCCCCGGCTTCACTTCAAGGCGAATCGTCCTCGGGCGAGTCGTCCATTTCGCCAGCCGGCGCGTCGTTGTCCATCGGCTCGCCCGCGTCGTTTTGCGGCGGGCCGACGATGACGCGGCCTTCGCCGCCGTTGAACTCCGGCTCCAGGTCTTTTGGCATCACGGGCGCGAAGACTTCCGCGCGCAGATACAGCGCCATCGGCCCCATCGCCGGCCGCAGCGGGATGTCGAGGAAGCGGTAGTAGCGGCCGCGCAATTTGGCTTCGACTTCGTTGACGCGATCCTCGGCGACAATGAGAAAATCGGCGTCGTAATCGGCCGGTTTGCGCGGCAGATAATAATAACCCACGTCGGTAAAATCGCCGAGGACCCACGGCAGCGGGTGCGGGCTGTTCGAGAGCACCAGGCCTTTGCGGTGATAGTTCGTCGGACTCCGCCGCGCGAGCGCCAGCAGCGGATCGGTGAGCCGGCGCATGGTCACGCGCGTCTGGACGTAGGAATACGGCTCGTCTTCGTCGGCGAAATGTTTGAAATTCACCTGCCACATTTGCCAGCCCGTCCAGCCGGTGAGCGGCACCAGCACGAGCGCCGCGCCCGCCGCGCCGAGCCTGCCGCCAGCGCGCGCCAGCGCCGCCAAGCCGGCGGCAACGACGAAGAAAAACGGCCACACAATCGAGACCAGGCACCACGGCGTTTTGTAAGGCACCACCGAATACGCGACGAGCGCGCCGACCGCATACACGGCGATAAAACGCAGCGGCCAACTGCCCCGCTGCCACCATGCCCAGCCGAGGCTCAGCGCGAGGCCGAGCAACACCCACGGCTCGTGTTGCCACAGCAGCCAGAGCCAGTAATTCCACTTGTGATAATGCCCCTCGGTGTCGATGGCTTTGTGCGTCCACGAACTGAACGTGGTGAAAATTCCGAGCAGCCCGCGCGGATTAAAAAAGAAGCCGGTGTAAAACAACACGATCAGCCCGACGCACACGCCAGCGACCGCGAGGCCGTCGCGCCAATCCCAGCGCGGCGCGGCGGGCTGGCCCGCCGGCGGGCGCGAAGGGAGCAGCGTTTCGCTCAAAAAGACGAAACAGCCCGCGCCGAGAAACGCCGTGACGTGGATGACGTAAGTTTCCTTCGTGAGCACCGCGCCCGTCAACCCGAGCGCCGTCGCCCACAAATCCGCCCGCCGCCCATCGCGCCAGAGGCCGACGAGGCCGAGAAACGTGAGCACCAGAAAAAAGAGCAGCCAGCTTTCGTGGATCGCGTCGCGCCCGAAGTAAACGCACACCGGCGACAGCGCCAGCCCGAGCGCCGCCAGCCACGCCGTTGGCCGGCCAAAAAATCGTGCCGACCGCAGCGTGAGCGTCACGGCTGCGACAGAAATCAATGCCGTCGGCAGACGCAACGCCCAGAGGCTGCGGCCGAACAATATCTTGAACAAAAACAGCACGTAAAAGTGCAGCGGCCCGTGATAGTTCGTCGGATCGTATTTGTAATAACCGCCAGTCACCATCCGGTCGGTGAACATGCCGTTGACGCCCTCGTCGAAGTGCGGCGGGCGCAGGTCGAGTTGCCAGAGCCGGAGCACCGCCGCGAGCGCGAGCACGAGCGCGCACGCCAGCGGCCACCAGACAGCGTTGTCTTCTTGCCGGACGCCGACAGGAACGTTCGCGGCAGGCGGCGGCTCGACGGGAGGCGCGACGGAAAATTCAGCGGGCAAGGTGGATTGCATGAGCGATGGCAACGAGAGTTCGGCGCGTGCGGCATTCCATTTCCACCGAACCATTGGCTGGACAGCGCCGCGCGTCGGAAAATATGGTGATTGGCCCGGCTGGCAAGCCACGAGCGCGCGCCGCCACTTCTGTCCCTGGCATGATCCCGCCGCCCAAAACTGTCGCGTTGTCGCTCGTGATCCCTGCGTATCAGGAAGCCGCCCGGCTGCCGGATAACCTGCGGCGCATCGCCGATTTTCTGCGCGCGGAACCGCTGCCCGGCGTGGGCGCCTGCGAGGTGCTCGTCGTGGTGGAAAAAAGCGCCGACGACACACTCGGGCGCTGTCGCGAGGCCGTCGCGTCATTGCGCCTCGATCCGGCGAAAGACCGGCTGCGCATCGACGTTTTGGACAACCAGGTGCAGCGTGGCAAAGGCTACGCCGTGCGTTGCGGCATCCTGCGCGCGGCCGGCGAGATCGTGCTCTTCATGGACGCCGACCTGAGCACGCCGCTGCCCACGATCCCGCGCTTTCTCACCGAGTTTCAAATCAACCCCGAGATTGACGTGCTCATCGGCAACCGGCGTCACGCCACCGCGCGCATGGCTCGTCGCCAGGGCTGGCTGCGGCGGCAGCTCGGCGGATTGTTCAGCGTGCTGGCGCGCCTTTTCAGCGGCGGCCTGCTGCCACCGGCGGCGCTGGCGGACACGCAATGCGGCTTCAAGGCGTTCCGACGCCACGCGGCGCGGGAGATTTTTTCGCGCGCCCGGCTCGACAGTTTTTCGTTCGACGTGGAAATCCTCGCGTTGGCGCGGGCGCTCGGTCTGTGCGTGGCCGATCTGCCGGTGGATTGGAAAAATTCGCCGGCCTCGACGCTGCGTCTGGCGCGCGATGGCTGGGGCATGTTGCGCGACCTCTTGCGCGTGCGCTCGCTCGTGCGCCGCAGCCTGCGCGCACGGCCCGCCGCGCCCGCGAGCCGTCGGACTTTCTCCCCGCTTCCCGCATCTGCTGCGAATGAGCTTGCCAGCCGACCGGCGCCCACCCATGATTGAAAGCGAAGTGATCGCCAAGGCATCGTCTGTGCTGCTTTCCTTGTCGTTGCTGGCTGTCTCCTAGCGCCGGTCCTGCGAGGAGACAGGCTGTTGCGCGCGGCACAGGCGCCGCTCCGACGGTTCCCTTGCAACTTGCGCGCCATGCGTCCCCGGCGATGAACACCTCCAAGAAACGCTCGCAGCGCCTGCGCCGCGAAGGCACCGCGCCGGTTTTCCAAGTGCAGGCCGCCGGCAGCGATGCGCAGACAGCGTCCGCGCGCGTGGAGACGCCGGCGCCGGCGCACCTGACTTTGCTCATCGATGCCGCCGGGCGCATTCACGCCGTGCAGGATGCGCTGGCGGGAGTGATGCTCAATTGTCCGGCCCCGGCTTTGTTTGGCGCTTCGATCACGCGCTGGCTGCGCCGAGCCGCCCTGCCGCCGGATCATGGCAACGCCAGCGGAGGCGGCGGCCCATTGGTCAGCTTCCTGCTGGCGGCGGCGAGCGAGACGGGGCCGGCAGCCATGCCGTGCGAATGGCTCTGCGATCAGCGCACCGGCAGCTCTCCGATGCTCGCCTGGGTTAATGCAGAGCGGCTCCAGACCGACGTGGGCCTGCGGCTGCTGGTGCATATTTCCAGGCGCACCCTCCAGGCGGCGGAACTCGATCACGATTTGCCGCCCGTGGTCTTTTCCCAGGACGATCATCTGCTGGCGGTGACGCTGGACTCGATCACCGTCGCCGTGGTGACGACCGATTCGCACGGCAGCATCACGTATCTCAACGCGGCGGCGGAGGAGTTGATCGGCTGTCCGTTGAGCGAGATCGCCGGTTTTCCCGTGGAAGAAGTTTATCGCCGGGCGGGCGCGCAGGCGCGGCGGCAGATCGACAACCCGGTGCGCGCCGTGCTCCAGACGGGCCTGCGCGTCTCGCCGCGCGACACCGCGCAGCTCGCCGGCGATCCGGCGGCCGACCGGCCGACGCGCGTCATCGCCGACAATGCCGCGCCCATCAACGATCCGGGCGACGAAGCGGGCCAGTTGCGCGGCGTCGTGCTGGTGCTGCACGACATCACCGACCGGCACCGCGCGGCGGAGGAATTGCAAAAGGCCGGGCGCATCGAGTCGCTGGGCCTGCTGGCCGGCGGCATCGCGCACGACTTCAACAATCTGCTGACCTCCGTGCTCGGCAATCTCTCCGTGGCGCGCTCGTCGGGCGGAAATTATCCCTCCCCCCACGATGCCGCGCGCCCCGCGCTGCCGCCGGCGGTAGTCGAAGCCATCGACCGCGCCGAGCGCGCTTGTTCGCGTGCACGCGAACTCACGAACCAACTCCTCACCTTCGCCAAGGGCGGCGACCCGGTGCGCAAGACCGTGGAACTGCCGGCGCCCATCGAGCAGGCCGTGCATTTCGCGCTGACCGGCTCCAGCGTCCGCGCGGACATCCGGTTCGACGCCGACCTGGCGACGGTGGAAGCCGACGAAGGCCAGCTCGTGCAGGTGTTTCACAATCTCGCGCTCAACGCCGCGCAGGCGATGGCCGCGGAAGGCGGCACGCTGGAGGTGCGCGGAATCAACGCGCGCGGGCATCCCGGCGGCGCGAGTCCGCCGCTGCCGCCGGGCGACTACGTGGTGCTGACGGTGCGCGACCACGGGTGCGGCATTTCGGCCGAGCACATGTCTAAAATCTTCGATCCGTTTTTCACCACGAAAGCCAACGGCACCGGCCTCGGGCTGGCGACGACTTATTCGATCATCAAAAAACACGACGGCGCCGTGATCGTCGAAAGCGAGCCGGGCGTGGGCACCGAGTTCACGATTTTCCTGCCGGCCAATCCGGCGGCGACCGCGCACGCGGCGCACGAGACCACGCCGGAGCTGCCGACCGCGCGGCCTGCGCCCGGCTTGCGCGTGTTGTTCATGGATGATGATCCCGACATTCGCGAGTTGATCGGCGCGATCCTGGCATTGTTAGGTTATGAAGTGACCCTCACTTGCGACGGCGCGGCGGCGATCAAGGAATACGAAACGGCGCTCGCCTGCGGCCGGCGTTTTGCCGTGGTGATCCTGGACCTGACAATTCCCGGTGGCATGGGCGGCAAGGAGACGGTGCGGCGCTTGCGCGAGATCGATCCCAAGGTGCGCGCTGTCGTGTCGAGCGGTTATTCCAACGACACGGTGGTGAGCGATTTCCGACAGGCCGGTTTTGTCGGGATGGTGGCGAAACCTTATCGCATGGAGGACTTGGCGCGCGTGCTCAACGAGGTGATCGAAGCTCCGTAGCAAATGGTAGTAGCTTAATCTTAATCCTGATCCTAATCTTAGTCTCTGCCGCCGGAAGCACGCTTGGATGTTGACCGAGCGCAGAAGATTAAGATTAGGATTACGATTAAGATTAAGCTATCGCTTCCGAGAAGGTAACGGGTGCCTTGGTTATAAATTATGCTGAGTCACGAAAAACTCCGCGTTTATCAGCAAGCTCTGCAACTGATCGCGTGGCTCGATCCGTTGCTCGAACGTCTGCCGCGCACGCTCGCGGTGCATAACCAACTCGACCGCGCCTCGACCTCAGTGCCGCTGAATATCGCGGAGGGTAACGGCAAATCGACCTCTGCGGATCGTTGCCGTCTCCTCGACGATGCGCGCGGTTCCGTGTTGGAATGCGCCGCTTGTCTCGATGTGCTCGTGGCCAGAGCCGTTTGCACCGAACAGG
>JAFAXH010000023.1 GCA_019241085.1 Verrucomicrobiota bacterium | reverse complement strand
CGCGATTTGGAGGAGCCGACGCGCTCGAATTCGCCCGTCTCCAACGTGCGCAAAAGTTTCGCCTGTTGCGCGAGCGGCAGGTTGCCGATTTCATCGAGAAACAACGTGCCGCCGTCGGCCAGCTCGAAGCGCCCGGCGCGATCCGTCTTCGCGTCGGTGAACGCGCCCTTCACGTGCCCGAACAATTCGCTTTCAAACAATCCTTCGCTCAAGCCGCCCATGTTCACGGTGATCAACGGCTGCGCCGCGCGCGCGCTCGCGGCGTGCAGCGCGCGGGCGACGACGCCTTTGCCCGTGCCGTTCTCGCCGGTGATGAGCACGTTGGCGTCCGACGGACCGACGCGCGCGATCACATCGAGCACCGGGCGCATCGCGAGCGAGGCGGCGAGCAGCAGATTTTGCAACGCGGCATCCGCCTTCACGTCCGCGCCGCAATCGTTGCGCAGGAAGTGATTCTCCGCTTCCAGCCGCGCGTTGCGACGGGTCGCCGCGCCGAGTTCGAGCTGCGTGCGCACGATGGCCAGCACGCGGGCGTTGTCCCAAGGTTTCTGGATGAAATCCCGCGCGCCGCGGCGCATGGCTTCGACCGCGAGATCGATGGTCGCCCACGCGGTCATGACGACCACGGGCGGCGCGCCTTCGAGGCTGCCGAGTTGGGTTAAAAAATCCAGCCCTTCCTGGCCGCTCGTGGTGTCGCGCGTGTAGTTGAGGTCGATGAGCGCGAGGCCGAAATCGCCGCGCGCGAGTGCTTCCCGCGCGGCGGCGGGCGAGTGGACGAGCACGGTCTCGTAGCCTTCGCCTTTGAGCAGGAGGCGCAAGGCTTCGCGCACCGCGGGCTGGTCGTCGGCGATGAGGACGCGCTCGGCAGCGACGCGCGCGGAACGGTGCGGCCCGACAGCGTGGGGAGGAAAAGCAGCGGTGGGCGGCGTCATGCAGGTGCGTCAACGCGAGTCGCGGTGTAGGATAACGTGCGGCGTGAGCAGGGAAGCGCAAATCTCCGAGGAAAAGCGCGGCCGTGCGCGCCCAGCCGATTTTTTAAAAAAGGAAATGTTCGCCATGAAAAAAACGTTTTGCGCGCTGGCGGCAGTTGCCGCGCTGATGGCTGGCGGCCACGCGCCGCGCGCCTCCGCCGGAGAAGACGTGTGGCGGCGCGGCAACGGCCGCGGCGTCGTGCGCGTCATCAGCCCCGACACGGCCGAAACGTGGGCGGTGAACGGCGTGACGACGCATTACAAACTTTTCTGGGACGGCCGACGCCACGAGCTGCTCGCGCTGCTGACCTTCGCCAACAGCCCGCGCGTCACGCGCTGGGAACAGCGCCAGGAAGAGCAGCGCACATTTCGCCTGCCGGGCGTGGAATTGGAACCCGACGGCCGCACGCTCTCGATCCGCGACAGCGGCGGGCGCATCGCGGTCGGCGCGTTGACGCACGGTTTTTTCGGCGAAGCAGTGCGCCCGGCCGCCGGCACGCTCGTGCGGGTGGCCATCGACCGGCGCGGCACCGTGCGCGTGTCGCTGCACGCCAGCGACCGACCCGTGCCGCGTCCTCCCGACGAACCGGACAGCGACGATTTGCACTGGCACATCGACGGTTTGGCCCAACCGATCTAAGTGGGAAATAGAAAATTCGCGCGTGGCGACGGGACAATTTCCGCACACGCCCGATGGCCGTTACTTCGTCGTGCGAGGCCGGCTTTGGCGCGCGAGCGATCCGCACTTGCCCGCCGCCGAGCGTGCCCGGCTGGTCGCTGAATTGATGCGCGCCCGGTCGGCGTTGCGGCGCAAAAACGCCGAGCCGCAAGCGCGTGCCAGCGCGCGCCGCCAGGTCCACGCGGCGAAGGTGGCGCTCGGCGAACGCGGGTCGGTTTGGTGGACCGACGGCGCGCCAGATTTCAACCGGCATCTGGTGAAAAACACGCCGTATCGCGCGTGGTTTGAAGCGTTGACGAAAATGGCGAATCCTAAAAATCTCAGCGCCGTGTGATCGCCTCCGCGGCAGCGAGCACGGCCTGCGGATCGAGCTTGCCTTTGAACCAGACAATGCGCGCGCCGAAGTCGCTCGCGTCCACCCCGGCCGCTTCGAGATTCAGCCGTGCGGAGACGGCGAGGAGGATGTCCGCGCGGCCGGCGCGGCGGATTGATGCAAACTTCTTGCGCAAATATTCCGGCCGCCAGAAACCGACGATTTCCAGCAACACGCTGCGGCCGTCGGGATGCGCGAGACGAAAATCGGGGATGATCGCGCTGCCCGGAATCGGCACGAGATCGACCTCGCGTTCCAGTTGCCACGGCGAATCGAGTTGCGCCCAGCGCGCGGCAAAGGCTTCTTCCAAAATCGAGTCGAACTCGCGCGGCGGCGCGTAGTGGCTGACCAGACCGCAACCGGCGGAGAGTTCAAAAGTCGGCGCGGCGTTTTCTTCTTCCAACGCCGCATCTTCACGCACGCGCGCGGAGGCAAAGTCGCGCTCGCGCCGTGGCGGCTTGAGGCTGGCGCGCAACGTCCACTTGGGCACTTGGAGCAGTGCGGGCAGGAGTTTGGCCAGCGCGAGACCGTAGCGCGTGCTCGGCGCGAAGAGGCTCGCGGGACCGTCAAGCCGCAGGGTGAAACCGTGCTCGGCGTCGCCTTCGATGCCGCTGAGCAGGCCGAAGAGTTTGACGTAGCGAAAGAGCTGTTTGTAATGCCCCGGCGTGTTGCGGTGCGCGGTGATGACGAGGTCGAAGGCGCGATAAAAAACGCCCTGCGCCTGCGCGAGATTGTAGCGATGGATGAGCGCCGTCGGCGTCGGCGGCGTAAAGGCCGTGAGCACGGCGTTGCGCGGCAAATCGGCGAAGAGTCCGTCGGCGATTTCCGCGGGCGTGCTGAGCTTGCCATTAGGCTGAGTCAAGGCGAGCGCGTCGGCCGCGCTTTGGAGCAAGCCGTCGCGGCGGCCGCGGGAAGGAACGCCGGTGGCGCTGAGTTCAAAAACCAGTCGGCGCAACGCCGGCGGGTCGAGCGGCGCGACCGTTTCGAACGTGGAAAAATCATCGCCCGCGAGCAGGTGCGCGAGGCCGCGCTTTACTTTGAACGCCGTGTCCTCGCCTTCGAGCGCGACGAGCGTTTCATCCAACACGCTGCGCCGCTGGCCGACCGCGCGCGCAAACGTGGCGATGAGGTCGCCTGCGAGTGCGAGGGTGTCCGCATCGAGCGCGAGCCGCTGCGGCACGATGCTGCCGTGGCGCGAGCGAAGAATGAGCAGGTCGGACGGCAGCATCGGGCGTAGCGTAACGTGAGCAAATCTCACGCAAAGCCGCAAAGACGCCAAGAAGGAGAGGATTTAAAAAAAGAATTTCTGAATCTTTGCGCCTTTGCGGCTTTGCGTGAGATTTGCTCAGTCATCGAACAAGCTCGATGTGCTTTCTTCGCCGACCGAAGGACGCAATTCTCTACCCTCCGATCGCCGCCGGCGGGCGGCGACGCCTTCCTCGCTCGTCTCGCCGGCGATGACTTCATAGAGGATCGCGCGCTTGCCTTCCTGCCGGCGCAAAATGCGGCCGAGCCGCTGCACGTATTCGCGTTGCGCGCCGGTGCCGGAGAGCACGATGGCGACGCTGGCTTCGGGCACATCGACGCCTTCGTTGAGCACGCGCGAACTGACCAGCACCGGATACGCGCCGGAACGGAAAAGCGCGAGCGTCTCGTGCCGCTCTTTCACCGGCGTTTCGTGCGTGATCGCCGGCAGCAAAAATTCCGCCGCGATGCGATACACCGCCGCGGTATCGTCGGTGAAAATCAACGTCCGCCGGCCCGCGTGACGCGCGAGCAATTCCTCCAGCACCGCCAGCTTTCCCTCCGTGCCAAACGCAAGGACGCGCGCGGCGCGATGCGCCAGCATCGCCGCGCGTCCCGCCGCCGAGCGACCGCTCGCGCGCACGAAGCGCCGCCAGCCATCGAGCGAGCCGAGCCGGATGCGGTGACGCTCCAAAAATTCGTCCCGCCGCGCGACCAGTTCGCGGTAGCGCGCCCGCTCGCCCGGCGTGAGCGGCACGCGCAGCCGGATTTCATCAAACGGCGACAACGCGAGGCCGGCGAGTTCGGCGGGAGTTTTGGAAAAAACCGTTGGACCAACCAACGCCGCCAGCATCCGCTCGCGGCCGTCGTCGCGGGCCAGAGTTGCCGTCAAGCCGAGCCGATACGGCGCGATGGAATACTCGGCGATGACGCGCGCGAAATCCGTCGGCAGATGATGGACTTCATCGAAAACGAGCAGCCCGAAACGGTTGCCGAGCCGTTCCGCTTCAGCCGCCGCGGAGGCATACGTGGAAACCAAAATCGGCGCCTCGAACTCGCGCGAACCGCCGCCGAGCAAGCCGACCGCGGCACCGGGAAACGCGGCGCGCAATTCACCATACCATTGCTGCAAAAGATCGAGCGTCGGCACCACGACGAGCGTCGTGCGCGCGGCAGCGGCGAGCGCGAGTTGCGCGAGAAACGTCTTGCCCGCGCCGGTTGGCAGCACGACGACTCCGCGCCGGCCGGCAGATTGCCACGCGGCCAGCGCCTCGGTCTGATGTGGATAAGGCGTCAGCGGATTGGCGAAACGCAACGGCAGCCGGCCGTAGGCACGGGCTTGATCGTCAAACGTCACGCTCTCGGCCCGCAACGCGCTGACCAGCGCGCGGTAGCCGCCGGCGGGCAGACGGAATTTTTCCACCCGGTCATCCCATTCGACAAACTCGACCCACGCCTTGCTGCCGCGCGGCGGCGGATGGAGCAAGAGCGTGCCGCGGTCGTAGGAAAGCGTCGGCAAACGTGGCATGGCGCGGGCAGCAGCATAGCAGCACCCGCGGCGACCTTGGCAATTCGTGAACGACAAATCGCGCGGACGCTGGCAGAAAGAAGGCGATGCTCAATTTCATCTGGCTGGCGCTCATCCTCATCGCCGTGTTGCTGGGCGGCTTCACCGGGAAAATCCGCGAGGTCAGCGACGGCGCGATCAACAGCGCCAACGCCGCCGTCACGCTCGCCCTCGGCCTCATCGCCGTGATGACGCTCTGGCTCGGCCTCATGCGCCTGGCGGAAAAAGCCGGCCTCATCGGCCGCCTCGGCGCGCTGCTCAAGCCGCTCATGGTCTGGCTTTTTCCCGAGGTGCCGCCGCACCATCCCGCGATGGGCGCAATCCTCATGAACATGGCGGCGAACATTCTCGGCTTGAACAACGCCGCCACGCCGCTCGGCTTGCGCGCGATGAGCGAGCTGAACCGGCTCAACCCGCGCCCCGGCGTGGCGACGAACGCGATGTGCATGTTGCTGGCGATCAACACGAGTTCGATCACGCTCATTCCCGTCACCGTCATCGCGCTGCTTGCGGCGGCAAAAGGCAAAAATCCGACGAGCATCATCGGCACCTCGCTGGCTGCGACGGCGGTCGCGCATCTCGCAGCCATCGCGACGTGCAAGGTGTTGGAAAAAACGCGCTGGTATCGTCTGCCGCCCGTTGCCGCGACGGCGGAAAATGCGCTCGCCGCGCCCGCGGAAAATGCCGCCGGCGCGGCCGAGGGTCAAGCGGTCGCGGAGGAAGCCAGCGCCGCCGATGCCGCGTTGCCGTGGGTGCCGCAGGCGCGGCTCATCTTGGCGTTTTTCGGCGTGCTGTTTTTGGCGATGTTCGTCGTCACCGCCTTTCCCGAGAGCATCGGCCGCGCGGTGCCGTCGGAGGAAGCCGGACGCTTTTTTCTCCTGCGCATGATCGACGCGCTTTCGCTGCTCGCGATCCCGTGGTTGATCCTGATTTTCCCGCTCTACGCGGCGCTGCGGCGGGTGCCGGTTTACGACGAATTTGTCGAGGGCGGCAAGGAAGGGTTTCAAATCGCCATCCGCATCCTGCCTTACGTCGTCGCGATGCTCGTGGCCATTGGGATGTTCCGCGCCGCCGGCGGGCTGGACCTGCTCACCGGCGCGTTGCGGCCGATCACCAATCTCGTCGGCTTCCCGCCGGAACTCGTGCCGCTCGCGCTCATCCGACCCTTCAGCGGCAGCGCGTCGCTCGGCGTGTTCAGCGACTTGCTGCGGCAATTCGGGCCGGACCATTTCATCACGCTGACGGCGGCGACTTTCTACGGCTGTTCGGAGACGACATTTTACGTCATCGCCGTGTATTTCGGCTCGGTCGGCGTCCGGCGCACGCGCCACGCCATCCCGGCCGGCATCGTGGCCGACATCGTCGGACCGGTGGCGTCGGTGCTGGTTTGCCGTGCGGTGTTTGGTCCGCTTTGACGCGGCCGTTCACGCGATGCGTTGCGAGGTCGCCGGATCGAACAGGTGCGCGCGGGCGGCGTTGATTTGAAACCGCCGCCGATGGCCGCCGCCCGCCCGCGCTTCGTCCGGCGCGAGGAGACTCGCCGGGCTGCGGCAAAGGATCGCCGGCGCGCGGTCGTCATCGCCCGTGCGCAGATGGAAAATGATCTCCGCGCCGGAGGTCTCGACTTGTTCGACGACGGCTTGAAACGAGCCGTCCGATGCCGCGTTTTTGCCGCCCTTTGCCGGAGCGATGGGCGTCGTCGCTGGCGGCAACGGCGCGATGTCCTCCGGACGCACGCCGAGGATGACTTCTTTGCCGGCAAATTTCTGGAATGCCGCGCTCGCTTCGCCGTCCGGAAAACGACCCGCGAGCGCGCCGTCGGTTTCCTTGAAAACCAATCCGCCGCCTTCGACCGCGGACAATTTGCCGCGCACAAAATTCATCGGCGGACTGCCAAGGAAACCGGCGACGAACTGGTTGGCCGGCTCGTGATAAATTTTCAGCGGCGCGTCGAGTTGTTGCATCGTGCCGCCGTCCAAAACGCCGACCCGCTGGCCCAACGTCATCGCCTCGGCCGGATCGCGCGTGACGTAAACCCACGTCGTCTGCAATCGCTGGTGCAAGCGGCCAATCTCCGTGCGCATCAGCCCGCGCGCGGCGGCGTCCAAGCCGGCAAGCGGGTCGTCGAAAAGGAAAACTTTCGGCTGGCGCACGATGGCCCGGCCCAAGGCGATACGCACGCTTTGCGCGGCGGAAAGCTCGGCGGGTTTGCGTTCCAAAATTTTCTCGATGCCCAGCAGCGTCGCCGCCTGGCCGACGCGCTTTTGAATCTCGGCCTTCGGATATTTCCGCGCGGTCAGCGCGAACGCCAGATTGCCGGCGACCGAGAGGTGCGGATAAAGCGCGTGGTGTTTGAAAACCAACGCGACCTCGCGCTCGCGCGGCGGCACTTCGTTCACCGTCCGGCCGCC
>JAFAXH010000110.1 GCA_019241085.1 Verrucomicrobiota bacterium | reverse complement strand
CCGATGAAGCCGGCGAAGGTCTGCGTGACGAGCGAGTCGTCCTGGCGGTTCGCGCCGAAGGAGCGGGCGAGGCCGAAGTCGATGATCTTGAGCTGGCGGTTGCCGGCCGCCTCGGTGCGCTCGTCCTCGTGGTCGAGCGCGTCGCCTTCGAGCAGCATCAGGTTGGCGGGCTTCAAGTCGCGGTGGACGACCTCGCGCTTGTGCGCGGCGTTGAGCGCCGCGGCGGCTTGCGCGGCGAGAGCCACGGCGACGAGCGGCGGCAAGGGGCCGGCGGCGTTTTCTTTTAACAAAACTTCCAGCGAGCGGCCGGCGATGAATTCCATCGCGTAGAAAAACTCGCCGCCTTGCTCGCCGAGGTAGAGCACGCTGGCGATGTTCGGATGCCGAATCTTGGCGGCGGCGCGCGCCTCGCGCTGGAAGCGGCGGCGGGCGGCCTCCTCGCTGACCTGGTCGGCGCGGATGACCTTCAAGGCGACTTCGGTGCGCAGGCTCGTGTCGAAGGCGCGGTAGGTGACGCCCATTGCGCCGCGGCCCAGTTCCCAGAGCGTGCCGTCGGCCCGGCGCGGCACGAGGAAATGGCCGAAGGCAACCTCTGCCGCCGACGCCGGTGGCGAGGGAGGAGTGTTGCCATCATCGGCTGGGGAAGTGGGAACAACAGGCGAAGCCATGCGGCGACTTGGATCAAAGGGCCGTTTGCTGGCGCGGTTGGGGGATTTTTAGACTCCCGACACCGGATTGCAAGGCATTCCCTCGGGTGGGAAGACGCCGTTCCTGCGCGGGGAATTGGACGCAAAAATCTTCTGGTCGGACGCCGGCCGGCGCCCTCCCCGGCTGCAACAAGTAGGGCGCACCTCCGGGGCATCCGGAGAATTTTGATTTGTGCGCGAGCGCACGATTTCCGCTCAAACAGCAATGAAAGTCACGGACGCCTCGGCGAGGCGTCCCTACCTGTTGCAACGAGAGCTTGCCGCCGGCTGAGATTGCCAATGGGCAATCAGCGATTCACGCCGCGGGCGGCAGGTCGTCTCCGCTGGGCGTCAGTTCGTCATCGTCATCGGTCGGCGGGCCGGTCAGGCGCGTGACTTTGCGCTGCTCCATGCCGCCGAAACCGACGATGCGCTCTTCCGCTGCCCACGGTGGCGGCGACGGGCGGGTAGGGTCGGCATGGATTCGCGGCGTGATCTTTTCGGATGGGGAACGCGCGGCGGTCACGCGCAGCGGCGTGCTTTTCGTCTCCAAGACGTTGTCCAAGCGCGCCCATTGATCGTCGCGGCGGGCGCGGGCGATGAGGTTGAGCAGTTGCAGTTTGTAAAAATAAAGCTGCACCTGTTCGACCGCGGTTTGCTCGATGGTCGCGAGCTTTTCGGCGCTGATGCCGCAGTAGAGCAAGGATTCCGCGGTGCGGAAAAATTCGGCGAGTTCCACATCCTCGAACTCCGGTTTGCCTGCCTCCAGGTGCAGCCGGAAGACGCAGTGCGCCGGCGGCAGTTGGGCTTTGTTGACGCTGATCTCGTCCACTCGGCTGACGAGGATGAGCGCCAGCCGGTCCACGCCCATGCGCACGCTGCCCAAGAGCGAACTGGCGTGCTTTTGCGGCTCAAAAATGAAGCGTCCCATCGGCGAAGCCGTCACGGCCACCAGCTTGTCCACGACCTGCACCTCGCTCTTGAGCGTGCGATTCCCGACTTGCATGCCGCAGAGGTAGCCGGGGGAAAAGTGCAGCACCATCTCGGTGATCTGACCGGTAGAGAGCAAGGTCAGCTTGCCCGCGCGGTGCCGCATCATGTTCAGCAACTCCGGCAGTGGCAGTTCGGCGATTTCTCCGGTGACAGGCATGACGAGGGTATGACAACTCGTCCGAGAAAAGAGCAGCTTTTCTGCCACCCGCGCTTCTGCTTCATGCAGCGGTCATTTCGTCGCGGCCGGCTGGTTGCCGGATTCGGCGGGCTGCGGCGCGGCGACGCCTTCTGCTGACGCCTCAAGCGGGAGACGTTTGAAGTGAACCTTTTCCACCCGGCGTCCGTCGGTCTGCGTGACCGTCGCCAGGTAGCCGTCGATGCGCACGCTCTCGCCGGTGTGCGGCAGGTGGCCGAGCTGGTGCGTCACGTAACCGCCGACGGTGCTGACCTCGGCGCTGTTGAGTTCGAGGTCCGCGAGGTCGTTCAGCTCGTAGAGTCCGAGGATGCCTTTCACGACAAATTCATCCGGCCCGAGTTGCTTGAACTCCGTCGGCACGGTGTCGAATTCATCCTGAATCTCGCCCACGATTTCCGCGAGCACATTATCGAGCGTCACGATGCCAACCGCGCCCCCGAACTCATCGACCACGAGGCCGAGGTGCGCGTGGGCTTTCAAGAAAAGCGTGAGCAGCTTTTCCAGCGGCATCATCTCGGGCACGACGAGGTTTTCTCGCTTAATCGACAGCAAATCGGGCTGCGGCTCGCGCACGAGCCGGAGCAGGTCTTTGATGTGGACGAGGCCGATGGGATTATCGAGGTGGCCTTTGCAAAGCGGGAAGCGCGTGTGGCGCGAGGCGGTCGCTTTTTCCAGGTTCGCTTCAAACGTGTCGTCGATGTCGAGGAAGACGACTTCGCCGCGCGGCGTCATGATCTCGCGCACCACGCGTCGGCGCAGATCGAGCGCGTTGATGAGCAGCTCCTTGCCCAGCGGCGAGACTTCCTGCGTCTTCTCGCTGTCGGACAGGATCACGCGCAATTCCTCCTCGCTGTGCCCGAGTTCTGCGGCCGTGGTCGGATCGATGCGCAGGAGTTTTTTCAGGATAAAATTCGACGACTGGTTCAAAATCCATATCGCCGGCCGGAACACGGTGAAAAACAGTCGCAACGGTTGCACCAGGCGCAAGCTCGCGCCGACCGGGTCGCGGATGGCGAGATACTTTGGACCCAATTCGCCGAGAATGATGTGCAGAAAAGTGATCGTGACAAATCCGAAGCCGACCGCTAGCGCGCTGATGACCGCCCGCGAGTGCAGGCCGAGCAACGTGAACAAGGGCGCGAGCAGGTGCGCGAAAACCGGTTCGCCGATGGAGCCGAGCGCCAGGCTCGCGAGCGTGACGCCGAGCTGCGTGGCACTGAGATAAGCGTCGAGCCGGTCCACGACGCGGCGCACGCTTTCGGCGCGCGCATTCCCCTCCTCGATCAACGCGTCAAGCTGGCTGGAACGGACTTTGACAATCGCAAACTCGCTGGCCACGAAAAAGCCATTGAGCAACACCAGGAAGAAAACCGCGGCGATCTTTACCACCGTGATCCCGGCCGGATCGAAATGCGTGGGCAAGGCTTCCGTCGCTTCGGCGAACAGCGGTGCGGCCCAACAGGCAGCGTCCGCAATGTGAAAAATGGCATTCATTATTTGCGCGGTTCAACCCTGCCCGCGCACCAACCAACCCGTGAAATTTTCCTTAGCTTAAAAAACAGCCCTTCATGGAAACGCGCAACCTGCGGCGCCGGGAACGCGCTAAAGCCGTTCGTAGGTGCCTTCATCCCGGCGTTCGAGCACCGTGAAGCCAGCCGCTTTGGCGTCGGAAATCGAGGTCGGCTTGAGCACCTTCGGCGTATTCACCTGTCCGATGAGCTTGCGCACGGGCCGGCGGCAGAGCGGGCAATCCTTCAACTCCGCTCGATCCAGCGGACGGCGCAACTCGAAACGACCGCCGCAGATGTGGCAGTCGCCACCTTCGACCTCGTATTCGTAAATCGGCACGGGAAAGCGCAAAAGCCCGCGTCGCCGCCAAGGTGACGACGGCGCCGCAGCCAGCCTGCTACCAACTCGCCTTGGTCACGCCGGGGATCATGCCGGCGCCAGCAAGTTCGCGCAGCACGATGCGGGAGATCCCAAATCGCCGGATGAACGCGCGGCGGCGGCCCGAGACGCGGCAGCGGTTGACCAGACGCGTCGGGCTGGCGTCACGCGGGAGCTGCGCGAGACCAACGTAGTCGCCGGCGGCTTTCAACTCCGCGCGTTTGGCGGCGTATTTTGCCACCGTCGCTGCCTTGCGTTTGTCTTTCTCGATCCAGGATTTCTTGGCCATAACTGAAAAATTCGGAACGCGGAAAATACGGCACTTGCGCGGGATTGCAATGTCTTTTCCCAAAGCCCCGTCGGCGGCCAAACGGTGTTTCCATCCGCGATGGCTCCGCGGCGCGTTTCCGCTGTGGTTAACTTTTTTTATGAGCGAATCCAAAGATACCACTGTGCAAAAGGTCAGCGCCGTCGCCTCGCCGAAAGGCGCGCTTGGCCAAAAATATCTCGTCAGCGGGAAATCCGTTTCCATGCGGCTGTGGGAAAACGAAGCGCCGGGCCAACCGGAGCACGAGACCGCGCGCGACTACGAGACGGTCGGCTACGTCATCGCGGGCAGCGCGGAATTGCACCTCGAAGGCCAGAAGCTGATCCTCCGAGCCGGGGACAGTTGGCTGGTGCCGAAAGGCGCGAAGCATCGCTACCATATTTTGGAAGGCTTCACCGCCGTGGAAGCGACATCGCCTCCGGCGCAGGTCCACGGGCGGGACAAGTGAGTGCGTCGAGCAACCTTGCGCATGAGTGCTAGATCAACCGCAGCCCAGCATCCGTTTTCGAGGCTCCAGCCATTTGCCGACAAACGCGCCGGCGTGGTCAGCGCCGTGATCGAAACGCCCAAGGGCAGCCGCAACAAATTCGACTTCGATCCTGTCAGCGGACTGTTCTATCTCGGCGGCGTGCTGCCGGTCGGCGCGGTGTTTCCATTCGACTTCGGCTTCATTCCCGGCACCCTCGGCGACGACGGCGATCCGCTTGATATTTTGGTGCTGCTCGACGACGGCGCACGGTCGTTTTCCGGCTGTCTGGTGGCGGCACGATTGCTCGGTGCCATCGAAGCGGAGCAAACTGAAAAAGACGGCAAATCCGAGCGCAACGACCGGCTGATCGGTGTCGCGGCGGAGTCACGCAATTATCACGACTGGCAAACGCTCGACGACGTGCCCGGCAATTTGATCGAAGAAATCGAGCACTTTTTCAAATCCTACAATTCCGCCAAGGGCAAAAAATTTCGTCCCCTCGCCCGCGTTGGACCGGCCCGCGCGCACAAGCTCGTCAAGGCTGGCAAGCGGTCCGCGCGTCGTTGAGCTTTCAGCGCGGCGTCGGCGGCGTCGCGGGGTGCTGGAGTTCCGCAGGTTCCGGCTCGGTTTCCGCGGCATTGATCGCGTTGATGAGTTGACGCAGCCGGCCGAAGTCGCGGCGATGCGGCGTAAAGATCAAGCGCGGCAGATGCGCGAGTTCCGGCTCGTTTTTCTCCTGTCGCAACGCGCCGCCCTGTGTGAATTTCCCCGCCCGCAATAGGTCCGCAAAATCGGCGTTGAGCTGCTCGATGGCCGCCGCCGTGAGACGCTGTGCCAGGCGCACGACCATCTGCTGCCCGACGTAGCGGCTCGATTGGTAGATTTTATAAAAATCGAGCACCTCGGCGACGGCAACATCCAGGTCTTCGGTGATTTCAAACAGCTCGAAATCATTTTCCGAAACCAAGCCATCCTTCAGCAGCCGGCCGCGCATGAACTCGCACCAGGTCTTCCAATAACTCCCGCCCGGCTGGTCGATCATCACCACCGGGATGAGCTTCGCTTTTCCTGTTTGCAACAGCGTCAGCGCCTCGAAGCCTTCGTCCAGCGTGCCCATGCCGCCAGGGAAGAGCGCGAGGGCGTGGCTTTCCTTCATGAAGTTAAGCTTGCGGGTGAAAAAATAGTTGAAGTTCACCAGCTTCGGATCGCCGTCGATGGTCACGTTTGGCTGCTGCTCGAAGGGCAGCCGGATGTTGAGGCCAAACGAATGTTCCCGCCCCGCGCCGAGTTGCGCCGCGCCCATGATGCCGTCACCGCCGCCGGTGATAATCATGTAGCCGGCCTGCTGCATGCGGTGGGCAAACTCGCGCGCCGCCAGTGCCGCCGGCGCGTCTGGCGCGGTGCGCGCGCTGCCGAAGATGGTGACCTTGCGCACCGCGGAATACGGCTGCCACATGCGCGCGGCGTAGCGCAGCTCCTTGAGCGAACGATTATATAATTTCAAATCCGCCACGCTCAGGCGGTCGCGCGCCATGCGCAGCACGGTGCCGATCATTTCTTCCACCAATTCCGGCGAATGATCGACGCCCCAGCGGGCGACGAGCGCGCGCACGTCGGCGTCGATTTCGGCGTAGCCGGTGGGCGGTTGGATTTGATCGACCGGCGGCGCGGGATTTGGCTCGGGCAGCCGACGGGTGGAATCGGACGAGGTGGAACTTTGCAAGGGAGCGCAATTTCAAACGCTGCGGCCGAAACGCAAAAGGAAAGGTTCTGTCGGGCCGCCACAGCGCCTTTGACGAAGCCGCGCGCCGATTCCGTCACAACGGTTTTTTCGACAAAAATTGGTGGCTGAGAAATGCGCCCGCGCCAAAGATTCCCCACGACGCCTGGATGGCATAACCGAGCATTCCAATGAGCGCGCCGATGGCTTCGGGCGTGCCGGTGAGATCGTGAAGCAGCACTTGAAAGAGCGATTCGCGCATGCCGAGTCCGCCGAGACTGACCGGCATGGCCACGAGTGTGTTGACCACCGGCATCACGGAAAATACGTCGCCGAACGACGGCGCGGGCTGGCTGGCGTGCGCCAGCGCGCGGGCGGCGCAACAGTAGGTGGCGTAGTAACAACCGTGCGCCACGAACGTCGTGACAAAAGCGCTGAAAGCCAGCCGCCAGGATTTGCCGTATTGGTGCAAGGCAGTCGTCACTGGAGCGAGTTTTTTGACCAGTCCCCAGCCGGCCAGCGCGCCGGTCCTTGCCACCATCAAGGCGAGCAAAAGCGCGACGGCGCCAAAGGCAAGAATCCCCATCATTCCATGCACGAGCTTTGCCGCCGCAGCCGTGCTGTGGTTGAGCCAGTCGTAACGCAAGGCGAGCACGCCGGTCGCCAGCGAGATCAACGCCGCCATGCCGACCAGGCGATCCATGAGGACCAAAATTCCGGCGTCGATTTTTTGCTCCGGCGCGGCGCGGGCGAGATAGAAAATCCGCATCGCATCACCGCCGATCAAACCGGGCGTGCAAATGGTGAAAAACTCGCCGACGAACAGAATCGCAATCGCCCGCAACCTCGGCACGCGGAAGCCCTGGATTTTTAACAGGATCAACCAGCGCAGCGCGGCCATCGCTTCCACGACGCCGTAAATTCCCCACGCCATTACGACCCAATGCCAGTCCGATTTGCGGAAGGCGGCGGCCATCTGCGCGCGTTTCTGTGGGTCGTGCAAAATGTAATAGAGCGCCGCGGCGGTCACGCTGAGTTGCAAGATCAAAAGAAACGAGCGTTGCGCGGCGGTCTTGGCGTCCATCGGTGGCGAGAAAGGTGACGCTTATTCTGCCGTGGGCCGAGTGCGAGGCAACCACGCAGCAGCGTAGCGATGTTTTCTTTTTGCAGCCCTGCTCCGTGGAAGCCGACGATTGAGCGGGCATGAGCTTGCTGCACCCGTTTCGCGAACGTCCCGATGGCCGCAAAGTGCGCTACGCCGTGGTTGGCGCCGGCTGGATCGCGCAGGAGGATTTCCTGCCCGGAGTCGCGCACACCGGCAACTCGGAGGTGACGGCGCTGGTCACCGGCGACCCGGTCAAGGCGGAGAAGCTGGCGAAGAAATACGACATCGAGCATGCCACCGATTACACCGGCTACGACGCGCTGCTGAAGTCGGGATTGATCGACGCCATCTACCTGTCGCTGCCAAATTCCATGCACCGCGATTACGCCGTGCGCGCATTGGAGGCCGGTATCCATGTGCTCTGCGAAAAACCGATGGCGCCAACCGAGGAGGATTGTCGCGCGATGATCGACGCGTGCGAAAAAACCGGCGCGAAACTGATGATCGCCTATCGCCTGCACTTTGAAGCAGGCACCGTCGCGGTGATTGAAAAAATCAAGGACGGCGCCATCGGCGAACCGCGCTTTTTTTCCAGCACCTTTGCGCAACAAGTGGCTGAGCAAAATTCGCGCACCGAAGGCAAGCTCTGGGCTGGTCCGCTGCCTGACATGGGGCCGTATCCTATCAACGCCGTGCGCCAGCTTTTTCGCGCGGAACCGACCGAGGCTTTCGCATTTGCCGCGGCGAAAAAAGGGGAGCCGCGCTTCACCGAGGTCGAAGAGATGCTCAGCGTGCTGCTGCGTTTTCCCGAGGAGCGGCTGGCGCAATTCACCGTCAGCTACGGCGCCAATCCCGTGAGTGAATACCGCATCTGCGGCACCAAGGGCGACTTGGAAGTGACCACGGGTTACACCTTCCAAACCGGCCTGCGCTACCGCATGACCGTGGGCGAGAAGACGACGGAGGAAAGCTTCCCGCACACCGATCAATTCGGCGGGGAAACGCGCTATTTTTCCAACTGCGTGCTCGACAACCAGCAGCCCGAGCCGGACGGCTGGGAGGGCTTGGCCGACGTGCGCGTCATCAAAGCAATCGAGGAAAGCGCGCGCACGGGCCAGCCGGTAAAAATCGAGCCGCTGCCCGCGCGCCCGCACCGGCCTACGTCGGAACAAGTGGAGAAACTGGACGCGGTCAAGCGTGGCGAAATGGTGCATGCCGCTCCGCCGGAGGAAGGTTGAACGGCAGCTCTTCGCGGGTGCAAAACGCTGACACGTTTTGACTTATCACAGCCTCTCGCGTAGGACGAACAAGAGCGCGAGGCTCAGCAAGCATTGCCGTGGACACCGCCACTTCTCATCTGGAACAACTCGCCCGCCGCCATCCGGCGCTCGCGTCTCTACGCGGCGTGTTGAGCGAGGCCGTGGCGGCCATTTGCCGCTCGGTGCGCCAGGGCGGCAAGCTGCTTGTCTGCGGCAACGGCGGCAGCGCGGCGGACGCCGAGCACATCGTGGGCGAGTTAATGAAGAGCTTCGTGCTCGACCGCAAATTGTCCGCCACGGAACAAACGCGCATGGCCGAGTCGATGCCCGACGACAATGGCCGCTGGGTGTTGAGTCAGTTGCAGCGCGGCGTGCCGGCCATCGCGCTCGGCGCACACAGCGCGTTGCTCACTGCGATTTGCAATGACACCGACGCCCGGATGATCTTTGCGCAGCCGGTTTATGTGCTTGGCCGGCCGGGCGACGTGTTGCTCGCGCTCAGCACGTCGGGCAATTCTCCGAACATCGTGGCTGCTCTGCAAGTCGCCCGCGCCCGCGGTCTCGTCACCATTGGCTTCACCGGCGAACGCCCCGCCGCGATGGACGCGTGGTGCGACGTGCTGCTCAAAGTCCCAGCCGTCGGCGCGTGGACTGTGCAGGAATACCACTTGCCGCTCTATCACGCGCTTTGCCTGATCGTGGAGAATGAGTTGTTCGGCGCAACTGCGACGTAATCGCAATCGATGGGAGCCGATGGGAATCCTGCGCTCAGACGGCTTGCCCGCGCTGATCGACGACCATCCGCACCTTGCCTGAGCGCACATTGGTGATGAGGTCATCCGGCTTGACCCATTCCAAGGAAATCGGGTGAGCTGTGCCAACTCGCACCATCGCGTTGTAGCGCGGCTTGTGCGTCTCGATGGCCGCGTGAATTTTCGGCTCCAACTGGACACGGATTTCCTGCGAAGCACGCGCCGCTAGGCGGATCGTTAGCTTGTCGCGCCGGTCCGGTTCGGTCGTCACGATGAGCTGGAACCCGACGAGATCGAGGTCTGGGGTGAACGGTTCGAGAAGGGCGCGCACGTCCGCTACATGCATGTTTTCATGGGCGATCCGCGCAGCTTCTTCGCTGCGGCCCAGGAGCATAAATTTGCGGTTGGGCGTGCCCGCTGGCTCCAGCCATTGTGCAACATCGCCCGCCGGATAACGGATGATCGGCATCAAGCGGCGCGCGAGGTTGGTAAAAATCACCTTTCCCGGCACGCCCGATTCTTCGATCGGCTCGCCCGTTTCTTCGTCGTGAATTTCCATGATGCCACCGAGATCAAGCGCCCGGTGCTCGCCCGGCTGCGCATCGGTCTCCGCGGCCCCGATGAACCCGGAATCGATGCTCGCATAACCCAACGAACGAAAATCGATCCCCGGAAAACGGCGCTGGCAATAGGCGCGTTGCGCCGGGAAAAATGGTTCGCCGGCATAAAGAAAACGACGGATTTTTACGGCAGCATTTTCTCTTTCAATGGACGCCACCAGCCGCATCAAACGCGAGGTGACACCAGCGAAGGTATCGATGCCAAACTCACGCATCAGCTCAATTACCAGCTTGTCCGGCGCGTGTGTCGCCAGCGGAAATTGCAGCACGCCCGCCGGATACGATTTCAACGACAGCGTGCAGCCAATGAACGAAGCGTAAAGCTCACCCGCCCCAAAGAGATTGCCCACGCGATCACCCGCTTGCAAACCGGCCGTAGCAAAGGCCAGCCCGGACAAGTGGTGATTGATGGGCCACTCGTCCATCGCGTAATACGAAAATTTCGGCGCGCCGGTGCTGCCGCCACTCGTAACCACCAGCCCGTCGCGCAACGGACCCGTGAGCACCGCGTGATAATCCTTTTGGTGCGCCGCCCAGTAGGTTTCCTGCGTGATCACCGGCAGTTCTTGCAACCGCGGTTTTGGACCCAGATCGCGATAAAGGTCGCGATAAAACGAACTGCGTTCGCGAGCGAGCGCTACGAGTTCATCAAGTGTGATAAACGGCTTCATTCCAGGCAGCGTCCGCGCTTTGGGCGGATCGTCAAGAAAACTGACTGGAACTTTGGCAAAAAAATCTACCGAAGCAGCCGCCACCGACCGCTCTGATGCGCTTAGACCCCACTTGGCAGACGCACCGTGAACGTCGAGCCTTGTCCCAACGCAGTCTCGATGCCGATGCCGCCGCCGTGGTCTTCGACAATGCGTTTGCAAATCGCTAGGCCCAAGCCGTTGCCGTTGCCGCTGCGAGTCGAGTAGTAAGGTTGAAAAATCCCGTCCAAATCCTCGGGCGCGATGCCGCAGCCATTGTCCACTACGTCGATTTCACACGCGCCATTTCCGACGGAGCGGCCGCGCAGGAGCACCCAGCCTTGCCGCATCCCGTTGCACGCGCGAATCGCATTGGTGACGAGATTGTGGATGACCCGCGCCAGTTGCGTGGCGTCCATTTCCACCTTGGTCGCGGGGTCGAGCGCGGTGAGATCGATTTCCAAAGCAATCTGGGAGGCCGCGGCCACCGGGCGCAGGACATCGGCATTTTCCCGCAAAAAGGCCGGCAACGATTGCGGGCTGCGCGGCACCGAAGCGTCCTGCCGGCTCTCTCGCCAGTGATCCGCAAGACGCACGCACTGGGTGACTGCATTCTTGATCGTCTGAATATATTGCAGCATTTCGTCCCATTGCCGGTTGGGCGCCTGCGGCAGCCGGGAGATTTGCATTTGCAACATTTCCACGCAGCAGGTCAGCACGGTCAGCGGGCTGTTCATGTCGTGAATCAACTCGTCGCTGGCGAGGCCGAGGGCGGCGAGGGTGCGGCTTTGGTCGATTTCTGCCGTGAGCCGCTTGTTCATGTCCTCAAGTTCGCGGGCCATGCCGCTTTGACGCCGACGCGCGCGGGTCGCCGCGACGTTGCGCGCCACCGCGTGGAGCAGCGCGTCGGCATCGGGCGGTTTGGCGACAAAGTCGTTCGCCAGATGCCGGAATGCTTCGCAAGCCACGTCCAGCGTGGCGTAGCCGGTGAACATGATCACCGACACGTCACGATCGAGTTTACGGATGTCGTCCAGCCCCTCGATGCCGCTGCGCTCGGGCATCCGCACATCGAGCACGATAGCGTCGAAGCCGCCGGTCGGCGCCGCGGCCGCCATCCGGTCGATCCCCTCCCGCATGCTAGCCGCAGTGTGGACCTCGTAGTCATATTTCAAGATGAACCGGACGCTCTCGCGCGGTCCGCGATCATCGTCAATGATGAGCACTCGGGAAGGGGCCGAGAAGGCCAACCCCTTTTCGCCGAGAGCGGCAGTGCCTTCGGCGGTGCGCACCCGCACGATGCCGCCGTTATGGTTGAAGACAGTCGTCATGCTTCTGTAAGAAACAGCCAACAGTATATCATAACGCGAAAAGCCTGCTGGCAGCAAAAATTTTCCGCCGAATATATGGGTTGTCGGGCGGTCTGTTTTTTGCTATTTCGCGCGCCACCAAATTTATGAATCTACGTCATTCCCCCCGTCGTCGAGTCGTCGTCACAGGTCTCGGCGCACTCTCCGCCGCCGGCCTGACGAAGGAGGCGCTTTGGGAAAGCCTGCTGGCCGGTCGCAGCGGCATCGGACCAGTCACACATTTCGACAGCACGGGCATGTCTTCGCGCATCGCCGGTGAGGTCAAAGGTTTTGAGGCATTGAAGATCATCGACCCAGCTTTGAAACCACGCCGGATGTCGAGACAGACCCAGCTCGGAGTGGTCGCAGCGATGCAGGCATTGGAGGATGCCAGCCTCAGTCCGGAAATTTTGAAGGAATCGGTGGTTGCCACCGTGATCGGGTCAGCGACCAGCTCGTGCGAACTCGTTTCAGAAACGGCGTTGATGGTTCACAAGCATGGACCGTTACATGCCAGTCGTCAGTTGGTCGGTTCCTGCATTCCACAGGCAACCTCGTCCTCAGTGAATAAACTATTTGAGGCTAAACAAAGTCTCGCTCTCGGCGTATCATCCGCGTGCGCCGCCGGTCTTGACGCCATAGGCAAGGCTTTCAACCACATTCGCAATGGCCGTGCCGACTTGGCGATTTGCGGGGGGGCAGATGCGCCCATCTCCATGACACCGATGGCGGAGTTCGCGGCATGTGGGATGCTATCCACCCATAACCATGAGCCATTGCGCGGCGGGAGACCATTCGACCGCGAGCGCAGCGGCGGCGTGATCGCAGAAGGCGCGGGAATTGTTATTCTTGAAAGCCTGGACTCTGCGCTCGCGCGCGGTGCCCGAATTTACGTTGAAATAAAAGGATACGAAACCAGCATGGACCCGACAGAAGATCAATCGGCCACTGGTCTGGAGTTTACCATGCAAGCAGCTCTCGCACATGGTGCCTGCTCTCACGAAAAGGTGGATTACATCTCCGCGTGGGGGCCGGGCGATCCCCTTTTTGATCTGCGGGAAACAAGCGCCATCAAAAATGTTTTTGGCCGGCGGGCCTACGAAATCGCCATCAGTTCCATCAAAGGGGTAGTCGGCAACGCGCTGGGCGCCGCGGGTGCACTCCAAATGGTCACCGTCGCCTGTTGTCATCGCCATCGCACCATCCCGCCCACCTGCAACTGGGAGCACAGCGATGTTTTTTGCGATTTGGACTACGTGAGAGGCGTGCCGCGGCGGGCCAATTTGCGCCACTCATTGATTAACGCACACGGGATTGGCGGCGGCAACAGCAGCCTGCTCGTTGCCAGTCCCCCGCAGTAACATGCTGCAGCATGTTCGGGACGCGCCACTTGCCATGTTTTCGCATTCCGAATCCTTCTTTATCGCGCTGGCCTGCGATTTGTTGCTGGGGATAGTTATTTTTATCACCAATCCGCGGCGGCCAGCCAATGCCTGCTTTCTAATTCAGTCGGTCATCATTGGCTCGTGGTTGCTGACCAGGCAATACGCCTTTCTTTCCACCTCCGCCAGCAACGCTATTTTTTGGGGCAGGCTTTGTTCTGTTTGTGGCGCGCTTTTCCCCTTCGCCTTTGAATTGCTGCGAGCCGCGGTCGCTTATGGAAACCAAGGCTGGCCGCGAATTTTCAAAAGTATCCGTTATTGGCTGATTACCACGGTCTTCTTCGTCGCGCTCTGCGCCAGCCCATTTTTCCTTATTTATGTGGATTTTCCAGTCATCCATACGAGCACTGGCAACATACAGCTTCCCAGGCCCTATTACAATCAGATCGGGAGTTACGCTGGCTTACTATTCTTGATTGCCTCGATTTTCTTTCTAACCCGAAGGATGTGGAAAGACTATTTCGGAGTTCAGGAACAAGGATTGCGACGCGTGGAGCTCCAGTTTGTCCAACTGGGTTACTTCATCCTGATCGTAAGCAGCTTGATCCTCAGCATGCTGCCGCAAATTTTACGTGCTCCGCGCCTCATTCCTTTATTACCTCTTTTCACTCCGTTTTGCGCCCTGGCCTATAGCCTAGTCATCGCCTACGGGATCACCTCACACCGTATTCTGGATGTTCGGGCGTTCATGCAGCGCGGGCTTTCGTATCTAGTGCTATTTGCCTATGCAAGCACGGTGTTTGTTGCGGTGTGGTTCCTCACCAAATGGCTATTTGGGCAACTCGGATTTTCTTCGGAAGTAGGACCAGCACTGCTCAGCGCTTTCGCCGTAGTGCTGCTCGCCACGCCAGGGAGTAGCTTGGTTCAACGTTTTGCGGCGCGCATCATTCCCCCGCGGTTAAACTTCCAGGCGGCGGTGATTCGTGTGGACGAAATCATTCAATCCGTCTCTTCCTTGCCGCTTCTGCTCCAGCAATTTGTGCAAGCTGTCGCGGAGGTGGCAGATACTACGCTGGTCGCTATTGTTACCCGCGACCAAGACCGTTTTACTCCGTCCTACCCAAAGACTATCAGCGGATTAACGTTGACCCTTAATGATCCGCTTGTCCGGCATCTCATTCAAAATAACTTGGGCGAGCTGGCGACGGAGGATTTGGAACGACATCTCACTGATCCTTACCGCCGCAGCTTGCGCGACCTTCTTCAATCATACGGCTTGGATGTGATCGTTGCCATCCGCCGTCGGGGAGAGTTGACTGGCTTGCTCCTGCTTGGTGCGCGTCGTGGCGGCCGCATCTATGGCGGACCCGGTTTGACGGCGCTCCGCGTGATGACCGACCAACTGGCAGTGGCGATGGATAATTGCCGTCTCTATACCGAGGCCCGCCGGACCGCGGCATATATCCAGACGCTAGTTGAAAATCTCACAGTAGGCGTGGTGGCACTGGATAATACGCAGCGGATTACCGTGTATAACCGCGAGGCGGAGCGTATTCTCCAAGTGCCCCGCTGTGACGCTCTGCACGCCAGTGACCTGCCAGCGGATATTTCCCGTCCCATCACCGCTACCCTGACGGATCACAAGCCGACCCGCGACGAGATTGTGATTTTGGACTCCGGAGGGCAGCAACAGAAGCACCTATTACTCACCTGCCTGCCGTTTGCGGCGGAGGAAGCAGATGCCTTGGCCGGTATCGAAGGCCAGCCTCCGGGTGCCATTCTCGTGCTAAATGATCGTTCTGCCCTCGTGCGTTTAGAGCAGCAAATTCGCCAAAGTGAGCGGCTGGCCAGCCTCGGCACCTTGGCGGCTGGCACGGCGCACGAGATCAAAAATCCGCTCGTGAGTTTGCGGGTCTTTACTCAACTCCTGCCAAAACGTTACGACGACCCCGAATTCCGCGCCAGCTTTCTGGAGTTGGTCGGTGGCGAAATCCAACGAATCGAACACATCGTTAACCAGTTGCTCAACTACGCGCGCCCGGTGCGTCCGGTCCTTCAGGGCTTGCAACTGCACGAAACCATTGAAAACGTGCTCCGCTTCGTGGAACCACAAGCCGCTCGGAGCCAGGTGCAACTGCACGCCAAGCTGGAGGCGGAAAACGATCATGTGCTGGGCGATAAAAACATGCTCCAGCAGGTCTTTCTAAATTTGCTGCTGAACGCGGTGCAGGCGCTGTCGGACCAAGGCGGTAAGGTGACGGTGCGCACGCGGGTCGAACGCGGTTTTCCCGGCGACGTTTCCGAGACTCCCGAGCCTGTCCTGGTGGCTGAGGTTATCGACGATGGGCCCGGCATTCCCGCCGAAATGCTGCCGCACGTTTTTGATCCGTTTTTCACCACCAAAGATACCGGCACTGGTTTGGGCCTATCCGTCACGCACACGATCGTCCGTGAGCACGGCGGATTTATTGAAGTTACGAGTGATTTTGGACGCGGCACCTGCTTTCGTGTGCGACTACAAATTGCGCGTCAAAACGCTCCCCACGAAGAAGCAATCTTGGTAGGCTGATGCCACCCTAAGGCACGAGTCGTGCAGTGGTTGCCTCCGAAACGTGCTGACGCGAGCCATTTAAGATTTCCAGTGCCCGATTCCTCCCCCTTGTCCGAAGAACCCATCTCCGCGCTGCCGCTGTGCCTCGTGTGCTCGGACGACGGGGTGCTTTGTCGCCAACTGGCCGGGCTTCTGCACGAACGCGCCTATCTGATCGTCGCCACGGCGCCGGCAAAATTGCGCTCCCTGCTAGCCGGCGCGGACCCGGTGCTGCTTTTTCTCGACCTACGCCAAGCGGTGGCGCCCGACCTTATCTCCGAACTCGCCGGCCCCGCGCGCGCCCGCATTGTCACGGTGGCACTCGGCGTCCCTGGGTCCGCGCCTTTTACCGCGTCCGAGGATGCCCGGCTGTATCGTGTGGAAGACCTGGCCGCCGTGGCCGAGTTACGCGCGTTGCGCACGCTTGCGGATGCTGCCTTGGATCGCGTCGTTTTCATGCAGGAAAACGGCATGCTGCGCTCGGAACTTGCCCGCGTCAGCGCACAAGCCATCCTGCCTCCCGCGGCGCCGGCGTCCGGAAATCCAGCATTGGGTCTGCAACAAGTCATCAAGCCCGCACGGCATCACGAGGGTCTGGAACCGTTGTTTGAAAAAATCATCGACGGCGTGGCCAGCGCAGTCATGGTCACGCGCGTCGGGCTTTTCTATAGTCCACGTGAGGGTCAATCGTTCAAGCTCAAAGCCGGGCGTTATTGCCTGGATTATGGCTTGGAGTTTTCCGCCGACGATCCTTTCGCGCGCTGGCTGGAGCGCAACGCGCAACCCATCTCCCGCCGCTCGCTCGAATGGCAGGCCGATCCCTCAGCGCGCCTGCTGCTGCGCCGCGCGCTGGACTTGCTGGGGGCGGAAAGCCTCATTCCCTTGCACCTGCGCGGCCGGCTCGTCGGCTGGATTTTTACCGGCCAACCCTTCGACGGTTCAGGCGGGCGCGGCATCGACTTTCACTCGCTCGCGCTGCTCTGCGAACATGTTACGGCCGCGCTGGAAAACACGACGCTTTATCAAGACACCGAACTGCAAAAGACGCTGACCGAGACGTTGCTCCAGATGTTGCCAGCGGCCATCATCGCGGTCGAGCCGGACGGCGTGGTGCGCTGGGCCAACGGTCACGCCGAACGGCTCTTTCCGGTGCTAGGCAACCGTCGGCGCGGCCTGCCTCCGCCGATCATCGAGGACTTGAACAGCCGCATCGCGGGACTCGTCCACGCCGCACTCTCGGGCGACCCGCTTGACATTCCGCTGGTCTGGGAGGCGGCCAACACGGCGCGCACGTTTTCCGCCCGCGCGCACACGCTCAACGTCGCCGGCCAATTGCTCGGCGTCTTTGTTTTGGTCGAAGACATCACCGAGCAGCTCATGGCGCGCGCCTACGCCGAAGCCGACGAATGGCAGACGCTCTGCGGTGATCTTTCCGCTGGCCTGGCGCACGAGATTCGCAACCCGCTCGTGGCATTAAAAACTTTTGCCCAGCTTCTCCCGCAGCGTCATTCCGACCCGGAATTCCGCGAGGAATTCAGCGATTTGATCGAACGCGAGATCGGCCGGCTCGATGCCCTGCTCAATCTCATCGAGCGGTTTGCGCACCCGCCGGAGAATGAGCCAACCGGCGCGGTGCGCGAGCCGCTGAAAATTCTCGACGTGCTGAAGACCGCGCAGGATCTCGTCATGAAGGAAATGCCGCAGGCCGATGCGCGTTTCAAACTGAACCCACGCGCCGGCGCCGCCAGCTTGCAAGGGCTGCCCACGCTCATCGGCGATCCCGGCGCACTGGTGCAGTGCTTCCGTTACTTGTTCATCAATGGCATCGAAGCGGCATTGCGCAAGAGCGCCATCCCGGTCATCACCATCGACATCGTGGCCTTCGATCAGCAAGGCGAAAACGGCGGCGTGCGCCTGGCTGTCTCCGACAACGGGCCGGGCATCGAGCCGGCGCTGCGACCGCGCATCTTTTCACCGTTTTGCACCACCAAAAATCAGGGTCTCGGGCTGGGTCTGCCGCTGGCCCAGCGCATCATCCTCGCCCACGGCGGACGCATCGAGCTGGACCCCGGCAGCCGCGGAACGTGCGTGAACATCGTGCTCCCACTCCGACCGCAAACCAAGCCGGCCGGCTGGGCGGGA
>JAFAXH010000022.1 GCA_019241085.1 Verrucomicrobiota bacterium | reverse complement strand
GTGAACAGCACCCGAGGACCGCTGTGCGCAGGCAGGCCGAAACCGGCTCTCAGATTGCGCTCGGTGGCCATCGAGCGGCGAATAACTCCCTTGTGGTCGCGGTAGCGCGCCACGGGGAAGGCGGCCTTGAGCCGCGCCCAGTCCGCTAGGAGCGCCGGGTTGTCGCGGACGGTTGCCGCGAGCTGCTGATACTTGGCCGGAGAGGTGAGCAGGTGTTCGTAGCGACCGGCCTGAACGTGGTGCTCGTGCTCGGCGACGGCGCGACAAATGGGATCGCTCGGCGGCTCGGGCAATAGTTCAACGGCTAAGCGCAGGCGCGGGGATACCCGCTTATCCGCTTCCAGCGCCGCGAGGCAGCCGGCCAAGGCGTCGGCGATGTGAAAGGGCCAGAGCGTCGGCGGCACGAACAGCCACGGGTAAAGCCGTGCCAGGCGCGGCTCCTCCGCACGGCCCGGTGCGCCAGCCACCCAAGCGTGGTAGCGGCGCAACAGGGCCACGTTCCACTCGCCCGCGTGGTAGGCGCGGCCCGCCAAGCGCGCTAGGTCGCGTGTGAGAGGGGTGGTTTCGGTCATCACAGGGCGGGCAGCGTAGCAAAGAAGGCGCATGGCGGGCAGCCTGAACCTCCCTCCGATCGGTTTCGTCGCGCACGAAGAAGGCTACGGTTGCCGGGCGCGGTCGACATTCGCATCAGCGGGCACAACGGCGCGTGCTATTGAGATCGAGCTTCAACAAGTGGATTCGGCACGACGCGGTCGAGCAACTTCGCGCTGCTGAGCACGCCAGGCAGGCCGGCGCCGGGATGGGTGCCGGCGCCGACGAGGTAGAGGCCGCGCACGTCTTCGCTGACGTTGTGCGGACGGAACCACGCGCTCTGCGTGAGGATCGGCTCGAATTGAAACGCGCTGCCGACGTAGGCGTCGAGTTCGGTCTCGAAATCGAGCGGCGTCATGATGCGCCGCGTGACGATGTGTTTCCGCAAATCGGGACAAAGCGCGGGGATTTCCAAGCTGGCGAGGATGGCGTCGGCGTAGCGATCTTTCACCGCGTGCCAGTCGATGTCGCCGAGTAAATTCGGCACGGGCGAGAGGACGTAGAAACATTCGCCGCCCGGCGGCGCGAGCGTCGGATCGGTGCGGGTCGGCGCGTGCAGGTAGAGCGAGAAATCGTCGGCGAGAATTTTGTTTTGAAAAATGTCGGCGAGCAATTCCTGGTAACGCGGACCGAGCACGATGGTGTGGTGCGCGAGGTGCGGATAGGTGCAGGCGGTGCCGAAATAGACGACGAACAAACCCATCGAGTAACGCATTTTTTCCAACCGACGGTCGGTCCATTTGCGGCGATGCTGCGGCGCAAGGAGCTTGCGATAAGTGTTCGCGGTGTCGCTGTTGGCCACGACGACGCTGGCGGGAAATTCGCGGCCATCCGCGAGGCGCACGCCGGTGGCCGCGCCGTCGCGCACGAGGATTTCGGCGACGCGGGCGTTGAGCAGCAGCGTGCCGCCCATTTCGTCGAAAAGTTTCAGCAAGCCTTCGACAATCGCGCCGGTGCCGCCCATGGCGAAGTGAACGCCCCATTTGCGTTCGAGATAATGGATCATCGAATAGATCGAGCTGGATTGAAACGGATTGCCGCCGATGAGCAGCGGATGAAAGCTGAAGACCTGACGAAGCTGCTCGTTGCGGATGTAGCGCGAGATGAGTTGATAAACGGATTGGTGCGATTGCAGCCGCACGAGATCGGGCGCGACGCGCAGCATGTCCCACGGACTGGAGAAGGGCCGGTCGGCGAGTTCAGTGAAGGCTTTGTCAAAAATCGCGCGCGAGCGGCCGACGAACTGCCGATAGCCGGCGACATCGGTCGGCTCGAACTTCTCGATCTCGGCGATGATCTCGGCTTCGTTGCCGGTGTAATCGAACACGCGGCCGTCGTGAAACACGATGCGGTAGAACGGCGAGCACGGCACGATGCGCACGAAGTCTTCCGTGCGCCGGCAGCCGAGGGCGAAAAGCTCATCGATCAAAAACGGCGCGGTGACGATGGTGGGTCCAGCGTCGAACGTGAAGCCGTCCTGCCGATAAACGTAGGCGCGTCCGCCGGGCGCGTCGCGCATTTCGAGCAGCGTCGTCGCATAGCCGCGCGCTTGGAGCCGGATGGCCGCCGCGATGCCGCCGAAGCCGCTGCCGATGACGACGGCGCGATTAGCGGCGGATTGAGCGGGCGTCATCGAGATTCGGAAAATCGAATGGAAACCTCACGCAAAGGCGCAAAGCCGCCAAGGGGAGAAGGCGATGGAGGAGGAATTTTTTTCTCACTGTCCTCCCGAGCTTGCCGAGGGACCTCTTGCTGAATGTCTGGCTCGGTGATTGCCCGCACTGCTCTCACGGTGCGCTACGAGCCAAGACAGGCAATTAGAGGTCCCTCGACAAGCTCGGGATGACAAGAAAATTGCCCCTCTCTCCTTTGCGTGCTTGCGCCTTTGCGTGAAGTTCATCAACCTTGCTCCACGCCGCCCGCCGCCGCGTCGCGCACGAGGCGGATGAGTGCGGCGAGTCCTTCGCGCACGGCGGGCCGGAAGACTTCACTGGCGGATGCCTGCTCGGCTTCGGCGAAGAGCACGTCCATCCGCTCGCGCAAGCGGCCAACGGCGCCGCTTTTCACCACGAGTTCGCGCGCCTTCGTCACCGTGGCCTCGCTCGGCGCGGCGCCGCTGAGGCAGAGCTGCAGCAAGCCTTGGTCGCTCTCCGCGAGCCGCTCGAAGGCCGTGCGCATGAGCAACGTTTTTTTCCCTTCCAAAATGTCCGCCGGCACCTCGGCGTCGCTCAGCTCGAAGCGCGCGAATTCCTGCAAATCGTTTTGAATCTGGAACGCCAGCCCCGCCGGTTGCGCGACGCGGGTTAGCCCGGCCAGCTCCGCCGCGCCGGCGCCCGCAAGCAGCGCCGCCATCGCGAGCGGGCATTCGACGGTGTAGCGCGTGGTTTTGAGCAGATACATCGTCTCGATCTCGCCGAGGCCGACTTTGGAAACGTCGCGCGTGCCGTGCAC
>JAFAXH010000068.1 GCA_019241085.1 Verrucomicrobiota bacterium | reverse complement strand
ACCAGCGACCGCAAGCTTGAAACAGGTCTGCGAAAGAAAGGGTTCGTCCGTTTCTTTACCCGTGAATAATAAGCCAAAGATGCCTGAGCTTTGGCTTTGAGTCGTCACTCATAACGCAGCGCCTCGATGGGATCGAGGGAAGCGGCGCGGTAGGCGGGGTAGAAGCCGAAGCCGATGCCGATGAGCGAGCAAACGATGACGCCCGTGGCGGCCCAGCCGTAGGGGAAGATCACGTCGGCTTTCAGCCACGCGGCGAGCGCGTTGCCGCCGATCACGCCGAGCAGGATGCCGACGAGGCCGCCGAGTTCGCTGAGGAAGATGCTTTCCACCAGGAACTGCCGCAGGATGTCGCGCTTCTTGGCGCCAATGGATTTGCGCACGCCGATCTCCTTCGTGCGTTCGGCCACCGAGACGAGCATGATATTCATGATGCCGACGCCCGCGGCGAGCAAGGCCACCGAGGAGATGACGAACGCGCCGGCCCGCACGGCACTGGCGACGCTGGCGAACGCGCCGACGAGCGAGTCGTTGGAATAAATCTCGAAATCATTGTCGGCGCCCGGCTTCAATCCGCGGGCGAGCCGCATGGCGCCGATGCCGGTGTCCATCGTGAGATTATAGGTCGCCTGGCTGGGCGATTGGGTGGCGATGTTGACGGTGCGATTCACCCGGCCGAAATCCTCAAACAGCCGCGTGATCGGCACGAGGACGAGGGCATCCTGACTGCCGCCGAACGCGCCGCCTTTGGCTTCGAGCGTGCCGACGATGGTAAAATTGCGGCCCGCCGCTTTGATGGTTTTGCCGAGCGGGTCTTCGGCGGGAAAGAGCCGCTTCACGATGTCGTGGCCGACGACGGCGACGTTGCGCGCGATGTCCACGTCGCCAGGATTGAGGTTGCGGCCCAGCTCGATGTTGTAACCGTTGGAAATGAGGAAATTTTCGTTGGTGCCGACGAGGTCGATGTTGAGGTTGGTCGTCAGCCGGCCGTAGCTGACCTGTTTGCCGCGGTCAAAGACCTTCAAGCTCACGATGGAGCCGGGCACTTTTTCGTGGAGCAGACGCACGTAGGTTGTGGCCTGTTCGTAAGTGACATTTTGCCGGTTGGCGTATTTTTGCTGCTGTTTCGGACCGCCACCGCCAATTGCCGGATATTTGCTGAATTGAAAAATGTTGGAGCCGAGAAACGACAGCCCGCTCTCGATGGAAGCCTGCAACGCGCCGGTCGCCGTCATGACGCTGATGACGGAAAAGACGCCGATGGTGATGCCGAGCATCGTCAGCGAGGAACGCAATTTGTTGGCGCCCAGCGAGCCGAGCGCGAGGCGGAAGATTTCGTAGAAACGCATCGGGGAGGAAAGCTCTAAGCTCGAAGTTCCAAGCTCTAAACAAGTTCAAAGTTTAAAGCTCAAAAACATGCGGCGTAAGGTTCGAGTGACTTGGGGTTTGAAGCTTTGAGTTTGCTTAGAGCTTGGAGCTTGGAGCTTCGAGCTTCCCTGCGTTACTCATACCGCAGGGCAATCACTGGATCGAGCCGCGATGCACTCCAGGCTGGCGCAAAGCCGGAGAGGACGCCGGTGAGCACGGAGATCGTCAAGCCGAGCAGCACGAGGGCAAAAGAGAACTGAATCGGAAACGACGGAAACGCGACACCGATGCCTTGGAACAGCAACCACGAAACGCCAATGCCTAATAGGCCGCCGAGCACGCAAATGGCGACGGCTTCAATGAGAAATTGCAGCAGGATCGTGCGGCGCCGCGCGCCGAGCGCCTTGCGGGTGCCGATCTCTTTTGTCCTCTCTTTTACGGAAACAAACGTGATGTTCATAATGCCAATGGCGCCCACGAATAACGCCAGTCCAGTGATGAACAGCCCCGCGATGGCAATGCCCGTTTTTACCACGCCAAGCGTGCCGCGAAACGACTCCTGCGCGTTGATCGCAAAATCGTCTTCCTGATCCGGCAGCAGCCCGCGTAGGCGGCGCACATAGCCGATCAATTCGAACTTCGCGGCCTCCAGTTCTTCCTTGTCCCGCACCTTCATCCGCACATCGGTATCGGTGTCCTTGTTCTTAAAGTAACGCTTGAACGCCGAGATCGGCAGCACGACTTGGTTATCCCAGGAAAATAGCCCGAGAAAACTGCCCTGGCGCGCGAAGACGCCGACCACTTTGAAGTTCTGGCCGCCGATACGCACCAACTGATCAAGCGGCGACCCGGCGGGAAACAGCGCATTGGCCACATCGTATCCGAGCACGCAGACATTGCGCGCCCCGCGGCTTTCGATGGAATCAAAAAAACGTCCTTCCTTGAAGTCGATCTGCGTGATGTCTTGATAGGCGTCGGTCGTGCCCAAGGTAAAAACGGCGCTGACCTGATAGTCGCCGCGGAGCACGTTTTTGAAAGTATTCACCGACGGCACCGCGCGCAGGAGTTGCGACCTCGGCGTGGCGTCGATAATTGTCTGGAGGCGGTCGGCATAATCGGCCTTGATGTCGCGCCGGTTGCGATAGTGCCAGTCCTCATCATTGCGCGTCCACGGCACTTTGGAGACGTAGAGAATGTCGTCCCCGAGCAGCGCCATTGAATTATTGAAACCCGTCTCGATGCCGCCGATGGCGGTGCCCATCAGCGTGACGGCGACGATGCCGATGATGACGCCGAGCGCGGTCAGCGCCGAGCGCGTGCGGTTCGCCGCGATCTGCGCATAGGCGATACGGCAGCTTTCAACAAACTCGTGACCGAGGCGCTTCATGCGGGTTGTGGTCCTTCTTCTACTCGCGAGCCTAACGCAAGATGTGCGCCAACGGAAGTCCGCGCCGGTTTCCCTCGGGAATCCTGATGGACCCGCGCGGAGGAATGGTGAAAATTGCCAACCTGCGGTCGAAATCCCGACCAGCGTGACGTTCCCATTATGGCCGATGCGATCAAGCACCGCTGGAGTATTCAGCACAATTACCTGGCTGGCATTACGGCAGGCGACTGGCTGCGCTTGTGGCGGGAAAATGGCGTGGACGCGCTTTACTGGCACCGCGCGCTTTTCATTACTGCGGTGAGTTTGCTGAACTCGTTCTATCGCCGGCGCGAGGAGCGGCTGCACCATGACGCCATCGCGCGCACCGAAGTGACCGCGCCGCCGCTGTTCGTCATCGGCCATTGGCGCAGCGGCACGACGCATTTGCACAATTTGCTCGCGCAAGACACGGCGCAGTTTGCCTTTGCCAACACGTATCAAGTCGTCAATCCGCACACCTTTCTTTGCACGGAGGAAGTCAACACCCGGCGTTTCGCCGCGCTCGTGCCGGACAAGCGGCCGATGGACAATGTCGCGCTCAGTTTCCAATCGCCGCAGGAGGATGAGTTCGCGCCGTTGTTGCTCACGTTTCTGTCGCCGTATCTCGGCATCAGCTTCCCGCGTCGTGAGGATTACTACGAACGATACCTGACCTTTGCCGACGCTTCGCCCGACGAAATCGCGCGGTGGAAAGCGGGCTTTCTCTGGTTCTTGAAAAAGCTCACGCTCAAATACGGCAACGACCGTCCGCTCGTGCTCAAATCGCCGACGCACACCGCGCGCATCAAGCTGTTATTGGAGCTATTTCCCGGCGCCCGCTTCGTCCACATCCATCGCGATCCCTACACCGTTTTCCAATCGTTTCAGCACTACTACGATACGGCGATGTGGCACACGTATTTGCAACGTCCGCCGAGCGCCGCGGCGATCAACGCGCGCATCCTGTCGCGTTATACGGCGCTGTATGACGCCTATTGCGCGCAGCGGGATTTGATTCCGGCTGGGCATTTCCACGAAATCCGTTTCACCGACTTGGAACGCGATCCGGTCGGAGAAATGCGCACCCTCTACGACAAGCTGGCGTTGCCCGGCTTTGCGGAGTTCGAGCTGACGCTATCTCGCTACGTAGCCTCCTTGTCGGACTACGAAAAGAATACCTTCGCGCCGCTCACGAGCGAATGGCGCGAGCGCGTCGCGCGCGAGTGGCGCCGGAGCTTCGAGACTTGGAACTACCCAATCTGAGCAATCGCCAAATCTTCCCCGGCGCGATGTTGACAAAAACCGCTCCCGGCCCGTGGGGACTGCCGCTCAGCGGGCACATTATGCACTTCCACCGCGACGTGCTCCGGCTGCTTCTGCAATCGGTCGCCAAATACGGCGACGTGGTTCGCTTTCGCCTCGGGCCGCATGTAGTTCACCTGGTCAATCATCCCGATCACGCCGCGCACGTGCTGCACGGCAATCACCAAAATTATGATCGTGCCACGCGCAGCGTCGCGAGCATCCGTCGAATTTGCGGAGAAAGCTTACTGACCACCAGCGGCGAGATTTGGCGGCGCCAGCGCCGTCTCGTGCAACCGGCTTTTCACCAGCGCGTGATCGCCAATTTTGCCGTGACGATCACCGACGCCGCGGCGGCTTTGCTCGACGGCGCCTGGCGCGAGGCGGCGCGCACGGGCGCAACACTCGATGCGTCGGCGCACATCAGCCGGCTGGCGCTGGTCATCGCCGGTCGCGCGCTTTTCGGCGCCGAAGTCAGCGACGCCGACGCTGCGCAGATCGACCGCGCGCTCGGTGTCATTTTGCACCAAACCTTTCGCCGGCTCGGCCGCATCATCGACCCGCCGCTTTGGTTGCCGACGCGCGAGAATCGGGCGCTGCTCGGCGCCATCGCGGCGGTGGATGGCATCGTCGAGCGGATCCTCGCCCGCCGCCACGCGCAAGGTCAGGCCGGCGGCGGCTCCGATCTGCTCGCGCTCCTGCTGCAAGCGCGCGATCCTGAGACCGGCGATACGCTCAGCGATCAACAACTGAGAAACGAAACCGTCACACTGCTGCTAGCCGGTCACGAAACGACCGCGACCGCGATTCAATGGACGCTGCTGTTGCTTGCGCAAAACCCCGCCGTGGCGTTCAGGCTCCGCCAGGAACTCGATGCCGTGCTTGGCGACCGCATTCCGAAATTCGACGATCTCGCCCGCCTGCCGTTTTTGAATGCCGTGCTTAACGAATCGCTGCGACTGTATCCGCCGATTTGGATCATAGAGCGCCGCGCCATCGATGATGACACCATCGGCGGCTACCGCATTCCCGCCGGATCGAGCGTGGTCGTTTGTCCTTTCACGTTGCACCGACACCCTGCCTCCTGGCAGCAGCCAGAGGCATTCCAGCCCGAGCGTTTCCTTAACCGTCAGGTGAACGAACGAAACGCCTACTTGCCCTTCGGCTCTGGTCCGCACACTTGCGTCGGCGTGCATTTCGCCTTGCTTGAAGCCCGCCTCATCGTTGCCATGATCTGCCAAGGGTTCACCCTGCATTTGGCAGGCGACACTCCACCCGTTCAACCCGACCCCGGCATCACCCTGCGCTTACGGTCAGGTTTGCACTTGAGGCTTAAAGAGAACACGGGAAGGCATGGCAGCCCGCAGGAACATCGATGACAAGCTGGCCTCACGAGTTTCCACGCTGCCGTTGTGCTCTAATTCCACCGCCCATCTTTCTAATCCGGCGGTGAGATCATCTGCAAAGAGTTTTCTCCCGACATGCCTACGAAAATCCACGGATTCGGTTTGCGCGCGGAGTGAAAGCGCAGAGAAGAAAAAAAGCGCCGCTGCGTTTACGTCTCTAGATCATTCACATTATCAAGTTGTATCCAATAACTAGTTCCTCCATGGCAAGTTCCTTGAGTATTCCGAAGTCGGCATTAACTCCAAGCTCATCGTAACTTTCAATAAGGAAGCTGATGGCATTCTGACGATCTCAGGTTTCAGCGCTTCTATTTCCCCCTTGAAGTCGTCGAGCAGTGCATCGTCGAAGTGCATCGAATCTATGCGCTCCTCGATCCAAGCTAGCGGCGATCACCCAATTCCAAAACGCGTGCGAACTCCGCGGGCGTCAGCGGCACGACGGAGAGTCGCGTCTGCCGCAGCAACGCCATTTTCGCTAGGGCGGGATCGGTGCGAATCACGGCGAGGGGCACCGGCTGGAACAAAGCGCGCACCGGACGCAGATCGACGCACAGCCAGGCTTTATCATCCATCGCCGGCGACGGTTCGTCCGCGCTCGGATCAGGATATGCTTTGCGCGTGACCTCTGCGATGCCGACCACAGCTTTCTCGCTCACACTATGGTAATAGAGCACCGGGTCGCCGACCTGCATGGCTTGCAGGTTCAATCGCGCCGGATAACTGCGCACGCCTGTCCACACGGTGCCGCCATCGGCGACAAATTGCGCCCACGCATAGGTCTCCGGCTCCTGCTTGACGAGCCAATGTTTTGTTGGCGTGGAGCGAGTGGCGGTTTTCATCGACGTTTTTTCCCGCTGGATTACCCGTCGCGCGCGGGCAAAACTCAAGCCCGGAAATTCCCCCAGTTATCGCGTGAAAATCTCCCACGGCCTGCCCGGCCTTTTCATCACTTTTGAAGGCGGGGAGGGCTGCGGCAAATCGACGCAGTTCGCGCGACTGACGGCACGGCTGCAGGCGCACCTCGGTAATACCGCGAGCAGCCAATTGCTGACCTTGCGCGAACCGGGCGGCACCGTCATTGGCGAAGAAATTCGCGCGTTGCTGAAATCCGCCGAGCGTGGGCACACGCTCGTGCCAGCGGCGGAATTGCTCCTCTTCGCCGCGAGCCGTGCGCAGCTTGTGCGCGAGGTTTTACAGCCGGCGCTGACGGGGGGGAAGCTCGTGCTGTGCGACCGATTCCTGGATTCCACCACGGTTTATCAAGGTGCGGCTCGCCAGCTCGACGCCGCCGCTGTCGCGAGCGTCAACGCGTTCGCGGTGGCGGGTTGCGTGCCCGATGCGACGATCCTGCTCGATCTGCCGACGGACGCGGTGCGCGAACGCCTGGCCGGACGCGCGAACGCCGCGCCACTGTTGCTCTCGCAAGATCGCTTCGACACCGAGCAAGATCATTTTTTCGAGCGCGTCCGCGCCGGCTATCTGGAACTGGCGGCGAGCGCGCCCGAGCGCGTGATCTTGATCGACGCGGCTGGCAGCCCGGCGGAGGTTGAGCAAAAAATCCTCGTCCGCTTGCGCGAAAAATTCCCCATTCACCATGTCCTTTTCTCTGCCTGAAGCCTTGGATTATCTGCGCCGCGCGCACGCCGCCGGCAGGTTGGGCCATGCTTATCTGTTCATTGATCCGTCGGCCGGCAGCACAGTCGGCTGGCGGCTGGCTTGCGAGTTAATCAAAACGGTCAACGGGCTGCCGGCGCGTGCGGATGCCGCGGCGGTGCGAGCTTCTCCCGACGTTCACCTCGCCGAGCCGGAGTCGAAGTCGCGCCGCATCGTCATCGAGCAGGTGCGCATGCTGGAAGCCGCCCTGCGACTGCGCGCGGCGGCGATCAATGACAACGAGAATGTCGGTGACAAGGAAGCCGACGACACGCGGCGTCCCCGCAAGGTCGCCATCCTGCGCGACGCCGACCGGCTCCAGCCGCAGGCGGCCAACGCGTTTTTAAAGACGCTCGAAGAACCGCCCGATCATTCCTTGCTCCTGCTTCTGACCGCGCAGCCCGAAGCGATGCTCGATACGATCCTCTCCCGCTGCATTCGCGTGACGTTGCGCGCCGACCCGGCGGAAGCCGCAGGCAGCAGCGGCAGGGCACGACCGGATGAAGCCACGCTGCTGACGGCGTTGCGCGAGCACGACGCGCGGGGAGGGCAGGCGTCCGCGGCCTCCGTGTCAATCGCCTATCGGCTGTTGCGCACATTTCAAACGCTGCTCTCCGACGCCCGCGCGCGCTTGACCGACGAAGCGGAGGCGGCGCTCGAAGCCGACGAAAAACGCTACGCGCAAACGACCGATTCGGGCAAAGCCTACATCGAGGAACGCCAGGATGCGTTGAAGGCGCAGGTCGAAGCGCGTTTCGTGGCTGAACGTGCCCGGCTGCTCGACGTGCTTGCCTGCTGGTGGGGCGACACGCTGCGCCAGGCGCGGAGTGCCGGCGAGACGGACGCGCTCTTGCGCAAGCTGGCGCGTCTGGACGAATTGCGGCAGCAACTCGAACGCCCCGTGCAGGAAGCCCTCGCGCTGGAGGTGGCATTCCTGGAAATCTTCGCGGATTGAGTTTTTGACGTTCGCCGGCAGGGACGCACCTCCGGGGCTTCCGTGACTTCTGCTGTCATCCCGCGCACTGCCGGAGGGATTTCAAATTGATCGTCCGGCACGATGGACGCACCAGTTGCTTTCACTGTGCGCTGCGAGCCAGGGCAGGCAGCGAGCGGTTCCTCCAAACGAACTTCGGAAACGAGGGAAACCACGCGAAGGGCCGCAGGCGGCGCCGGTTTGCGCCCGCTTATGGATTCGGGCTGGCGGCGGGCGTCGGGGAGGGGCGGATGGCTGCCGCGTTGTTGCCGGGAGGCGCATTGGCGGCGGCGGAACGCTCGCTCTCGGCAAGCATCTGTTGTTGCACCGCCATCTGTGCTTCGGCGGCTGCTTGGATCATCCGTTGCTGTTCCTCGTATTGCTTCGCCGATTCGGCATCGGTGAATTGCACGGCGCCGGTGTCATCGAGTTTCCACGCACCCCACTGCGTTGCCAACAAATCGAGTTGCGCCAGCGCGAGGGTGCCAAGCTGCCTGTCATATTCGCGGATTTTGAGCTGCGCTTCGGTATGAGCGGAACGAGCAAAGGTGCGGGCAAACTCGGCAGCGCGTTCTTTCGAGGTCAGGTGCGTTTCAAAATCGGCGCGGAGATTGGATTCCAAATCTCTCACACTCGCAGTCAACGCTTCGTTGGCGGCAAGGAGCTGCTCGACGAGACGGCGGCGTTCTGCGATGGCCGCCAAGTCGGGCAGGCTTTCCGGTGCAAGGTAACTGGCTTCCTTGAGCGCGGTGATGGCCCGCTCGAAGGCTTGCGATTTCTTCCGCAGTTCGTCAAGACGTTGGCTCAACAGCTTGATTGCGGTGCGCTCGTCGCCTTGGAATTGCCGCGCGGTTTCGTCGAGCAAAGCTTGCGCGCGGTCCATGCGCGCGGTGGTCCCGGAGACGATATCGCCGCCCTTGGCATCCATCTCTCGGTGGAGTTCCGCGACGTTTTCGCGGCGGGCTTGGTCCATTTTTTCCAGTGCGGCCTGTTCCTGCCGCAATTGCGCGGGCGACTTGTTGCGGTCGGCGGCGTGTTGCAGGCGCGGCGCATATTTCCACACCACGCCCAGGACGATGGCGCTCAGCAGCAAGAGCACTCCCGTAGCGATGGCCAGTCGAATCCAGACTGCTTTCATTAAAATTTTCGTTTTCTAAACCGCGCGGAGTCGCTAGCCATACTGCTGCACCCCGGAAAAATTTTGTCCATGAGTAATGTCGCCTCCTCCGCCGCCGTTTCGCCAAATCTCGTCCCGCTCGCCCGCCTGGAAGGCCAAGTCGCCGTGGTCACGGGCGCGGGGCGCGGGATTGGTCACGCCATCGCGGTGCGTCTGGCCGCAGAGGGCGCGCGGATTGCCGCGGTCAGTCGTTCCGAAGCCAACGCGCGCCGCACTGCGGACGAGATCAATGCGGGCCGGCCTGACGCGGCCCGCGCTTATGCGGTCGATGTGGCGGATTACGCCGCGGTGCTGGCGGTGGGGAAAACGATCGTCGCGGATTTTGAGCGGGTCGATGTTTTGGTGAACAACGCCGGCGTGACGCGCGACGGCCTGAGCTTGCGCATGAGCGAGGAGGATTGGGACCTCGTGCTCGACACGAATCTGAAGGGCGCCTTCAACTGCATCCAGGCGTTTCAGCGCGGGATGCTGCGGCAGCGCGGCGGACGGATCATCAACATCTCCAGCGTCAGCGGATTGACGGGCAATGCCGGCCAGGCCAACTACGCGGCCAGCAAAGCCGGGCTGCTTGGTTTGACCAAGTCGCTCGCGCGCGAGTTCTCCGGCCGCAGCGTCACGGTCAACTGCGTGGCGCCCGGATTCATCACGACGGACATGACCGACGCCTTGCCCGAAGAGGCAAAAAAAGGAGTCTTGGCCAACGTGCCGCTCGGCCGCTTTGGCACGCCGGAGGAGATCGCCGCAGCGGTGGCGTTTCTGGCCAGTCCCGAGGCGGCTTACATCACAGGCCAGGTGCTCACGGTCGATGGCGGCATGGTGATGTGACGAGGAGCGCCGCGGGAGGGATTGGCTGACGGTTTTTCAACTTCCGCTTATGCTCCTTTACCTGTTGCGTCACGCCGACGCGGAAGAAATGAAGACGACGGACGCAGAGCGCGGTTTGACGGCCAAAGGGCGGCAACAAGCGGAGAAGGTCAGCAGATATTGCAAACGCTGCGGGGTGCGGCCGGATTATATCCTCACGAGTCCATTTCGCCGTGCTCGCGAAACGGCGGTAACCGTGGCGTCAGCGTTGGAAACGCCGATCTTGGTGGAGCCTTTCCTTGCCTCTGGCATGACAAGCGATTGCGCCCGGCATGAACTGCGCTCGTATCTCGGCTGCCAATCCGCTTTCCTCGTCGGCCATCAACCGGACTTGGGCGAACTCATCGCCGTCCTGCTCGGCTTGGCCACGGCCAGCAGCTTTCCTGTTCCCAAGGCATCGTTGACCGCGCTGGAAATGCGTTCTCTGGCGCCAGGAGCGGCATCGCTCGTTTTCACCCTGCCGCCGCGCATGATGGAGTGAGCGGTGCGAGGTGTCTCTCAGCCATGCGCTTTGAGCGCAGGTCAGCGCACGACGGCTGGGCTGGCGCGCAAAGCTGCGGGCAGGCGTTGGGGCACCGGCGCGGTGGTTGGATTGCTGTTGCCGGCAGCGGCTTCCGGCAGCAACAGCGCGAAATGGCCCGTGCGGAGAAGTTGCAACACGGCCTTGTAAAATTTCAGCTCACAGCAATCCACGCGGTGAAACACTTCTTCCACCGCATACGTCGTGCTGTAGCAGAGTTGCCAGATGGTTTCCGCCAGATGGCGCAGGGATTCGTGCTCCGGGTCGGACCAGTCGAGATTGAGCTTCATCCGCTGCAACGCCAGGTTCGGCTCGGGCAGGTATTCCATCATCAACTTGAATTCGTCGCGATATTGCAGCCCCGAGATCAGCAGGTCGGTGGGATTGCGGCGGATTAACGGCCCGCAGTCCTGCCGGTTTGCGTCGCTCCCCGACGTGATCGCAAAGGAAAATGTCCCGGTGAGCTTTTCGTGCAGGAAAAGCTGCCAGCAAGCTTCCTCGCCGGTGAGATGATAAAACCGCGCCCGTTGCACCTGGCCGGCTTCAAAAAGAAACGTCGCCACGATGTCGCCAGCCTCGTTGGCAATCGCCAATTCACCGGTTTGGGAGCTGTTCAAAATCGTTTGGTAAATCGTCACCAAATCGAAATTGGACAGATTGCCGCTCAGTTCGAGGCAATGGCTTTGCACGAAAGCGAGATCGCTCACCCGGAGCAATTGAGAAGCGACCTGCTGGCTGACGTGATAAAAGAAAGAAGGCACTCGGGTTATCAATTCTGGGAAATCCTTCTTTTTGAAACATTGCACGCTTGTCGGTTCGCAAGTCCGAATCGCATTTTTGCGAGTTGTGCCACTGAGCACGCCCATTTCTCCAAACATGTCGCCTCGTCCCAAATAGGAAATCGGCGTATTGCCGTTGTGCCTTTGGTTTTGATGCACAATTTCCACGACGCCGCGTGTGATGATGTAGAGGGCGTCGCTCTCGTCTCCGCTTGAGTAAACGGTCACGCCTTCATCCAAATGGATAACCTGAGAAAGTGCGCCAATGGCCTTCAGCTCGATCGGCCGCAAAGAGGTAACAAAGCTGAAAAAATCGCTCTTGGACATTGGGTGGACACCTTCCTGCAGTCCGTTTCGCAGGCATTGTGGTCATCCAAGCTTTAGCAATTCTCAGTCCAGAGAATTTCACGGAACGAGTGAGTTCAAATGGTTGAGAGAACTTCCTCGTCCACTTCCACCGGGATCATCCGGGCGTAGCCGAGGTCCAAATGCAAATGATCATCCGACTCATGGATTCCGTGGCCATAAGGCGCGATTCGCACGTCTGGCCCGAGCGCACGCGCGAAGTCGGCGTATTTCTCGATGGCAGACCGCGTATTCAACCAGATATCGCCGATGCGATAAATGTCAGCGGCCACCGCCCATTGGTGCGGGCCGAAACCACCTCCGTCCGTCACCGCGCCGGAGTCGAGCCGGTGCGCAGGGGAGCGATAGGCGCCGTTGGCCGCGATAAAAACGGGCGCGTCCCCTACGTGCGCGCGCAAGGCCTCCAGGCAACGCACCAGCAACGCGACGGCGCACGGGACGTAGTGCGGAAATTCGTGCAGGAGCCGGTCGTCTTCCCGGCAGTCCACCACCACCAGCTCGCTCAGCCGGAAGTGCGGCGTCAGAAACGTCGCTTTTGCCAGCGGCCAATCGGCAATCTCGTAAAAAAAACGCGGCAACCGGTGTGAGCGCCCGACGCGATCGGGCACCAGCTCGTCAGGTCGCAGCAATCGCCTCAGTTCCGCAGGGAGAGACAGCCCGTCCACCACGGGGCAGGGGAAGGCAGAATGATTGGCCGGATTTTGAGCAGACATATCCGTGCTCACGAACGCGCGCTGGACAGGGTGCGCCTGCTGGCTGGGGAGGGAGTTTTGGCCAAAAATTGGAACACGGCGCCGGAGACATTGGCGATCACGCGCTTGCGCGCGGCGATGTGATTTCCATTTGGATATTCCGTCAACACGACGAGCACATAGGGTGAGCGGTCGGGCAAAAAGACCATTCCGGCATCATGGCAAATCGTGGAGATTTCTCCCGTTTTGTGGGCGACACGCGCCTTGGCGTTGCGCGGCAAGCCGGCCGGGATCATGCCGTTAAAATTTTGTTGAAACAAAATGTCCAACATCATTTCCCGGCTTTCCGCGCCGACCGCGCGGCCTTCATGCACCGCGCGAAACCAGTTAAGCAGGCCATCCGCCTGGACTTCGTTGTTGAGTCCGTGGGAGAAAGCGACTTCGTCTTCCACGCCGCGCAGGCAGCGCAGGCTCCCGAGTTCCGCCGCGTTGAGCGTCTCCGCGATCCAAGGCACGCCAAGAAAATCGACGAGTAGATTCGTCGCCAGATTCGAGCTGCGGACGATCATGGTCGTCGCCAGTAAACGCAGCGAAGCGGTGCGACCGATCAGCTTGTATAAGCCCGGGTCGCCGTCGCGGTCCGATGCGAGGAAGAAGGGCGGCTCGCCCGCAATCTGGCTCACGAAGCGATTGCGCACGTGCAGTTGATCCGTCAGGCGCAGGCGGCCGGCCTCCGCCGCGCGAAAGAGCGCGAGCAGGATGGCCAGCTTGATCGTGCTGGCCGCGTGAAAGGTGCGGTCGCCGCGACGCGAGAATCCCCACTGCGATTCGTAATCGTAGAGCGCTACCGCCAAAGCGCTGGCGCAGGAATGGCGCTCGATTTCGTCGAGCTTCGCAAAAAATGACGCCGGATCGCGCGGCGCGGAGGCGTTGCCGATGAAGATGGTTTCCGGCGGCAGAAGACTTTGGGCATCGGACATCTGCGGGGATTTCGGCGGGCGCAGTTTACGCAAGCTCGTCGTCACCGACAACTGCCGTGGCGCCGATTTGCACCAACGGCGACGACAACAGGCGGGTGGCAAACTCGTGCAGGTCGCCTGAGATCACATCCCACGGATTTTCCGCAGCAATATCCTTTTCCTGTTGCGGTCCGTATTCCAGCGGGCGAGCCACAAATCCGGTGCGCAAGCCCAGCGCCGCCGCGGCGCGCAGGTCGTAGTTGTGCGCGGCCACCAGCATGACTTCCTCGGGTGGCAGGCGCAGCAACGAGCAAGCGCCGAGGTAGGTTTCCGGGTCGGGTTTGTAATGCCGAAACAAGTCGCTGCCAAAGCTCATCTCCACGGGCAAACGGGCAAAGCGGACAAGGTCGATCAGCAGGGCGACATTGCCATTCGAGAGCAATCCGAGGATGAAATACTCACGCAATTTTTCGAGACTCGAAACGGTGTCCGGCCACGGATGCAATCGGTGCCAGGCGTGCGTCAAATGCTCCAAGTCGGCGTCGGAGAAAGCATGGCGCAATCCTCGTTCCGCGAGCAGCTTTTCCAAGCTGGCGCGGTGCAATTCGTCAAGCACAGTCCACGGCAACGCGCCCGTGCGAACACGCTGCATTGAGGGCGCGTAAGCCGCGCGCCAGTCATCGACGAGCCGGGTCCAGTCAACTTCGAGTGCTCGCGCCACGCCAAAGGCGGACAATTCGGCGATGAGGCTGCTGCGCCAATCGACCAGCGTGCCGAATGTATCGAAGAGAAGTGCTCGGACCGACATAACGCGAAAAGCATACCCCCGGAATTCGCCCGGCGCACCAGCCGAGATTATCCGCAGCGGCTACTTTTTTTGGTCATCCTAAATTGAATGCGGAGGATATTTCGCGGCGAAGCGTCGGAGGCGAAACAGGCGCTCTGTCAAGACCAGCAGTGGCTTGACCTGGCGAGCGAACGCAAAGACCCTCTGCCAATATGGATTTAGAAATGAACCGTTTCTGGCGCGCGTTACCGACCGCCGTGGTGTTGGGCGTCGCTCTGTTTTTTGCGGTCCGCAATCCGAGTCCGCAGTTTGCACGCGATCTCAGCGCGGATCGGACGGTGACGGCAACGGCGTTGCACGAAGACTTTTCATTTGAAATCAAAGGTCTCGCCGTGCGGCACCAAGGCGGCAACCGTTTGCATCTCACCGTGCGTTACACTTACAAAGCCGGCATCAAAGACGAGGAGTATCCCGATTTCCGCGCGCTCTCGTCCGTGTGCACCGACTATTTCGCCCACGACGAAAACGAGAGCGCGTATTGGGAAATCGTGAACAAGGAATTGACCGCGCACTTGCTCGAAAAATTTCCGATGCTCGCGTCCGTGCAATTGGAAATCAGCGTCACGCCGACCGAGCGGATTCCATGGAGCCGAACGAGCACCGTCACGCGCAGCCGGTCCGACAGCAGCAGCGCGTCGGAGCCATGAAGACGCGCCGCACGCCCGCGCAATCCGAATCGGTCGTCGCCGATTTGATGATGCCGCACCAAGCGAATGGACTGCGCACGCCGTCGGTCTTCGGCGGCGTCATCGTGAGCCTCGTGGACCGTTGCGCGGCGTTGAGCGCGATGCGGCATTGCAGCGGGCAGGCGACGACGCTGTCGATTGACCGCGTGCTTTTCAAAGAACCGATCCGCGTCGGCGAACTCGTCGAAGTGCGGGCGCGCGTCGTTCACGTCGGGCGCACGTCGATGTCGATCCTGGCCAACGTTTTTGCCGAACACATTGCCTCCGGCGGCGCGCGCCGGCACACGAACGAATGCTGGCTGACGTTTGTGCACCTCGACGCCACCGGAAAACCCGCGCCGGTGCCGGCGCTTGAATTGGAAACCGACGAAGACCGCCGTCTGCACGCGCTCGCCGCTAGTCGCCGCGCGCAAGCGCTGACAGAGCGGCGGGAGGCATGAGCGTTTTCGATTTAAGCTTTCGTCAGCACGACCTCCGCGTCTTCGCGCGCGGCGAAAACTTGCATCGGCGAGCCGTGCTCGGCCACACGGGCGCGGGCGCGCTCGACCATTGCCTGAATTTTTTCGTCCTGATGATCGGGGTCGTGATGAAAAAGATAGAGCTGTTTCACCCCGGCGCGGAGCGCGTTTTCCACCGTGTCATCCGCGCAGGTGTGGCCCCAGCCGAGGCGGGTCGGATATTCGACGGCGTCGTATTGCGAGTCGGCAATGACGACGTCGGCGCCGCGCAAAAATTCGATCACGTTGTTGTCCTGCTGCCGGGCGTATTCCAAACCTTGCGGCGAGTTCTCGCCGGCGGCTTTCTGGCGTTCCTGTTCGTAGCGTTCATACGCTTCGTGATCGGGCAGATAAACGAGATCGCCGCCGGGTGTGGACAGCCGGTAGCCGAGGCAGATGCCGGGATGATTGGCGAAGATCGCCTTCACCTTCACCGCGCCCAGCTCGAACTGCATGTCGTCGAGTTCTTCAAACGTGACGTGGCTCGCCATCTGGTGCAGCGCGACGGGAAAAAAGGCGCTCTGCATCTGCTCGAACAACGCGCTGCGCAGCCCGTGCACCGCGCCCTCGTAGCCGAGGATGCGCACGCTGACCTTCGGGCTGTAGGCGGGAATGAAAAACGGAAACCCTTGAATGTGGTCCCAGTGCGTGTGCGTCACCAGCATGGTGACTTGCAACAGCCGGTCGCGGAACTCGTGCATCAGCGCCTGCCCGAGCCGTCGGATGCCGGAACCGGCGTCGAGCACGATGATCTGCTCGCCGACGCGCACCTCGACGCAGGAGGTGTTGCCGCCGATGCCCGACGTTTCTTTGCCCGGCGTCGGAATCGAACCGCGCACGCCCCAGAAACGGATGCGCGTCGGGCCGCCGTCCGCGCCGGCAGTCGGCGCGCCATCCGCTTCGTCGTCGTCGGCGCAGGAGGCCAGCGCTTCCAGCAAATCGGTCGGCGGGATCGGCTTGACGAGATAATCATTGGCGCCCGCGGCGAACGCGGTGTCGCGGTCATTGCCGAAACGACTCACGCTGGTGAGCACGACGCGCGTGCCGAGCAGAGGCGGCTGCTCCCGGATCGCGCGGCAAATTTTGAAGCCGTTGCGCTTCGGCGTGCGGATGTCGCAGAGCACCGCCGCCGGCTTGTGCCGCTCGACCAGGTCGAGGCCGGCCTCGCCGTTGTCCGCTTCCAGCACCCGCCAGCCGTGGCCGGCGAGACATTCCGACAGCAACGCCCGGGTCAGCGCGTCGTTTTCGATGAGCACGATGGTTTTCATCTGGAAACCAGGGCGGGAGATTTCGGCAGGCGGAACCAGAAAATATTGCCCGTATAAACGCCGCCCGCCTCATCGGCGCGCGGCTCGTAGCCGATCTCGCCGTGGCAATTTTCCACCGCGATCCGGCAAAAATGGAGCCGCGTCTCGGCATTGGCCGCGCCGCTCGAAGCGAGCGCGAAGCGCGAGAAAAGCCGTTCACTGGTTTCCGGCGGCAGCACGCGGCCGCTGTCTTCAATTTCCACCAAAACGGTGTCGGTTTCCACCTTCCACCGCAGCGCCACCCCGCCGCCGACGCGCGCGGCGTCGAGGGCGTTTTCGAGCAGGTTCGTGAGGATGCGCTCCAGATGTTCGCGGTTGATCGCCACCCGGGCGGAAGCGGGCGTTGGTGTGGGGAAATTAAAGCGCACCCGCTTTTCCCGAAAGCGCGCTTCCAGTGCAGCCACGGTTTCCTGCGCGACCGTGGCCACGTCGCACGCGGAACGCCGGCTGTCGCTGGCGCTGCCACCGTAGAGGCAGCGGATTTCGTCGGCAAATGCGTCGAGCACGTGCGCCACAAGGCTTTGCTGTTCCTGCGTGGCGAGCGCGGCGAGATCGAGCAGCCGCCGGATTTTCGCCGGCTCCTGTTCGAGTTCAATGAGGCGCAAAGAGGTGATGACGTTGCCCAGCGCCGCGCTCATGTCTTCGGCGATGCAGTGGAGCAGGATGTCTTTTTTCTGCAATTCGGTGTTGAGCCGCTGATTGATGAGCACGTTCTCGCGGCTCTTTTGCAGCACCGATTTGCGGTCGGTAAATTCCTCACCCAAGCGTTGGATCAGCAGCACGGCGCCACCGGCGTTGGGCAACGTCAACGCGGTCGCTTCCAGCTCGCTCTCGCCGCCTTGTGGATCGCGCTCGACCCAGGGTCCGGAACTGAGCCGTTGCTCGCCGGCGGCAGCCCAGCAGGCCGCGGCGTCGAGCAGGAAATTTTCCAGGAAAGGCGATGCGTCGGCGACTGGCAACACGCTGCCCGGCGCGTCGAGCGCGGGCCAGAGTTGCGCCAGCCAGGCTGGCGGCTGGCTGATCGTGCGGAGTTGCCCGTCCGCGGCATCGCGGACAAACAGCCCGTAGCCCAGCGCCTCCAAGACAGCCACGGCGGGGGAAGGGGACAACGGCGGTGCGGGCATGGCGCGGCAACGGCTCAGGTTATGGGCGGCAGCATCAGGCGGCCGAGTTCTCCGAATGCCTCCTCGACGCCGGTGCCCAGTTTTGCGCTGGTGGATAGGACTCGCCAGCCGGCAGCTCGCAGGTCAGTGATTTTTTCGTCGGCGATCTCCCAGCACGCTTTCAAATCGGCTTTATTCAACGCCAGCAAGCAGGGCAGGGAACCGACCGCTCCCACCACCCGGCTCTGAATTTCCAGGACTTGGTCGAGCGTGATCTGACGCGTGCCATCCGCGACGAAAAGCAAGCCGCCGCTGCCGCGCAAATACGACAGGTTGAGCCGCTGAAAATCGTCGTCGCCTGCGAGGTCCCAGATGACCAGCGTCATTTCCCGCCCTTCGACGACGACGTTCTTTTTGTCGATCTTCACTCCGACCGTCGTCAGGTATTTATCCTGAAAAATGCTGCTCACAAAACGGGCGATGAGACTCGTCTTGCCCACTGCGGAAGTGCCGATCAGGCAGACCTTTTTCTGAATCATGGCGTGACGGAAGATGGCCCGGAGAGCACTCGGAATGCAACACGTCTTTGCGATGGCTCCGCGGCTGCCGGTTCATTTGAATTGGCCGCGGGCGCCGGCGCGCCCAAACCGACCGTCTGAAACAGCGCCGCGTCCAGCCCACAGGAAACCAGGAAATCCCGCACGGCCAGCGCGCGGCGTTGGCTCAGTTCCGCGTTCCTCGCCTCGCCGCCCACGCCATCGGCGGAGCCGCGAACCTCGAGGCGCACTTCTTGACCGAGGTGTTTGGCGGCACTCGTGAGCCGGCGGATTTCATCGGGCAAACGCGATAGCGCGACGAAGCCTTCGGAGGCGAAATTATCCTTGCTCGGCAGGAAATAAACGAACGCATGCTCGATCACCGACGACGTCTGTTGAAACGCGCGTTGATCGAGGTCGATCACGTCGCGGTCATCCAACGACCGGATGCCGGGCACCTCGGCGGTCGCCTCGCTCTGCACCCGCGTCAGCCACGGATGGGACGCCTCGCCGGAGAGCACGAGCGTGCCGTCGGTCTGCACCCGCGCCGTCACCGTGTCGGGCAGGCCAAAATTTTCCCTGAACCGGCGCAGCACGCGGGCCGGATCGACGGTGACGTGCAGGTTTTGTTCTTGGACTGAAGTGACGCCGGGCAGCCGTCGGGCGTTTTCGCGCCAGGTGGACGCCCACTCATACGGCGCGTCACCGCTGACGGTGAGCACGCCGTCGGCGAACGCCGCCTGCACGCCCTCCGGCGGTGCGAGCAAGGTGCGGAAATCCGTCAGCACACGCTCGGGATCGTGGGTGATGCTCAAGTCTTGCTCGCTCACCGCGGCGACACCCGGCAAGCGGGATTGTTCGCGGCGCACGCGCTCGATCCATTCGTAAGGCGCGGAGCCGGACAACTCGATTTGGTTGCCTTTCACGGCCAGCCGCACGCCGCCCGGCAGACCGAACCGCTGCTTAAACCGGTGCTGCAAAATCGCCGGGTCCAACGCGAGATATTCCTTCCAATCAAACGCCACCCGCGCCTGCTCGATGCCGAAGCCGCTTGCAATCGCCGCCGGGTCAGTCGCCAAGGGATCGCGCAAGCCGTGGACCTGCGAAACGCCAAACCAGCTCGCGCGCGAAGACGTGACCACCAGCCCCGGCTCCGCGTCGAGCCGGCGCACAAAATCCTGCCAGCGGCGCGCGTGCCACCAGGCAAACCCCACCAAAAGCAACGCCACCGTCGCCGCGCCCGCCAACGCGATCCACGCTTTCCGCAAGCTCACGGGT
>JAFAXH010000082.1 GCA_019241085.1 Verrucomicrobiota bacterium | reverse complement strand
GCCTCGTCGGCGGCGGCGCCGTTGACGACGTCTTCGCGGGAGCCGTCCAGGAAGACGACCGCGTGCAGCACGGCCAGCAGGATCGGATCGACGCCCAGCTCGGCGGGAATCTCCGGCAGGACGGCGGCCCCTTCGGGCACCTGGGGTTCGACGTCGTCACTCATGTCAGCCCCCGGCGACGGCGGGAATGATGCTCACCTCGTCGCCGTCCTTGACCGCGGTGCCGAGGTTGTCGAGATAGCGGATGTCTTCGTCGTTGAGGTAAACGTTGACGAAGCGCCGGATGTTGCCGCTGTCGTCGCAGATGCGGTTTTTCAAACCGGGATAGGCTTGGTTGGCGGCGTCGAGCACGGCGCCGACGGTGGCGCCTTCGGCTTCGATGACTTCGCGCTCGCCGGTCAGCTTGCGCAGCGGGGTGGGGATGCGGATGGAGGTAGGCATGAGTTTTTTTAAAGAAATTAAATTTGCGCCAATCAATGGGCGGCTGCTTGCGCCAACGCTTCGTCAAACTCGCGCAGGCTGGGGCCGAGAATGCGCGGCGCGCCGCAATGATTTTGCACGGCTTCCTGGGTTTTCAAGCCGTGGCCTGTGATGCAAAGCACCGTGCGCTCGCCCGGGCGGATCGCGCCGCTGGCGACGAGCTTGCGCGCGCAGGCGACCGTCACGCCGCCGGCGGTTTCGGCGAAGATGCCTTCGGTTTCGGCGAGCAATTTGATCGCGTCGATGACCTCGGCGTCGGTCGCGTCGTCCGCGCCGCCGCCGGTGTCGCGCATGGCGTGGATCGCGTAATAGCCGTCCGCCGGCGTGCCGATGGCGAGCGACTTCACGATCGTTTCAGGCTTGGCGACGGGCTTGACGATGTCGGTCCCTTTTTTCCAGGCGGCGCTGATCGGGCTGCAACCGGCCGTCTGCGCGCCGTGGATGGAAAATTCCCCCGGATTGTCGATCAAGCCGAGGGTGGAAAATTCCTTGTAAGCCTTCGTGATCTTCGTCAGCAACGCGCCGCTGGCCATCGGCACGACGGTGTGTCGCGGCGCCAGCCAGCCGAGCTGCTCGCAAATCTCGAAGCCCATCGTCTTCGAGCCTTCGGCATAATACGGACGGAGGTTGACGTTGACGAACCCCCAGCCGTATTTGCCCGCGATCTCCGAGCAAAGGCGGTTGACTTGATCGTATGCGCCGCGGATGCCGATGACGTTCGTGCCGTAGATGAGGGAATTGAGCACCTTGCTCTGCTCCAGGTCAGCGGGGATGAGCACGTAGCTTTTCAAGCCGGCGGCCGCGGCGTTGGCGGCGACGCTGTTGGCGAGATTGCCGGTGCTCGCGCAGGCGACCGTGTCGAAGCCGAGTTCGCGCGCGCGGCTGAGCGCGACGCTGACGACGCGGTCTTTGAAGGAGAGCGTGGGATAATTAACCGTGTCGTTTTTGACAAACAAATCGCCCGCCCACAAGCCGAGCCGTTCCGCCAGCCGGTCGGTGCGCACGAGCGGCGTGAAGCCAGTCTGGCGACCCACGGTTGGTTCGCCGTCGATGGGCAGCAGTTCGCGGTAGCGCCACATGGAACGCGGCCGCGCGGCCAGGGCTTCGTGGGTCAGCGTTCGGCCGGCCAATTCATAATCGTAAGTCGCCTCCAGCGGTCCGAAGTCGAACTCGCAAATGTGGACGGCGGATTTCGGATACGAGCAGCCGCACTCGCGGCAGCGCAGGCCGGTGAAAGGAATGGGTTGATCCATGATGACTCGTCGAATGGGTGCGGTGTCGATTTTTTCGTGCCGCTCATCATCAACGGCAGCGACGAGAAACCTTCAGCCGCGCGCGAAGCCGCCAGCCACGGGAAGCGGAGAAACCTGATGCGCCGAAAGTCGGGAAGTGTTGTCACCCGGCGAAACTCGCGCGCGACTCTTCGCAGAGACAGCGCGCCGTTTTTCACGGACGAACCCGACTGACTGGACGCCACCAGCTTTCTCTCATCTTTCCCCCAAAACGCGCGACCGCAGCCGCGCGTCTGGAGCTGGAATTGGCACCTCGACCTCGCGCGCGGACCAATCAAGCGACTTGGTCATGCGCGCAGAGCGGTTGCCGTGGCATCGTCGGGCCAGTCCCTCCGCCACTCTCGATAAGAGCGTGAGGCGACCGATAGCGGAGGCTCGCGGCGGCGTCAAAGTATTTTTTGAAAAGTCCGACGTGCCGAAAGCGAAAAATCGTCCGCCGTCCGCACAAAAGCAAAAAGGCGCGCTCCGCGAAAAATCAACGAAGCGCGCCTAGGTTGAAATGAATCGGCGGCCTTTGCGCCGGGCAGTTGGTTATGCGCGACGCTCGGTCAGCTTTTTGCGCAACACGACCGCCAGCCCGAGTCCACCCGCGAAGCAGGCGAGCACGGAACTCGGCTCGGGAACGAGTAGCGAAGTTGCAAGCGGCACGGAGGCCTGACCTGTGGCACCCGCGATGGAATAAACACCTTGGATATCCGGGGGGCCTCCGTTATCAGCCGTATTTAATTCGAAAATTTGGGCGTTGAGCCTCGTCTGCGGATCCGCGTTCGATTGAACAAGCGAATTGTCAAGATTAGTGTCAAAAAAGCTTTCGCCGACGCCGCGATACACAATCCGATCTACGAGCGTATTCGCATTTGCCGGCGTGGTTTGAACGTAGTTTCCGCTTACGAGATTGTAGAAAAGGAAAGCGCCGCTGGAGAGGTCGCTGTTGTTAAAAGTGGCGGTGCCAATAGGATTATCGCCAGGAATATTGTCGTTCAGATCGTTGGCGCTGAAGGTCAAGCCCGACAAGCTGAAACGGGTGGTGCCATCGCCGCGCACGTCCAATCCAAAATAAAGTCTCTGCCCAGTCTGGGTGCTGTATGCACTGCCATAGACGTTAGTCACATTGGCACCGGCGTATCCCATCCAAGAGGTGAATGGAGTGGAGATAAACTGATTGGTCTGACCGCTGGTCGCCTCAGAATACGTGGCCGGCCCGCCACCGTTCGTCGTCACGGTCGGAGTGGTGGCGCCGCCGTTGGCAGCCACGATCGCATTCAGCGCATTCTGGGTATAGTTGCTGGTGGTGGTTGTCGAGCCGTCGCCGTTCGGCCCAAAGGATGCGTAAACATCGATGATCGGCGCAGCCGCTTGCAACGCAATCGGCAAGGTGGCCAAGGCCAAAGTAGGGACGGCAAGGAAGGGTGTCAGCCAACGGTTAGTCCTTGAACCGAAAATAGGTGAAAAAGAATGTGGCATACGCTTGAAACAACAACGGCGGTAAAAATTTTTATCCCTGACCTGTTAGAGCAAAGCTCAGGCCCGGAGAGTGATTGATCAAGTCGTGCTTTGCAAGTCACTTTTTTGTCTTTTTTCCAGAAAAAAATCTGCCGCGCGTCAGGAAAAAATAATCCCACCCCGTTTTGCACGAATTTTTTCCTGCGAAAGCCCGTGAGTTCGATTGCTGGCGGCGGGGCGAAATGCGTAAGCTGGGCGCGCGTTTATGGCCCTCGTTCATCCCGACAAATCCTGCGTCCACCTGCACGTTCACACGCAATACTCGCTGCTCGATGGCGCGGTGCGGATCAAGGATTTGCTCAAAAAAGCCGTCGAGTTCGGGATGCCGGCGGTGGCGATGACGGATCACGGCAATCTCTTCGGCGCCATTGAGTTTTATCAGGCGGCGAAGAAAGCCGGGATCAAGCCGATCATTGGCTGCGAAGTGTATGTCGCGCCGGGCTTGATGAAGGAGCGCAAGGCCAACTCGGCGCGCGACGCGGCCACCCATTTCACGTTGCTCTGCAAGGACGCCACGGGCTACGCCAACTTGGTCAAGCTCGTCACCGCCGCGTATCTCGACGGCATGTATTACAAGCCGCGCATCGACAAGGAATTGCTCGCGCAGCATTCCACCGGACTCATCGGGTTGAGCGGCTGTTTGAAAGGCGAGATCAATCAGCATCTCCTCGCCGATCAGGAGGAAAAAGCGCGGCGAAGCGTGGCGGAGTTTCGCGACCTTTTCGCGCCGGGCGATTTTTTTCTCGAACTCCACGATCATGGCATGGAGCAGCAGACGCGCTGCAACTGCGCGCTGCACCGGTTTTCGCGCGAGTTCAACCTGCCGCTCGTCGCCAGCAACGACGTGCATTTTCTCGAACGCTCGCACCACGATGCGCACGACGTCATGATCTGCATCGGCACGGGCGCGATGGTGCACGACGAGAAGCGGATGCGCTACGGCACAGAGCTTTACCTCAAGTCGCCCGAGGAGATGCGCGAGCTTTTCTCGGAAGTGCCGGAGGCCGTGGACAACACGTTGCGCATTGCCGAGCGCTGCAATCTGGAAATCGAATTCGGCAAATCGAAATACCCCGATTTCGCGCCACCGGAGGGCAAGACGCGCGAGGGCTATCTGCGCGAGCTTTGCGACGCCGGCTTGCGCTGGCGCTACGGCGAGCGGGCGGGGGAGGACGCGGCGCTCGTTGAGCGGCTCGACTACGAGCTGAGCGTCATCAACAAATCGGGCTTCACGAGTTATTTTCTCATCGTCTGGGATTTCATCCGCCACGCGCGGAGCCAGGGCATCCCGGTCGGACCCGGCCGCGGCTCGGCGGCGGGCGCGCTCGTGGCGTATCTGCTCGGCATCACCGACATCGACCCGCTGCGGTTTGGATTAATTTTTGAGCGCTTTTTGAATCCCGAGCGCGTCTCGCCGCCGGACATCGACATCGACTTCTGCATGGAGCGGCGCGGCGAGGTCATCGACTACGTGCGGCGCAAATACGGCGAGCGCGCGGTGAGCCAGATCATCACCTTCGGCACGCTCTCGTCCAAAGCGGTGTTGCGCGACGTGACGCGCGTGCTCGGCATGTCTTACAACGACGGCGACCGGCTTTCGAAGATGATCCCCATCGAGCAGGCCAAGCCGATGCCGTTGGCGGTGGCCGCGGAGAAGAATCCGGACTTCAAAAAAGCCATTGAAACCGAGCCGGCGGTGAAAACGGTTTTTGATTTCGCGTTGACTCTGGAAGGACTCACGCGCGGCACGGGCGTTCACGCGGCCGGCGTCGTCATCGGCGACCGGGACTTGAGCGATTACATCCCGCTCGCGGTGGACAAAGACGGCGTCGTCACGACGCAATACGCCGGCGGGCCGCTGAACGATCTCGGCCTATTAAAGATGGATTTCCTCGGGCTGAAGACGCTCACGGTCATCACCGATGCCCTCGCGCTCATCCACGCGCGCGAGCCGGAGTTTGACTTGGAAAAAATCGCCTTCGACGACCCGGCCACCGCGGCCATGCTGAACCGCGGCGAAACGGTCGGCGTCTTCCAACTCGAATCCGGCGGCATGACGAGCGTCTGCAAGCAGTTCGACATCACCAGCATCGAGGACATTCTCGCCATCAATGCGCTCTACCGGCCCGGCCCGATGGATCTGATTCCAGATTTCATCCAGCGCAAAAAAGGGCTGAAAAAAGTGAAGTTTGAGCATCCGCTTCTCAAGGAAGTTTGCGCCGACACCTACGGCATTATGATCTATCAGGAGCAGGTGCAGCGTGCCGCCAACGTGCTCGCCGGCTACACGCTTGGCCAAGCCGATTTGCTGCGGCGCGCGATGGGCAAAAAGGATCGCGAAAAAATGGCGCTCGAACGCGCGCGTTTCATCGAAGGCTGCGCGCGGGTCAACGGCATCGCCGAGGAAAAGGCGAACACGATTTTCGATTTGTTGGAAAAATTCGCCGGCTACGGATTCAACAAATCGCACAGCGCCGCTTACGGATTGGTGACGTGGCGCACGGCGTATTTGAAGGCGCACTATCCGGTGGAGTTTATGAGTGCGCAGCTTTCCAACGAAAGCGACAACACGGAGAAGATCGCGATTTTCGTGGCTGAATGTCAGCGGCTGAAAATCCCCATCCAGCCGCCGGACGTGAATTGCAGCCGACTCAAATTCACGCCCGAAAAGCTGTCGGCTTGTGATCCTGGGACGACCTACGCTGCGGGCGGCATTCGCTTCGGACTCGCCGCGATTAAAAACGTGGGCGCAGGCGCAATGGCTGCCGCGGTGACCGAACGTGATGCCAACGGACCGTTCAAGTCGCTCGAAGATTTCTGCGGCCGGCTCGACAGCCGCGCGATCAATCGGAAACTGCTGGAAAGCCTCGTGCGCTGCGGCGCGTTCGATTTCACCCAACGCGACCGCGCCGACCTGCTGGCTTCGCTCGATGGCGCGCTCGCCAGCGCCGCGAGCGCGCACCGCGACCGCGCCAGCGGGCAGGTGTCGATGTTCGATGACTTTCTCGCTGCTCCCACGCCGGACGAAGCTGCGGCGGCGTCGGTGCCAGTCGCCGTTTCCAAAATCCCGCCGATGAGCGTCAGCGAAAAGCTGAAAGCGGAAAAAGAACTGCTCGGTTTCTACGTCACCGGGCATCCGCTCAATCCGTATCGCAGCGCGCTGGAGAGCGGGAAATTTGTGCCGATTGCCAACCTTGGCACGCTGGAGGATCGCGCGAATTTTCGGGCGGGCGGGGCGCTGATTGAGGTCAGCAAAAAATTTACGAAGAAGGAGGGCAAACCGTTTGCCGTCATCGTGCTCGAAGACCTGACCGGCTCGATTGAAGCGATGATTTGGAACGACGTGTTCACTAAAACCGTGAAGCTGCTCGAACCGGGTGCGGTCGTCGCCGTTTCTGGCCGGGTGGACAAGCGTGGAGAAGAGTTGCGCGTCGTCATCAACGAAATTGCGCCATTGCGCGCCGCCGCGCCGAAGTCTTCCTCGGCGCCCTGGCGGCTCCGCTTTGATCTCGCTTCAACTCAGCTTGGCGATTTGCAAACCGTGCATGAAATCCTGCGCTCGTCGCCCGGCAGCCATCCGGTGGAATTTGTCTTTCACGGTCAAAGCGGCGCGCGGCTCCTGCTCGCCGCCGGTTCCCGTTGTCACGTCCAGCCGACAAACGAATTGCGCGAGCGTTTGGGCCAATGGCTGCAAGCGTGATGCTCGCAGCCAACGTCGTCCTGGCAGAAACATCGCTGGCCGGCTGGCCGGCGTGGGCGGCGCCGTTGTTGCGTGGGCTGCTCTGGCTCGACGCAACGCACGCCCGCTACTGGACGCTGACCGCAGCGCTGCTCTTGGCGACGACGTGGTGGGCATGGCGCGAGTTGGTTTCGTCAACCGAATCGCCCGCCGCTGGCTGGCGATTTTGGGTGAACAGCGCGGGCTTTTGGCTGCTCGCGGCAGTCACCTTGTTCGCCGGACGCTGGCCGGAAGTCTTCGTCCCAATCGCTTTCAATGCCGATGAAAATTTATTTCTCGCCCAGGCGCTGACCGCGGCGGGACGCGACGCAGTGCCGTGGCGCGGATTCGAGGGACACACGGCTGGGCCGTTGAATGCCTACGCGCTGTTGCCGGCGGCGTGGCTTGGGTTTCCATTGCGCTACGTCTCCGCGCGTCTCACCGCGCTGGCACTGGAACTTGGCAGCGTGGCGTGCGTCGCGGCGCTGGCGCGGCGGGCGTTCGGCGCGCGCGTCGGTCGGTTCGCCGCGCTGCCGGCGCTGGCGTTTTTCACGCTCACGAATTTCAACGATTTCGTTTTTTACAGCAGCGAGCATGTGCCGGCGTTTCTGGCGGCGCTGGGTTTTTTGTTAACGGCCGGATTGCTGTGGGCGAATTCAGCACGGCGACTTTTCTTGCAGGCGGGCAGCGCTGGCTTCGTGCTCGGCCTCGCGCCTTATGCCAAGCTGCAAGCCGCGCCGGTCGCCGCGGCAACGGCGCTCGCTGGGCTGGTGTTTTTGCAATCGCGGCACGAGTTCACCCGCGCGGTGCGTTGGCGCGCAGCCGGCGTGTTCATCGCAGGCGGCGCAGCGTTCACTGGCCTGCTCGTTTGCGTCCTGCTCCGCACGGGCGTGTTCGTGGATTTCATCAATTCGTATCTGCGGATGCAGCTCGAATACATCGGCAACCCGACGCCGCACTTCTGGCGTGGCTTGCTGGAGCGGGTGCCGGATTTCTGGTGCTTTTTCGTGCCGGCGGCAATTTTGGCGTTGGTGGGTGGCGTGATCGTTTTCCGCTCCGCGGCGTCGAACACGACTCGGCTTCTGCTCGGAGGTGCGCTTGCGGTGCTGGCCGCCAGTTTTTACGAGGTGCGTCAGCCGCACCGTGATTATGGGCATTATTTATTCCTTGCCCTGTTTCCGATGGCTGCGCTGTCAGCCTGTGTATTCGCCGCGCTCGATCAAAATCTTCGCGCCGGGGCGCGCACGACGCGGCTCGCGGTGGCCGCAGGTTATCTGACGTGCAGCTTGCTGCCGCTCATCGTGCTGCGAGCTGGCACCGAGCATCCTTATTTGGGCCAATTTAACGAATATCTTGAGCGCCCACCCATTCCAGTGCTTGCGCGACTGCGCGATTTCACGCGCCCTGGCGAACCACTGGCAGTCTGGGGTTGGATGGCCGAATGCCAGGTCTTTACCGCGACGACGCTCGGCACCCGCGACCCGCAGTGTGAACATCAAATGCTGCCCGGCCGGCTGCGCGGCTACTATCGCCGACGCTACCTTGCCGATTTGAAAAAAATCCGCCCGCCCGTGTTCATGGACGCCGTCGCGCCCGTCGCCGCCGGCTTCCAGGATCGTGCGGTGTTTGGCTTGGAAACCTTTCCCGAACTCGCCCGCTACGTGGGCGAAAACTACGCTTTGCGCGACGAAGTGCAGGGCGTGCGGATTTTCGTGCGCAAAGACATCGACCGACCTTGATCGCCATCGGAAAGCCATTGCAAACGACGGGCGTCCGCCTAAGCTCGAAATCCCCCGTCGCCAAGCTGTCACCGTGGCATTGGAACTCCAATTTCTTAACTCAAACCGCGCATGTTTTTCGCCCCTAATCCGGACATGAAACTTTTCACCGGCTCGGCGCATCCAGAGCTGGCTCAAGGCATCGCGGATTACGTCGGCCTGCCGCTCGGCGACGCCAGCGTCACGGCGTTTGCCGACGGCGAAACGAGCGTGCGCATCAACGAAGACATCCGCGGCCGCGATGTTTTCATCATTCAACCGACCTGCCCGCCGGCGAACCATAATTTGATGGAATTGCTCATCCTCGCCGACGCCGTGCGGCGGGCGAGCGCGGCGCGCATCACCGCGGTCATGCCCTTTTTTGGCTACGCCCGGCAGGATCGCAAAGACCGGCCGCGAGTGCCGATCACTGCGAAACTGGTTGCCAATCTCATCGTCGCCGCCGGCATCAATCGCGTGCTCACCGTCGATCTGCACGCGCAACAGTTGCAGGGATTTTTCGACATTCCGGTCGATCACCTTTACGCGCTGCCGGTGCTCGCGCGACACATTCGCAGCCGCAAAGAATTCGTGCCGTTCCTGGCTGTCAGTCCAGACGTGGGCGGCTTCAAAATGACCGCTTCCTACGCGCAGACGCTGCACGTCGGGCTGGCAACGGTTTTCAAAAAAAGGAAGAGTGACACCGAGGTCAGTTCGTTGGAAATCATCGGCGACGTGCGCGATCAAAACGTGCTGCTCGTCGATGATTTGACCACGACTGCCGGCACGCTCACCAGCGCGGCGGAGCTTTGCAAGGCCAGCGGGGCGAAGGAAGTGTATGCCAGCGTCACCCACGCCGTGCTCACCGACATGGCGGTGGAACGGCTCGAGAAATCCGAAATCCGCGAACTGATTACGACCAATACCGTGCCCAATCCCAAAGCCAGCCAGTTCCAGCGCTGCGGCATCACCACGCTCAGCATCTCCGAGTTGCTAGGTGAAGCCATCAAACGCATCCACGGCGACGAGTCGGTCAGCAGCCTCTTCAAAATCAACGGTGACTGACCGCCACTCGTTCCGCACTTGCAATTCCGCGCGGACGCCTCCATCTTTCGCGCCCCGCACAACCCGTTTTTGCCATGCCCACTCCGCTAAAACTCCAAGCCCAGCCGCGCGTCGCCGTCGGCCGCAATGCCGTTCGTAAAATTAAAACCCACGGCTTCGTGCCCGGCGTCATTTACGGCGCGAAAGACGCCGCGCAGAGCATTCAGCTCGCTGAAAAAGATGTGACCACCCTGCTCAGCCACGTGGCTGGTGAAACCGTGCTCGTCGAGGTGGAAATCGAAGGCGGCGGCAGGAAGACCGCGCTGATCCAGGAGGTGCAGCACCATCCCGTGACGGGCCGCATTTTGCACGTCGATCTGCACTCGGTGGCGATGGATGAGGCCATCGTCGTCGAAGTGCCCGTGGAGAGCACGGGCGAGTCGGTCGGGGTGCGCTCCGGCGGCGGCGTGTTGCAGCACAACCTGCGTTTGCTGGAAATCGAGTGTCTGCCCGGCAACCTGCCGGAAGTGATCCTGGTCGATGTCACGGAACTCGCCATTGGCGCTTCGCTGCATGTGCGGGATTTGAAATTGCCCGCGGGTGTCAAAGCGCTCAACGATCCCGATTTGACCGTCTTCGCCGTCACCGCGCCGACCGTCGCCGAGGAACCGGCGGCTCCCGCGGCTGGTGCGGAGCCGGTGGTCATCACCGCGGCGAAGCCCGAAGCGGGTGCTGCGGCGGAAGCGAAGTAATAATCGCTCGCTGCCAACGTCTGCGCCGCGCCTGCATTCATGCCGCCGACTGCGCCGCTGTTGCCACTGCGGCTGATCGTTGGCCTGGGCAATCCCGGCCGCGAATACGACGAGACCCGGCACAACATTGGATTCCTCGTGCTCGACCGCTTGCGCGAGCGGCTGAATTTGGCGGAATGGGCTTTTAGGAACGACTGGCAGGCGCTGTGGGCGCGCGATGCGGCCGACGGCGGCACGCTGTTTCTCAAGCCGGCGACCTTCATGAACGCCAGCGGACGAGCCGTGAACGCGGCGCTCCGTTTTTACAAACTCGCGCCCGCGGAAACGCTCGTGATTTACGACGATTTCGCGCTGCCGCTCGGCCGCCTGCGCCTGCGACCGGACGGCTCGGCAGGCGGGCACAATGGGATGCAATCGGTCATCGACCATCTCGGCACTGCGGCCGTGCCGCGCCTGCGGGTCGGCATCGGCGCCGTGGGGAATCAGAACACGGTCGGGCATGTGCTCGGACGCTTCCGCCCGGAGGAACGCGCGGAGGTTGCGCTCGCGGTCGAGCGCGCGGTGGATGCCGTCCTGCACGCCCGCCAGCACGGCTGGGAGAGCGCGATGAACGCCTTTAACCGCCCCGAACCCACGGCACCGCCCGCGAAGTAAACCCGCTCGCTCCGTGCTTGCTTTCCGACGCAAATGCCGTTATCGAATCCCTCCCTTTTTCTAACACAAACCCGCTCATGAAGAATCGCTACGAAGGCTTGCTCGTGCTCGACACCCAAGGCAAGGAAGAAACCGTCAAAGACATCATCGAACGCCTGGAAAAAGATTTCGGCAAGGAAGGCGCCGAAATCGAAGGCGTGCAGCGCATGGAGCGCCGCGATTTTTCCTACGTGGCCGGGCCGTTGACCGGCGGCTACTACGTGAACGTTGTCTTTCACGCCGAGCCGGCTGCGCTCGACAAATTGCGGGCCAAGTTCAAGCTCGATCCAGAAGTGTATCGGCAACACTACACGAAATTGGGGGCGAAAAAGCCTGCAAAAAAGCGCTAGGCGTGCGACCTTTCCAGCATGGCGAATTTGAACAAAGTCATGCTGATCGGGAATCTGACGCGCGATCCCGAGGTCAAATACACCCCCAAAGGAACGGCGATTGCCGAGATCGGTCTCGCGGTCAACCGCGTCTATACGACCCCGCAGGGCGAGAAAAAAGAGGAGGTCACGTTCATCGACGTGGAACTCTGGGAACGTCTCGCCGAACTGGCCGGCCAGTATCTCAAAAAAGGCCGGCCCGTCTTCATCGAAGGCCGGCTGCGGCTGGATTCGTGGGACGACAAAACGAGCGGGCAGAAACGCACCAAGCTGAAGGTCCGCGCCGAGGTGATGCAATTTCTCGGCAGCCGCGGCGACAGCGAGGGCGGCAGCGATGCCGAGGGTGGCGAGTCGCGTTCGCCACGTCGCAGCGGCGGCAGCGCTGGTCACGCGTCCGCGAGCGAGGACGATTACGATCAGCGGCCCAGCACGCGCCCGGCGCAACAACCAAGCGGCAACAAACCCAAGCCGCGCCCGGCGCCGGCCGAAGATTTGGAGGAAGACGATATTCCGTTTTAAGGAATCCGTGATTGTCCGACGACGTCAGCGGTCGTCCGCGCCGAGGCCGCGCTCCTGGCGGTCGAGGGTTTCGGAAGCGGTGCGCATTTCGTCGTGCCACGCCTCGTCCACGCCGCCGGCGTAGAGTTTTTCCCCGGCGGTTTGTTCGTCACTGGTGGCGACATTCGGCGTGTGCCGGCCGCGTGAGCCGATGACGGGATCGCGGTCGGCGAGGCTGTCGGATTCAGCCACCAAATCATCCGGGCCGGTCGCCTCGCCGTGCAGTTCGCGGCGGGCTTGTTCCAGATAACGTTCATCGACCGCTTCGGGCCCGAGTCCATCGATCCGGGCCAGTTCACGCGCCCGGCGCAGCACATCACGCTCGCCCGGAACCCCCGCGCCGTCCGTGCCGTGGGAAATTTTCCCGCCGGTAAATTCGGGATTTTCGAGATTGTCGTCGTCGGCCATAAAAACTGGGAAATGCCCGGAGAAAACCGAGCCTCCTTTATCATTTCGTAAAACAATGGCTCGCCGGCTTTTTCTTTCTGCGGCAGAAGCGCCGACGCGGCAACCTCCGGGCCGGCCCGTTTACTTGCGGTCAAAGGGTCGCGGCAACTCGTCCGGCAGGCGCAAGGCGTAGGATTTCACCTCGCCATTGCTGCGCCGCAGCGTGCCGCGCGCTTCCAAATCGAGTTCCCGGTAAACGCGTTCCAAGGCTTCGGCATCGCCTTGCAATTCGGGATAAAGCGCGGCCAGCCGACGCTTGATGAATTCCTTGGCCGCCCGCAGGTCGATGGCTCGCAACGGCAGGTCGTCCTTGGCCGCGTGCGTGGGCAGGAGGATTTTGCGGAAAAACCGGCGCAAATTTCCGGGTGAATCGCTCATCGAAGCGCGAGAATGCTAGCCCGGTTTATTTCTCAAGGGAAGCTGCAATCGGCATGACGCCTTCGTGTCGCGCCGCGGCGATGTCGATGGTCTGGTATTCGGGGTCGTCGTCTTTGGCGTAACGTCTGCGGTATTTGCGAAACTCTTTTGTCGCGCAATCCAGGGCCGCGTTAAACGTCTTCCAACTCGGCCGGTTTCTTGCCGCCGGCGGCACGGCCTTGGCCAGTGTTCTGTTCGGCAACCAACGACCCAATTCTTCCTCGCGCGCGCCCAGCAGCGTGGTCTCCAGGCAGGCGCTGGTCCTGCCTTGCCGATCCAAATAAAACCCGAGATACATGTGGCCCGGTTCCAGCACAAGAAAGGGCTGGATTCCAATCTTCCGCAGCAAACTGGCCAGCAGCACGCTGCCGTCCACGCAGTTAACCTGACCGTCCGCCAGCGATTCGTCCAGGAAGCGGACGTGCATGCTCCAAAGCAAGTCGCTTTCCGACGAAGTCGTGCCGATGTCGGCGTAGCGAATGTCCTTGGTTTGCAACAAATCCCACAGCGCCCACACCTGCTGGAGAACCTGGCTTGGATCGCCAGAGGCGTAGTTGTCAAAGGCGTCGGTGATGCCAGAATTCTGGGCCTCCCTCAACAAGGCGCGCACCGCCGGATGGTCCTCGTTGACGTAGGCGGCGAACATCCACGTCAGGTCTTGGAAATGGTCGTGGTTCTTGTCATCCGCATCACCGTAGCCGTAGAGGCAGTCGTTGATGGTATGCACTTCGGCAGTGACGATCTTTTGGCCCAAATCGTGACCGTCGAGCACGACGTGAAACGCGACGTTGAGCGGGCGCGCCTGTCGCACGCGGCCGAGCGCGTCGAAGTTAAAGGCGATCGTCGGCTGGAGAAGGTATTCGCGGTCGGCGGTCGGCAACTCTGCTTCGAGCACCGCGGTGTCCATCAGCGGATTGGCTTGCAGTTCCACTCGGACGTGGCAGGGAAATTGTCCACTCGCCGGCGCGCGAAGATGCACGCCGATCAGGCTGTCGGGATCGCCGAGCACCAGCGGCTGGAGCGGGGCAGGGGTGGTTTTTGTTTTTGCGGAATTTGCCGCGGGTTTTTGCGTGGTCGCGCCGGGGAGTTGCTCGGAGGGGATGGATTTTTTCAACGTCGCCGTGGCGAGGATCAACGCCGGGAAAATCTGTCCTTCCGGCTCCACAAATACCCTCCATTCACCGGGGGCGAGCGGCACGGCGTCGGCATCCGTCTGAAGTGTGGACTGCGGCTGCGCCTTGGATTTCGCGGCAGCATCCGTGCCGCGACTTTGGGCAGGCGGCTGCGCATCCGAGCGCGCGCCGCGGCTCGGTTGTCCCGGCCGCCACGCGCCCATGGCCACTGGCACCATGACAATGGCGAGCACCCAAGTCAGCACCCTGCTCGCGCGCGCAAAGGCTTGAAAACGGGGAACGGCAATTTTCACGGAAGGGAAGAAACTTTGGCCCAACTCGGCACAGCGGACAACCCCGGACGGTTGCGCGCTCAGGGCAGCGCGGAGGCGCGTATCCAGCGGACAAGATGAGTCAGCAAAAAGAGCGCGTTCATTAAACCCAGAATGTGCACGGGCCGGCGGGTGGCCCACGCGGGTCGCGTCAGGCGCAATTCCGCGCTGGCCGGCAGCGTCCAGGCGAGCAGGAACATCAGCGCGAACCAGCTCACAAAATTCTGCCAAGGCGGCCAGCTCGGCAGCGGCAGACCGGGATGCGTGATCGACCAGTGGGGATACCAAAGCCAGTAGCCGCGCACATTCCAGGCGATGAACTCCAGGTTCACGTCGGTCAACACCGCGAGCAGGGCAACGCCGATGGCCAGTTCCGTGCGGGTGATCGCCGGCCGCCAGCACAGGACCGCCGCCCGCGCGCCGAGCAGAATCACCAGCCACGCGAGCGGGATCGTGAACGGCAACACATCGCCCAACCGCAGCCCGAATCGTTCGGTGTAAACATACGGCCCAAACGGAAGGCCGGTCGTCGCGCCGATCCATTCAAACACCGCCGACCCGAGCAGAATGGCACCCGCCCAGCGCCGGGCGATCCGGAGACCCTCGGAAGCAACCGTGGCGAAATAAACATTGAGCGCAGCGAGTGACATCCACGTCGCGTCGCTGACACGCAACAAGGCCGCGATCGCGGCTGTCAGTTGCGGATGTTCCGGCAGGAGCCACGCGCGCACCCGCGCCTCGCTCAGGTCGAATGGCAGCACGATAAAACCAACGCCGGTCCAGACCAGAAAGACAATCCAGGGAAGGCCAACGAGCTGACGCGCGAGGCGCGCGCGCGTCGCGGTGCGCGCGAAGTTTTGTACCGATGGCGCCGTCGTCGTCTCAGCGGAGGAAAAAGGCATGAAGCGAACGCTTGGAAGGAAACGGACGCCGCCGCGACTTGGACGAAAAAATTTTTCCTTGGCGGCAAAAAATCAATCGCGCGTTCCGTGTCCATTGCAACCCGCGCGACGCGCGTCAACGCCGCAGTTGGCGCAGAATTTTATCCGCCACCATTTGCGCGCCGAGGCAAACCAGCGGCAGCCCGCCGCCGGGATGCGTGGAACCGCCGACGAAGTAGAAATTATTCATCCCGCGCGGCTGCATGGCCGGCCGTTGGAAGGCCGCCCGCACGCCGTGGCTGGCAAAGCCGTAAAGGCTGCCGGCATGGGCAAGGTAGCGCGTCTCGAAATCGGCCGGCGTGAAGTGGCGCCGCACGCGAATCGCGGCGCGCAAACCGTCGAAGCCGAAGCGCGTTTCGAGCCGTTCCAAAATCCGGTCGCCGTATTTTTCCGCGTGGTCAGCGGACCAAGCGAGCCGTGAGTCAGGAGCAAGGGCGGGAGCGTTGACGAGCACAAACCAGCCGTCGCAACCCGCGGGTGCGCGGTCGGGATCATGCTTGGAATGCACGGCGACGTAGATCGTCGGCTCGTCGAGCGGCTGGCGTTCGTCGAAAAGTTGGCGGAACTCGCGCGGATAATCGTCGGAGAAAAAGATGTTGTGGTGTTCGAGTTGCGGATATTTCCGCGCGACGCCGAGATACAGCAGGAAGGCGGAAATCGAGAGATCGAGATGTTCGATATGCGTGCGCTGAAATTCTACTGCGTCGCGCGGTAGAAAACGCGGATACGCACTGAGCACATCCTGATTGCACACCGCAAAGTCGAAACGTTCGCCTTCGTAATTGTCACCGATATAATATTCGTCTTGCCATTCGCCAAGCCAGTCCCAACTGAGCATTTTGATTTCTTCGCCCAGCCGAAACTCTACCCCAAGCCCACGGCAAATCCGCTCCAGCGCGCGGGCGATTTCGTAGAGCCCGCCTTGGACATACCAGCCGCCGAACTTTGCCTCGACGAACGGGATGATGTTGAACGCCGCCGGCGTGCGATACGGCGACGAGCCATTGTAGGTCGCGAAGCGGTCAAAAAGCTGGACGAGGTGCGGGTCGTGTCCGAAGAATTTCCGCACGACTGCGTGCATGGTGCGGAACGACGCGATCTTCGGCAAATGCCGCATCTTCGGCAGATTGGCGAGCGTGAGTTGCCGCCACCAGTCGGCGAGCGAATGGTGCAAAAAGGCGTCGGCGCTGATTTCATAAAGCCCCTGCGCATAGCGCAAAAAACGCGCGACCTCCGCCCGCTGCCAGAACGCCGCGTCTTCGTCGATCTGTGTGCCGTCGGTCCAGCGGTAGCGGCACGTCACCGGCAAGGGAACCAGCGTGAGATCGTCCGCCGGCCGCCGTCCCAGCCGTGTCCACAATCGCTCGAAAACGTAAGGCATCGTCAGCAAGCTCGGCCCGGTGTCGAAGGTGTAGCCGTCGAGTTCGAGCCAGTTCAGCTTGCCGCCGACCCGCGCGTTTTTTTCAAACACCGTCACGCGCAGCCCGGCGTGCGCCAGCAACGCGGCGGCGCTCAATCCGCCGACACCCGCGCCGATGACCGCCACGTGGGGTGCGGCGTTTTTTCCTTGGGAAATCGTGGGCATCAATTGACGATGGCGAAGCGGCGGCGGAGACCGTGCCAACTCATGCCAGAGGATCGACGATTGCAAACGCAGATCGATTATTACGCCGCGCGAGCCGGGGAATATGACGACTGGTTTTTCCGGCGTGGCCGTTATGATCGCGGCGAGGAAGCCAGCCGCCGTTGGTTCGCCGAAGTCGCGGAGGTGGCGGCGGCGCTGGAGATTTTCGCGCCGGCTGGCGAAGTGCTGGAACTGGCCTGCGGCACGGGGATTTGGACCGAGCGGCTGGTTCGTCACGCGACCCGGCTCGTGGCCGTGGACGCATCGGCCGAGGTGCTCGCGCTCAACCGCGCTCGATGGTCAGCCAGCGGTGCGCAGGAAAAGCTAGTGGAGCATCGGCAAGCCGACATTTTTCGCTGGGAACCGAAGCCGGATGAAAAATTCGACGCGATCTTTTTTTCCTTCTGGCTGTCCCATGTGCCGCCGGAATGCTTCGACGAATTCTGGTCGCGGCTGCGCCAGTGGCTGAAGCCGGCGGGCCGCGTTTTCTTTCTCGACTCACGCCGAGAGCCGACTTCCACCGCGGCGGATCATGTGCTGCCCGCGCCCGACGAACCGATCATGCAGCGCCGACTCAACGACGGAAGGAGCTTCGAGATTTACAAAATTTTTTACGAAGCCGCACCGTTGGCCGCGCGCCTGGCAAGCCTGGGCTGGCAGATGGAAATTCGCACGACGGCGCGTTATTTCCTCCACGGCAGCGGCAGGCTCTCGGCGGCTGCTTCCTCGTGAACGGATTCCGTGGAAATGCGCGCCTGGATTTGCACGATGGCCCAGCGAGCGTGTTCGGCGATCAACGGCTCGGGATCGTGCGCGGCGATTTCCAGCGCGGGGAGGTCCGCGTGCGTGCCGACGTTGCCCAAGGCGACGCAGACGTTGCGCAACAAACCGCGTCGCTTGATGCGCTTCACCGGCGAGCCGCGGAAGAGCGCGCGAAAGTCGTCGTCGCTGAGCGCCAGAAAATCTCGCAGCGCGAGCGTGCCCGCCGTGCCGGCGCGCGCTTGAAATGCCGCTTCCCGGCTCGTCGCCGCGAAACGATTCCACGGGCAGGCGTCGAGGCAATCGTCGCAGCCGTAGATGTGGTCGCCCATGAGCGGCCGCAGCTCCTCGGGAATCGCGCCTTTTAACTCAATCGTGAGATATGAAATGCAGCGTCGTGCGTCGAGATGGTGTGGCCGGTTGCGCGAGATGGCGCCGGTCGGGCAGGCGTCGAGACAACGGGCGCACGAGCCGCAGCGATCCGGCCATGGCGGATCGGGTGGCAACTCCAGGGTGGTCAGCAGCTCGGCGAGAAAAAACCAGGTGCCCAGGCGCGGATGGATGAGCATGGTGCTCTTGCCGTGCCAGCCCGCGCCGGCCGCGGCGGCGAAGTCGCGTTCCAAGACTGGCCCGGTATCGACGTAGTAGCGCTGGCGACCACCGTGTGCGGCCAAAAAAACATCGAGCACGCGCAGCTTGCGCTCAATCACGTCGTGATAATCATCGCCCCACGCGTAACGGGCAAAGCGGCCGGCTTGTTGCTGCGCTTCTGTCTGCCGTGGCAACGATTCGCCTTGAAAATAATTCAGCGCCAACACGACCACAGAACGCGCTCCCGGCAGCACCAGCTCGGGAGCCACGCGTTTTTCCCGACTCTTCGCCAGCCAGCGCGCCATTTCCCCGGCTTGACCGGAATCCAGCCATTGCAAAAACGCATCCCCGTGCGCCGGCGGCTCGCAACGCGCCACGCGGCAAAGGTCGAACCCCGCGCCTTCAGCCGCGGCCACGAGCGCGGATTTGAGTTCGATCTGTTCCTTGATAACACCTGACATGACGGCGAATAACCACTCGCGCGGCGAGCGCAGCCGTCAATTTAACGCGAAGTCGGGAAATTGCTCGCGCACGCCCGCTAGCGTCCGACGCGCCACCTCGGCGTGCGTCAAGGCGCTGGTGTCAACCACGAAGTCTGCGCAAGCGCGATAGAGCGGCTCGCGCGAACGCAAAAGCGCGCACAGCGTCGCCCGCGGATCTTCGGTGTGCAGCAAGGGCCGGCTGCGATTGCGCGAGACCCGCTCGTAGAGCACTTCGTCTCCAGCCGTCAGCAAGACGACCGCGCCGAGCGTGCGCAGCAGTTCGCAATTTTCGGGTCGCAGCACGATCCCGCCGCCTGTCGCCACGATGGTCCGTTTGTGCCATTGCAGACTGCGCAAGGCCGCAGTTTCGCGTTCCCGAAAGAACGCCTCGCCGTGCGTCGTAAAAATGTCCGCAATCGACCGCCAGCCCTGCTCACGGCGCACCCAGCGGTCGGTGTCCTCCACGCGCCAGCCGAGCAGTTCCGACAGATGACGCGCCACGGACGATTTGCCCGCGCCCATCGGCCCGATGAGGACCAAATTTGCGGCGGAGCGCGATTTTTCGTGCCCGCAGCCGGGAGCGCGATCTAACACCGCGCCCGACGGCGGCGCACCGCTTTCGTTCGCGGCAACGCCTCAGCGAGCCACGACGGAAACGTTGCGAGCTTTCGAGCCTTTCTCATCGGTATAAAGTTCATACTCGACGAGGTCGCCCTCCTGCAACGTCTTAAAACCATCGACCTGGATCGCGGAAAAATGAACGAAAATGTCCCCTTCCACCTTAGGGTCCAAGATGAAGCCAAACCCTTTTTTCTCGTTGAACCACTTGACCGTGCCGCGGCTGGGCGCGGCGGGAGGTTCGACGGTGGTGGTGGTAGTGTTTCTGTCGGTGGACAACAACGGCTTGGTGTGATTTCCATCTTCCTGCATAACAAACAAGTGGTGGAGTGAATCATGCGTTACGGCTTGGTGAGTTCATTAGATGCGCGAATTTTCAGAAAAACTTGACCCTTCGCTGCCATGAAAAAAAGATCAGCGCAATCTGCTGTCAATGAACCGCTTGAACAACAACGTGTTGTGCTGGCTGTTCCTGGCGCGCGCGCGAGGGCTGCGGAATGCTGGAAAATTCTCGCTCATGCAGAAATTTTGCTCATCCAGTTCGGCATCCGCTCGGTCCGGGTTGAACTGCCCCCGCGGTTCGGTGCGCGGGAGGCTCCTGTCGCGATCCATCACCAAGCCCAACGCGGTGCCCGACTCTGGATCGTGGCCTCGCCCGACGAGAGAGAAGCAGCGGCGCTTGCGGCGGGAGCGCCCGACGCGCCGGTGGTCGTGCGCGTGCCGGTGGTGTCCGGGATCGTCAGCCGTGCGAAGCGCGCGCAACCGCTGGCTGCCCTGGTCTCATTGCAAACGAGCGGCGCGGCCACGGCGGCATTTGCCACGGTGGCGCTCGGCGAGGCTGGCGCCAAAAACGCTGCGTTGCTGGCCGTCGCCATCCTGGCAGCGGCGGGCGACGACCGGTTGCGGTCAGCGTTGCAGGCATTTCGCCGTGACCAGACCGAAGCCGTGCTGGCCATGCGTCTGCCGGACGACACCGGGAGTTAAATTGTGCAAACCGAGTTGCTTTCCGCCACCGGCACGCCCGCCGAGAGGCAACGCGCCGTGGCTCGCGCGGTCGAGTTGTTGCACGAGGGCGCGGCCATCGGGTTGCCGACGGAGACGGTCTATGGTCTTGCTGCCGATGCGACCAATCCCACCGCCGTCGCACAGATTTTTTCCGCGAAGGAGCGGCCTTTTTTCGACCCGCTCATCGTGCATCTGCCCGACCGTTCTTGGGTGGAACGCCTCACCATGCCCGCGCCGCGCAATGCGGAGTTGCTCACTCGGTTGCTCGACCGTTTCTGGCCGGGACCGTTGACCGTGCTGCTGCCGCGCCAAACATCAGCCGTGCCGGATTTGGTCACTGCCGGTTCGCCGCTGGTGGCGCTGCGGCAAAGCGCGCATCCGGTCTTCCGCGAAGTCATCGAAACCTTCGGCCGACCACTGGCTGCACCGAGCGCCAATCGCTTTGGCCGCATCAGCCCGACTCGCGGAGAGCACGTCGTCGCGGAACTCGGCGGTCGCATTCCTTTGGTCCTGGACGCTGGCCAAACCGCGCACGGTTTGGAATCAACCATCATCGTGCTCGACGCCTCGGTGGGCATCCTCATCCTCCGCCACGGACCGGTCACGGCGGAACAACTTGCTGATTTCACGCCGGTGCAAACGACGGCCGGAGTAGTCGAGGAACGCGCTGCCGCGCCCGGCCAGACGACCGGCCACTACGCGCCGCGCACGCCATTGCGCCTGCTGCTTGATGCAAACGATTTGCAAGAATTTTCCGCGCAAAAACGCCTCGGCTGGCTCGGCTTTCGCGACGACCGCCGGCCAGAAAATTGGGCGCGATTCGCGCTCGCCCGGTCGCTCAGCGCGAACGGGGATTTGCACGAAGCCGCCGTCAATTTTTTCAGCGCCTTGCGCCAGCTCGACGAGGCGGGCCTGGATTGCATTTTGGCGGAACCCGTGCCCGAACTCGGCCTCGGCCGCGCCATCATGGAACGCCTGCGCCGCGCCGCCGCGGGGTCGGGCGGCACGGCCGCACCTTGAACGCATCCTGATCCCGCTCGCGGCCGTAACGAGGAGCATGGCAGCCACCAAATCAGCAAAGAAGAAAACCTCCGGCGCGAAGAAAGAAAGCGGCAACCGCTGCTGGTCCGGCTACGAGCCGACGCCTGGAAAAAAGCCGGGCGCCAAAGGCAGTTGCCGCCCGAAAAAGGGAAGTTAGCGCGGCGCGTCACGACGACATTTGCGCGCGCTCGGCGCATCTGCCACGGTGCGCGCGTGCCGCTTCCCGTCGCCAACGTTTCATCACCGCCCGCCGCCGTCCGAGCTTCCACGCACGAACCCGTCAACAGCACGCGCGCGGCGGGCGTGGTCGGTCTCGCGGTCATGTGCAGCCGCGTGCTCGGCCTCGCGCGCGACCAGATTTTCGCGGCGCTCTTCGGCGCGGGCGCGAGCATGGACGCTTTTCTCACGGCGTTCCGCGCGCCGAATCTGCTGCGCGACCTCTTCGCCGAGGGCGCGCTCTCGACGGCGTTTGTCACGACGTTTTCCAAAAAAATCGCCACCGAAGGCGACGCTTCCGCGTGGCGGCTCGCCAACAAAGTCGCCACGCTGACGGTCGTCTTCATGAGCGCCGTCACGCTCGTCGGCATCGTCTTCTCGCCGCAGCTCATCGCCGTGCTCGGCGGCGGGTTTTCGCCGGAAAAAGCGGCGCTCACCGTGACGCTCACCCGCGTGATGTTTCCGTTCATCCTGCTCGTCTCGCTCGCCGCGCTGGTGATGGGAATGCTCAACGCCAAGCACGTCTTCGGCGCGCCGGCGATGGCGTCGAGTTTTTTCAACCTCGGCTCGATCTTCGGCGGCGTGCTGATCGGTTACTGGCTCGATCCGCACTTCGGCGCGCGCGCGTTGCTCGGCCTCGCGATTGGCACGCTGCTCGGCGGTTTTTTGCAACTCGCCGTGCAACTGCCGCCGCTTGCGCGCGTCGGGTTTCGTTACCGACCCGATTTTGTTTGGAAAGACGAAGGCGTGCGCACAATTTTGCGTTTGATGGGGCCGGCGGTCATCGCCGCGAGCGCGGTGCAGGTGAACGTGTTGGTGAACGCCTCCTTCGCCAGCTACCAGGGCGACGGCGCGGTGTCGTGGCTTTCCTATGCGTTTCGCTTGATGCAATTGCCGCTCGGCATCTTCGGCGTCGCCATCGCCACCGTGACGCTGCCGCTCGTTTCAAAAAGCGCGGCGCTCGGCGATACCCCCGCATTTCGCGACACGCTGGCCCGCGCGCTGCGGCTCGCTTTTTTTCTCACCATCCCGAGCGCGGTCGGCCTCATCTGCCTCGGCGAACCGATCATCGGCTTGATCTTTGAACGCGGGAAGTTTTTGCACCATTCCACCGTG
>JAFAXH010000088.1 GCA_019241085.1 Verrucomicrobiota bacterium | reverse complement strand
TGGTGAGCGGCCGTAAAAATAGAAAACGGTGCGCCCAAGTTCGAGCGCACCGTTTTTTCTCACAGCTTTTTTTGGTGAAACAGGAACCGGCGCCCTGTTTCGTCCCATAGGATCAAGGCTGCGGCGTCGGCTTGGCCTTGCTCTCTTCGCCCTTTTCGCTGCGGCTGGACGCGGGCGGATTTTCGCGCCGGCTCGCCCCCTCATTGCGATTTTCCTCGCTCTGCTGGCGGGCGGGGGTCGCCTCGGGCCGCGGCCTTTCCTGGCGGGAGGCGGCTCCTTCCCGGTTCTCGCCGGCACCGCCTTCGCTCCGCCGCGGCGTGGCTTCAGGAGAGCGTTCGGCTGGGGTGCTGTGAGCACGGCTTTCGCCGCGTTCCGCCGGAGTCGGCGACGCATGTTCGCGGCGTTGTTCCTCGCGCTGCGAACGCTGTTCCTCACGCGGCGAAGCGGAAGGACGTGGAGTCGCCTCGTGCGGCGTGGTCTCGCGGTGCGGTGTCGCGCTGGCTTCGGGCCGGGCCGAAGGCGTGGTCTGCGGCTCGGCTTCGCGTCGGTTATTCCGACCGCGACTCGGCTCTGCGCTGCTCGGCGTCGGCGAAGCGGCGGCGGGCGAAGAATGCGGACTGGCAGCAGCCGCGGGGCTGCGTTGCTCAGCCGCAGGCGTGGCGCTGGAGCGTTCCCGCGTCGTCGGGCTGGCGCCGGCGCGAGCGGATGGCGAAGGCGGGGGATTCACTGCTTCGCGGCCGGCTGCTCCGGGCTGAGTCGCCGCGGGCGTCGGGGCGGCGGCATTGTTGTTGGCGGGCGGTGGCAGGTTGTTGCCCGCTCCACCAGCGGGAGGATTGGCTTCGCGACGGTTGTCGCGTTCGCGGATCGAGGCAGTTTGGCGCTCGACTTCGGCAGGGACATTGGGCGCCTGCGAACGGATCGAGGCGCGGATGCGTTCGACCTCCTGCGGGTCACGCACCCCGCGATAGCCGCGATCCACCTGCACCGTGGTCAGCCGGCGGGCGTTGCGCGGCTGGGTCACCTGGATCGAGGTCGAACGGATGACCTCGGGCGCCGCCGCGGCTACCACCAAACGGTCGCCGCTGACGTTCACGATGCTGCGCGAGTCGCCGCGCACGAAGTAGTCCACCGGCCGTTCCTGGAAGTCGAGTTGCAGATGGCGCACGGGCCGGCCGGTCACTTGCCGGATGACGGTCACGTCCGGACCGCCCACGTAAACCACGCTGCGGTTGGCCACCGTCCGGTAGGTCACGCTGGTCACGTTTTCCGTTTCCGTGAACACAGTCGTCACCCGTTCCGTCGGCAGGAGGTGCCCGCGATAAGACGGCTCACCGATGTTGGTCGTCTCGATAAAAACGTAGGCATCCGGTCCGATGTCGTAGGCGCTGTCCACCCAGCGTTCCACGCCTATCGTCTGGCTGATGTGCGCCTCGGGCGGCAACGGCGCCCAGCCGACCATTTTATGATCCTTGCTGATGCGCCAGGAAACGTAAGCCGGCGCCCACTCCGCGCCGGGCACCCAGACCCAGCCGGTATCGACCAGATTAACCCAGCGCCCGTAGTGATACGTGGCCCAGCCGAATGGTTCGTTCGACACCCAGGTCCAGCCGGCGTCGGTCTCCACCCAATAGCCATCGGTGTAGGGTCGCCAGTCGTGGCCTTGGGCGGCCTGTGGCTGGAAGACGTAGCCGTATTGCTCGGTTTGCAACCAGCTCCCGCCATCGGATAGTTTGTCGTAGAAAAGCCGGTAGTCATCGTGGCCGCCACCGTGCGACTCCTCGACGGCGGGACCGCGGGCCTCGGATTGCGCCGTGGCGAGCTGCGGAGTGAACGAGGTGACGGCCAGGCAGGTGCCGAGCACCACAGAAGCGGTGAAAATTCTCCCCGTTGGGCGGAGAGACCGGATGGGCGGGAGATACTTATCCATAGCGAAGGTCGTATTCGCCGCCGTGGAAACATTGGATGGGAGAAACTGCGCATCTAATTTTTCGGAAAGGCTGGCCGGGCAAGCTCGGCGCGGCAGTTTGAAGCGAAAGTCCGGCGCGCGCGGTGCAAGTCGCCGTGCTCCTCGGCTGCGCTGCTCATTTCCAGGGAAACTCTGGAAACCGGTTGAGCAATTCCGCGGTCGATGCTGTAATTTTTTTAATGCAAATTCCCACCCTGGCTGAAGAAGACGCGCGGGTGGAAGCGCTGCACGCGTTGCGTCTGCTCGACACCCCGCCCGAGGAGCGTTTCGATGCGGTCACGCGCCTGGCGACGGCGATTTTCCAGACGCCCATCGCGATGGTGTCCATGGTGGATGCCACCCGGCAGTGGTTCAAAAGCCGCGTCGGGCTGAAGATCTGCGAAACCAGCCGCGATATTTCCTTTTGCACCCACGCCTTGCTCGGCGACGAGGCGCTCGTGATCCCCGACGCGCACGCCGACCCGAGATTTGCCGACAACCCGCTCGTCACCAGCGATCCGTATATCCGTTTCTATGCCGGCCATCCTTTGCGCGGTCCGGACGGGCACAAGGTGGGCACGCTGTGCATCGCCGACCAGGTGCAACGGGAGTTTTCAGAAGCACAACGGCAACTGTTGCGGGAACTCGCCGGGATGGTGGAGCGCGAGTTGCGGGCGACGGACATCATCGAACTGCAAACCGATCTGCTCACGACTCAGCGCGAACTGATCGGAGCACAAAAGCGCTTGCACTCCGACATCGCCGAAGCCGCGAAATACGTCCGCTCGCTGCTGCCGCCGCCCGTGCAGGAACCGCTCCAAATCGACTGGCGTTTTCTTCCTTCCGCCAACCTGGGCGGCGATTGCTTTGGCTATCATGAACTCGGCCACGGGCAGTTCGCGATTTACCTGCTCGACGTGTGCGGGCACGGCGTCGGCGCGGCACTGCTCTCGGTGACGTTGCTGCGCATCTTGCAATCCGGCTCGCTCGCGGGCGTCGATTTCACCGACCCGGCCGCCGTGCTCACGGCGCTCAACCGCGAGTTCCCGATGGCGCGGCACGGCAAACGTTTTTTCACCATCTGGTATGGCGTCATCGACCTGCGCACCCGGCGGCTGCGGTATGCGACCGGCGGACATCCGCCGGCGATCCTCGTCCACCCCGACGGCACCAGCGCGTGCCTCGCCACCAACGGCGTCGCCATCGGCTGCGTGCCCCACTGGCCGTTCGACGCCGCAGAGTGCGCGCTGCAATCCGGGCAGACGCTCTACGTCTTCAGCGACGGCGGCTACGAGGTGCGAAATGCCGTCGGGGAATATTTCACGCTCGATCAATTTGCCGCGCTGCTCGCGCAACCAGTCGCCGCGCACGACCTCGACGCTCTCCTCGCCGAGGTCTGGCGCTTGACCGGAACGGGCCGCTTCAACGACGACGTGTCGATCATCAAAATGCAGCTGCCCTGAAGGAACGAATACTGGTGGCTTAGGCAACCGATCAAGCGCGGCAGCGACGGCGTATCCCGCCGCTGCACAGCAGCACGAGCAGCCCGCTGAGGATGCAAGTCCAAGTGGCCGGCTCGGGCACGACAGTGATGCTGCCTGTGCCAAAGATCAGGCCGGGTTCGTTCACGGAGGTATAGACGCCGACGGGCTGAGATGCGCCGTCGATCACGAACGAGCCGACGATATCCGTGCCGGCGAAATTCAGCAACAAGGTCGTGCCGGTTTTCACGCTCAACGTGGCGGTGTCGGCGATGTAGTTGTTTGTCGTGCCGCTTTGCAACGTCAGTTGCGCGCTGTTGCCGATCAAAGTCACGTTGCCGCTGCCCAGCGCGCCGTCGTGGGTGGCGACCAGGGGGCCGCTCTGCACGGTCGTCGTTCCGCGAAACGTGTTGGCGTTGGCCAAAGTGAGGCTGCCACTGCCGCTGCCGGTGTAGGTGAGATTGCCCGTGCTGCCGGCGCTCGAATTTTGGATGACGCCGTTGATGATCGTCGCGCCTGCGCCGTCGAGGCTGAGTGTGCGCGCGGTCGCCGCGGAATTGTTGAGATCGAGCGTCCCGTTGATGTTCAAGGTTCCCGCGTTGGTCCACATTTGATCGACGCTTGTGTTCAGCGCATTGGAAAATGTCTCCGTGCTCGTCGCCGCGCCGCTGCCGATGCCGCCGGAGCCAACGGTCAATGCCGCGCCGCTGACCGTGTAGGAATAGGCGCCGCTGCTAAACGCCACGCCGTTGACGCTCCGCGCCGCCGTGAGATTGGGATTCACAGCGGCCGCGCCGATCGCATCAAAACTGGCGGTGTCGGTGACAGTATCATCCGTCGGCGCCGTGCCACCGAGCCAGTCGGCTCCGTTGGACCACGCCGTTCCGGTATTCGCCCATTGCACGACAGCCGCTCCGGCTTGGAAACCGGGGGCGAACCAAGCCAACACGACAACGACGCTCAGGAAGGTTTTCATCACATGCAATCGAATGATGGCGGAAAGATTTGGGGGTAAACTAACCGCCCGCCCGCGTCTGCGGTCGACGCAGAGTTTCGGCGGTTGAAAGAAACGAGGCTTGCTTATCAAAAAGCTGCTCCCCCGAACAGGAAATTGTTTTCTGAAATCGGAGGCGAGTTTTCCTCGCGCCGCGCCGCTCAACGCGGATTGGTGCGACCGGCCAGGCGGGCGACCAGGCGCAACAGTTCCGGCGGCTCGACGGGCTTGGCCAGGTGCAGGTGAAAACCGGCCTCGGTTGCCCGCGCGCGATCCTCGGCCCGCGCGTAGGCGGTCACGGCGAGCGCCGGCACTTTGCCACCCTCTTCCGGCGCCAGGGAGCGCACCCAGCGGATCAAAGCATAGCCATCCTCGCCCGGCATGCCGATGTCGCTGACCAGCACATCCGGCGTTTCTGTTTCAAACCACGCCATCGCCTCCTTGACCGAGCCGGCGGTGACCACGCTGGCTCCCTGGCCTTCGAGCAGTCGCCTGGCCAGGGCACGCATGTCCTCCTCATCATCAACAAAGAGCACCTTGACACCGTGAAAGTCCCAGCGCTCGCTGACGGCCGGGGAAGGCGGGGCCGCGGCTTGCTGTCTGCGGGTCGGCTCGGGTTCGTCGTTCTCTAGGTGCCGCGCGGCGGTCAGCGGCAGCGTGACGGTGAACGTCGTGCCCTGGCCGCGCCCATCGCTCTGCGCGCGCACCGTGCCGCCGTGGAGTTCGCTGAGTTGTTTCACAATCGCCAGCCCAAGGCCGAGGCCGCCGTGCTGACGGGTAATGGAAGCGTCCGCTTGGCGGAAGCGGTCGAACACATGCGGCAAAAAATCCGGGGGAATGCCGTCGCCGGTGTCGATGACGTGGACTTCCAGGCTGCCGGCGTTGACACATTGCAAATGCAACCGCACCCGCCCGCCTTTCGGGGTGAACTTCACCGCGTTGGAGAGCAGGTTCCAAAACACCTGTTGCAAGCGATTTGCATCACCGAAAATTGGCGAGGCGTCGTCGGCATCGAGCGCGGCCAGAATGCGGATGCCTTTGGCGTCGGCCGCCGGGCGCACGGTTTCGATGGCGGCTTCGACGACGGTGGCGAGGTCGAGGCGCTGCACGTCGAGCCGCACCTTGCCGGAGATGATCCGGCTCATGTCGAGGAGATCCTCGATGATCTTGTTTTGCGCCCGCGCGTTGCGCTCGATGACGGCGAGGCCTTCGTTCAATTCGTCCCACCGCGCCGTGTCGTCGGGCAAGCCGCCGGAGCGCAGGATCAAGGACCAGCCGAGGATGGCGTTGAGCGGCGTGCGCAGCTCGTGGGAAAGGTTGGCCAGAAACTCGTCTTTCATGCGGCCCGCGCGTTCGATTTCCGTCCGCGCCGCCCGCTCGGCATCCAGCACCTGGGTCAGGGCCACCTCCGACGCATGGCGGTCCGTCACGTCCACGCTGTGAGCCAGGATGCCCGCCATGGAGCCGTCGGCCGCCGGGATGGGCTGATAGACCACGTCGAAGTAATGTTCCACCAACGACTGCCCCGCTTGGCGTCCGAGCTGGACACGCCGGTTTTTGCGGACGAACGCCTCGCCGCTGGCAAAGACGTGATCGAGCACTTCGACCACGCCCTGACCCACCAGCTCCGGCAACGCTTCGCGCAGGGGCTTGCCGATCACGTCGCGCGGTCCGATGAGCTGGACGTAGCTGTCGTTAATCATCTCGATGACGTGCTCCGGCCCCTGCAACAACGCCATGATCGAGGGCGTGTGCTTGAAAACTTCTGCGAGCCGGGCGCGCTCGGCTTCCACGGCGGCAGCGCTCTGCGCGCGGGCCTCGATCAAGCGCTGGTTGAGCGCCTCGCGCTCCTCCTGCTGCTTTTGCGAATAACGTTCGACCGCCGCGGCGGTGACGGCTTCAAAAAAGAGCAGCACCCGCTCGCGCAGCCGCAGCCGAGCCGCCCGCGGGACGCTGTCGGGATCGACATCGACGAAAGCGTCCAAGCCGTGTTCGAGCACCAGGCGGGCGAGCAAACTCAGTTCCCGGATGACCTCGGCCATGCGGTGCCCCTGCTGCCAGCGGACCTCGCCGTGCTGCGCCGCGTCGCGGATGGCTTGTTCGCCGAAGGGCCGGCCGTGGAGCGCGTCGGCCAGATCGTCGAAGAGTCTCGGCAGATGGTCTGCCAAGGCCGCGCCGTCGAGCTTTTCCGTGGAGGGGAGCGCCGCGTCCTGGCGCGCCGTTTCGACCCAGAGGTCCAGGAGAAATTTCCGTCGCTGGCGCAGAAAGACAGCTAGCGCGGGCGCAACCTGATTCTCGGAAGAGAACGCGGCTGGAACGGGCCTTTCGGCGAGCGGCGCCACGTCGCGACCGGTGGAGGCGGATTCTTTGTGGGGCAGGCAGGCGATCACGGCAAGACGACGGGAAAAGGTTTTTTGTGGAAGTAAAATTTGGATGGCTCGCTTTCGCCCGCCGGCTTAATCGCACTCCGGCTGGCGACTGGGTGAATGCTTACCGCGAGCAGTTTTTCAGCCAACCCGTGCGCTGGCGCTGGGAAAAAACACGGGGTCTCGGCTTTACCCGTTCTTCTTTCCGCCCGCCGCCGCGATCTGCGCGCGCAATTCCTGCACTTGCTGCTCGTAGTGGAGCCGGCGAGGATTGTTCTCCGCCATGCTCTGGCGCGCGCCGGCCGCCGCGTGTTCCGCCAAGGCGAGCGCTTCGTCCAGGCGACCCTGTTTTTGGCGCAGCAACGAGAAGGCGCTGTCGAGGTCGAGACGGAGCGGGTGCTCGGGCGGCAGCGTGTGCTCCATGCCAGCCTGGCCGCGCAGGTAGAGTGCTTCGGCTTCGTTCAAATTGCCCTTGGCCGCGAGCAACTGCGCAAAGTTGTCGAGCGTCACCAGCGTCGCGATGTGTTCCCGGCCGAGCGCGTTTTCCTGTCCCGCCAGAACGCGGCGGTAGATCGGCTCGGCGCCGTCCAGGTCGCCTTTGTCGCGCAGCAAATTGGCGAGGTTGCTGAGCGTTTGCAGCGTGAAGGGATGCTCGCTCCCGACGGTGCGTTCCAATCCTTCCGCACACCGGCGCTCCAGGGGTTCGGCCTCGGCCAGTTTGTCCTCGTCTTGCAGGATGACGGCCAGGTTGGCGACGCTGAAAAGCGTGTCGAGATGGTCCTTGCCCAAGACCCGCTCGCGCACCACCAGGCAGCGACGCGACAGCTCCTCGGCGCCCGCCAGGTCGCCTTTGTCTTTTAACACCAACGCCAGACCGTTGAGACTTTGCAGGGTCGCGGGATTTTCCGCGCCCAACGTGCGTTCGCGCACCGTCAGACAATGCCGCTGCAACTGCTCCGCTTCCGCGTAATTGCCCTTTTCAAAAAGCAGGATCGCCAGGGAGTTCATGCTTTCCAGCGTGTCCGGGTGGTCCGCGCCCTGCAAGGCGGTGTGTTTTCCCACCAAGCGGCGCGCGAGTGCCTCGGACTCCGGGTAGCGTCCGCCGCGCCAAAGCGCGCGCTGGAGATTTTGCGCGGCGGCGCACCAGGGCAGCGGCTCTTTGGCTTCGTCGTAAAGCGCGAGCGCTTGCTGGTAAGGCGCGCTGGACGCGGCGAAATGCCCGGCGGCAAATTCGGCATCCGCCGCCAGCGACCAGGCGCGACGTTCCTTTTCCCTGGCTTGACCGGCGCGCTCGCCAGCGGCGGCGGCCACCTTCTCCGCCGCCTCGCGCTGGGTGCGGAATTGTTCCGCCGATTTGGTGGCGTTGGCCGCGGCGTCGGCGAAGTGTTTTTCCGCAAAGTCGGCCAGCGCGCGATCATAGAAATCGGCGCCGGGATTGGCGCGCACTTGCGTGACGAAAATCTCCATCCACGCCTGCAACTCGGGCACGCTGATCTTTTGCTGCTCGGCGACGGCGGCCAGCGCGCGGTCGAATTTTTCCTGCTCCGAGAGCCGTCGGCCCGGCTCGACATCCTTGCCGTAACGTTCCGCCAGCGCGTGGACGGCCTGGCGGTAGCGGTCGAGTTCGTCGCTGACCTGGAGCGCCTTTTGTTCGGCCTGGGCAGCGCGCTGTTCCGTGCGCTGGCCCCGCTGGTGCAGGAGAAAAAGGACGCCGCCGATGAGGGCCAGCGCCACCAGTGCGGCGGCGACACCGCGGCCGAGCCAGGAACGCGTTTTCTGGAGATCTTTCGAGAGAGATTCGACGCGGGTTTGCAGCTCGCGCACGCGCAGGTTCAGCTCCTGGGAATTTTTGATCGGCAGATAAAGATGATCGCCAGTCGTCAGTTCCTCACGATGTTGCTGTTGGAGAGCGCGCAGATCGTCAGGCTCCGGTTCGTGGGCATCATAGGGAAAATCGGGCGCGCACAGAAACGTGTAGAGCGTCTTTTTGAGTTCGCGGGCGATGTCGTATTCGAGCTGCGTGTAGGAGCGGCGCGGCGTGGTCGGATCCTGCTCGTGCGGCTCGGCGCCGTAGCATTCCCCAGCCAGGTGAATCACGGCGTCGCAGGCGGCGATCTTTGCGCGCAGCATCTCGCGCACGGTGTGCGCGTCGGGCGCGAAGTGATCCTGCGTGATCGGCACGCAGCCGAGCGTGAGCAGCGCGTCGCTCACGAGCTGACGGCAGGATTTTAAGTCCTTGCTGGTGGCGCTGACGAAGATTTCCGGGCGTGCTTGTCCTGACATGAATGTTTAGCGTGGACTGTTCTTAAATCGCACGCTGTAGATCGCCTGTTCACCATAGGGCGCGCCCCAATCGTAGAGTCCCTGGTATTCACAGCGCAGGCCGTGCGCGCTTTCGTCAATGGACAGGAGCGCCGCAGATTCGCGGCTGGCGTGGACTTGCGGCTTGCGATCATCCCACAGGGCGAGGTCGCGCAGGTGCGACGCCTTGCGCGCGTGATCGCCCACGGGTTCATCCACACCCAGCAGCGACTGGCGGGTGAAGGCAATCGGACCGGCGTGGATGCCCATGCGCAGCCCGTTTTCCCAAAAGCGGTCCCCGGCGCGCATTTGCGCGAGCAGGCGTAGGGCAACGTGAGCTGCCGCCTCGACGTTTCGGAAGATCAGTTCGATCCGCGCGCCTTGGACGGCATGGTGGACGGCCATCTTTTTCCAAGGCGCCAAGGCGTCCGCCACGGCTTGCAAAAAATGCGGCATTTCCGTCGCGACGGAAGCCTCGTGGCCAAACTTGATCGCCAGGGCGGCCAAAATCTCCAACTGGTCGCCGGACGCGTCGCGCCTTGGGATCAATGAATCGGCGTCAGGAGTTGGCGAAGGCCCGTCCGCGGGAGCCAACCGGCGAGGCGTTACGATGGAAACTCGCGCGCTCCGGCTCCAATTTTGGACGCAGCCCGCCGTGCCGCCGGGACCATCGCCGGGCTGCTCGTCCCAAACCACCAAGGGGCGGAGCGGCAGGTCCAACCCCAGCGCCTTCTGTCGCGCCATGCCGTGCAGCACGCGGTTCGCGTAGTCGAAAATTACGCCCGCCGCCGGCAGCGCGCTTTCCGTTAATTCCGTGACGCTGGTGGCGTGATCCAGCGCGGCGTCAAACTGCTGGCTCCACTTCGCGGCGTCCGGATCGCCCGGTCGCTCGACGCTCATGCGACGAAACTCCGCCCGGTCCATTGGCAGCAGGACGTGCGTCTCCGCACCGCGCCTTTGCATGGCCTGAAGGAAGAGCAGGTCCGCTCCGCACGCCGCCGAGGAAAAACCGACGGCCGCATCCAGCCGGGCCAGCTCCTGCGCGATGGCTGCGGCGACTTGATCGACCGCACCGACTGGAAAACGGGGCGCCGGCCGACCGGGCAGGTCGGTCATGTGCCCGGCGAAGAGCACTACGGCCGGCCGGCGCCAGCAGTCGTCGAGCCCTTGGGAGTCCTGGCCTTTTGCGGCCAATAACCAGCGCGCTTGCCGACGCGTCGCCGCGGCATCGGCGCGCTGGCCATCACCCAGGATTTGCGCCGCTTGTTGGTAGGATTTGCGGACTGCTTCCGGCGGCTTGTCGAGCATCAGCTCGCACTCGGCGATGGTCGCCAGCAGCCAGTAGTCGGCCTTTTTGCCAGAGGCGATTTCCTGCTGGCAAAGCTCCAGCGTTTTTGCAGCCAGTTGCTGTCCCTGCGGCTGCTGGCTCGCGAGGAAGGTCATCGCGGCCGCATTGACGCCCAGGTAAAAACTTTGGGCTCCCGTTTGCAGAAAAGCCTCGTAATAACGCCGGGCGGATAAGCGCAGATGTTTGGCTCGCTCCTCCTCGGTCAACGCCAGGTTCCAAAGGTCCTTGTGGATGCGGCCGGACAAGCCGTGGATTTCGCCGAGCGCCGCCGCGTCCAGAGCCAGCGTGGTTTTCCGCAGGAAGCGCAGTTGGCGGCCCGCCTCGACGGTCGCGCCGCAGCGCGCGTAGGCGAGCGCGAGGGCGTGGCGCAGCCGCCAATTCTCGGGAAACCAGGTCAAGCCTTCGCGGGCCACTTCGATGACCAGGAAATTTTCGCCCGCGCTCAGAAAGCGGGCGCTCAGCCAGCGGTAGATTTCCGCGTCGGAACGCCAGAACGGCCGGTCGCGATCTCGCCAGAAACGGCGCAGCCGGACAGGTGACGCGCCAGTTTCGCATTGCAATTGCTTCCACTGCTCCTGCAAGTTGTGTTGCCGCAGGCTGAGCGGAGACCGCGGCGACCGCACGGGCAGTGGCTTGGCATTCATGCAGGGAAAAATCCTACGGCGATCCCAATGGCAGGTGAATCTCAACCCAGCGCGCTCGCCGGGGCGCTGACGGCGAAGGCAATCGACGCGACGCCGGGCGGGTCACTGATTCGGCGGCCCCGCCGGACCGAGCCGGTGAGTCTCTGGCGGCTGCTGTGGCGCGCGGCGCTCGGGCTGTGCCGCGGACATTGGCTCAGCCGGACGGTGATCCGCGACGAGTGTCTGCGGCAACTCGACGAGTTGGGGCTGCGCGCCATCCCGGTCGTCGTGATCGTTTCCATCATGATCAGTTGCACCGTCGTCTTTCTGGCGCTCGGTCGCTACGCCGCGTTTTACGAAAATCATTTCCCCGGCTTCTACGGGCGCATCTTCATCGAGCAGGTCGCGCCGCTGCTCACCGCGTATCTGGTCATCGGCCGCAGCATCGTCGGCATGGCGGCCGAGCTGGCGGGGATGCGCATCTCGCAGGAGACGGATTCGCTGGAAGCCATCGGCGTCGATCCGGGCGATTTTTTGCTGCTGCCGCGGGCGCTGGCGTTGCTCGTGGCCATGCCCGCGCTCACGCTTTGCAGCGTCTATGCGGCGGCCGTCGGCGGGACGCTCGGCGCAGGCTGGCGGGGCAGCCGCAGTGCGCCGGTGTTTTTTGACGCTTTTTTCGCCGGCACCGCCTGGGAGACGCTCGGTCTCATCGTCGTGCGGGCGTCGGTGTGCGCCCTTCTCATGGCGTTGTTCGGCGGCTACTTCGGCCTGCAAGCCGACGCGAGCCGGCAGGGCGCGGTCGGCCTGGCGGCGAGGCGCGCGGTGGTTTGCTCAATGCTCGGCGTGACCGCGATCAACATGGCCTTTGCCGTGAGCTGACACACCGCCTCGAACGCGCCGCCGCCGTGGATCATCCGGTTTCTTCCGCAACTACTCCCCGGGCCGTGGCGGCATCCGGGCAGGGAGCGACTGGCGAGACGATCGCGGTGACAGGGCTGGCGTTGCGGCAATCCATCGGCCCGGCGCAGGCGCCGACCCTGAGCTTCGCCTGCCAGCCGGGGGAAATCCTCATCGTGCTCGGAGCCAACGGCAGCGGGAAGAGTTTGCTCGTCCATTACCTGGCCGGCTTGTTCGCCGCCGAGCCGGGAGTCGTGCGCGTCTGCGGATGCGACCTGGCCGACAAAGCCGCGCGCCGGAAAGCGCGTGGCGTGCTGGGCGTGGTGTTCGAGCGGCCCGCCCTCGCGCGCGCCCTGACCGTCGCCGAAAACGTCGCGCTGCCCCTGGTGCTGTCGCCCACGCTGGCCCGCGCCGTGCACGCGCAGGAGGTCGCGGAAATTGCCGGGGAGGTCAACCTGCTCCTGCGTCTGGTCGGGATCGAGGCGCACGCGGATTCCTATCCCCACGAACTCAGCGCCGGCGAGGCGACGTGCGCCGCGCTCGCGCGAGCGCTGGCCGGCGGCAAGCGCGTGCTCGTCTGCGACGAACCGACCGCCGGGCTGGCTCCCGACCGGGCTTACCAGATCGAAGAACTCATCAAATCCCTGGTGCGCCGCGGCGACCTCGAAGGCGCGCTGATCTGCACGCACGATCTGCAAGCCGCGCTGCGTCTGGGCGACCGGTTTCTCCTGCTGGGCGTGGGCCCAGACTTCGGACGCGCGCTGGTTTACGGCGGACGGGAAACGTTGCGCCGCAGCGCCGCCTTCCAACAATTCCTGCGCACGCCGCCCAGCCACCTCTTCTTTACCGATGCGACCCACGACGCAACCAAGCCGCGATGACGACGGAAAAATCGCGCTTGGCAAGGCAGTGCTCCGCTCGTAGGAAGGCGGGAGTGCGCCGAAGAAGCCCATGAGAATGCCCTTTGCGCCACCGAACGGCCAGGCGAAGAAGGACAAGGCTGCCGCTCCGCCTGCCGCGAGCGGTGTTCACTTGGGCCGCCTGCTGCCGGCCACGGGCGCGGCGCGCCGCCGCTGGCGATCCCGCCGGCTCGCCTCGGTGGGGATAATTTTGTTTCTGCTCGTGCTCGGCCTGCTGGGTTTGACCAACGGTCCCTGGCGCGATGCCCGCACGCGCGCGCTGGGTTGGTGGATTCGCTGGACGACCAGCAGCCGTGCCGCCGGTCCGGCCAACCTGCGCGGGTTGGTGGTCAAAAACCTGGACTACGTCACGCGCGGCACCGAGGTGCGCCTGCGCGGTTGCGCGGTCGGGCACGTGCAAGCCTGGACCTATTCCAAGACCGACGACCAGTTCCAACTCGTGATCCAATGGCAGGAGCAACAAGCCGGGCAGGATTGGGACACGCGGGAGTGGAACGTCACGGAAGCCCGCCTCGAAACCGTCCCGCAATTGATCGGCCAGGTCACCATCCAACTGACCGCCACGCGCGGCGGCAACCGCCCGACGACGCCGCCGGTCGTGATCACCGTCCAGCCCGAACAGAGCGTCAAGGAAATGCTCGCCGCCCAGGTGGCGGAAAACCTGACTCCCTTGCGCGCGCAACTCAGCACGCTGATCGGCACGCTGAACGAAACCATTGCGCAAGTGGAGAAGGTGGTGCGCCCGTTGAACGAACCCAGCGCCGTTCCGACAGCCGCAGGAGGCGAGCAAACGCGGATGGCCGCGCTCGTCAGCCAATTGAGCGGCACGATCGACCAATTCGGCAAAGTGGCGCAGGGATTCGGCAAAGTGGCGCAAGCGCTCTCCAGCAGCCGGACCCAGGGAGCCAACGCCGCGCCGCAGGAGACGGACCTGGCGCAAACGATGCACAACTTCAACGAAGCCTCCAATCAGCTCCGGGAACGCTTGAGCGAAAGCCGGGAGACGCTGCGCCGCCTGAACCAATTGGAATTAACGCTCCAAGGCGTCGGCACTTCGGCGACGCTGGCGCTCGACGACGTGCAAGCCACTTCCCGCGAAATCCGCACCCGCGGCGTGCGCTGGTTCCTCTCCGGCGCGCCGAACAACACGCCCGCAGCCGCGGCAACTCCAACGCCATCCCCATCCGCACCCGCGCGCCGGCGCCGCGTCAGCCCGGCGCGGTCGGGGAGCAGGTAGCAGCGATTGCAACGCCCCGTCAGGCCGCTCGCTGAAAAATCAGCGACAAACTGCAAAGGAGGAGAACCGAAATCCCAGTTGGGTCCATGCAGTAGGTCGCAGGCGACTCCAAACGCTTCTCGGTAGTAGTATAGTTCGCTCGATCAGCTCACATCACTGCTTGATTGCGAGCAGCTGAATTTTCAAACTTTAACACTATTCCAACTTGCACTATGTACGTGTTCTTGTACGCTGAACCGATGATCGGCCAATTCTTTACGCCTGAGATCATTGCGGAATGCATGTTTAGACTGGTCGGAGTGCGTGCCGGAGCGCGGATGATTGATCCGAGTTGTGGGGACGGTTCCTTCCTACGAGCGGCACCTAAAGGCCTTGAATTGCACGCCTGCGAAATTGATCCGCACTATGCGGCTGTAGCTAACAGAATGGTCTCTAGAAAACGTTTCGTAGAAGGCGATGCGCTTTCGGCTTTGGTCGATGTTTGGGGTAACTACGATTTGGCGATTGGAAATCCACCGTTCAGTGCGCAGACCAGTCTTGAAAGGCGGGCGGACTTGCTGCTGGGTTATGACTTAGGTGCGGGTCGAAAATCGCAATGCCTCGAAGTTTTGTTCTTGGAGCTGTTTTGGAAGCTAGTGAAGCTGAACGGCAGAATAGCCATCATCCTTCCGGACGGCCCGCTAAGCAATAAACCTTTCAGATATGTGCGCGACTGGCTTCTCTGCCGGACGCATGTGGAAGCGATCATCAGCTTACCACGTGGCATCTTCAACGGGACGACGGCTAAAACAAATATACTCGTGGCACGACGGCTCCCGGTCTCGGCCCAACCTTATCGCGAGCCTACGGCATTGCTGGAATGCAATGATATCAGCGAATTGAAGCCATTGCGACTCCCGGACTGGCGGAAGGTTGAACCACGCTGGAAGCAAGTCGTCTTAGCAAGCTCAGAGGACTGGCGGCCGGAAGCTCACGCTTTGCTCGTTGAGGACTACACCGTCTCTGTGCGATTGGGTGACTTATTCAGCTTGAGGACAGGGTATGCGCTCTACGGAGAAAAGCGCGAGTTCTTTGTCCAGCCAAATGATCGTCGCGTGTTACTAATTCGCGCTAAAAACGTGTCACCAGAAGGTTGCCTGAGACTCGACCAGAACTGCGCCTACATTGCGCGAAGCGGCGAGATGTTTTGCGACGAGTCAGTGGTGCATCCAGGGGAGATTTTATTCGTGCGTGTGGGCGCAGGCTGTTATGGGCGGACGACACTGGTGCCGCCGGGGTTGGCCGCACAAGCGGACGACTGGATTCATGTGCTTACACCGCTGGTGGAGGTTGATTGCGAGGGTGTGATTGGATGGTTTAACAGTGAATTGGGGCGCGCGGCTGTCCGAAGGCTAGCGAAGGGAGTCGGGACATTAAGCGTTTCCAAATCTTCGCTAGCAGAACTAAAAATCCCGGCGTGCCTGCAAAAAGCAAACAACTTGGTGATGACCTCTGAGGGCGAGCAGAAGAGAGCACAGGGTCGAGAACTAGCTGGCGTCAATTGAAGATCCGGGCGGATGACTTTATAGGATTGGGAAAGATTTCATTCCACAGTTCGGGCTTATCCTGCTTCTGTGGTTTCCGTCCCGCCACCTGCCAGAACGATTTGTTCGGCAGTGAACATTGAATCCGGCGCTGGATTTTAGAATCGATTTTTGGATTGATCACGAGCGTAGTTGTTCGGACCGATGGCTGTCGTTTCCACTGCTGCGCTTCGGCACGAACAATCGAATAGGGCGCACTTTGATTCTTTACCACCGCATCAATTACGGAAATTTCGGCGAGGGTTAGCTGCCCCCAAAGCGCCTGCCAGTCCGCGGCGAGGAACATCGCGCAACCGATATCCACAAACCATTTCTCAGTCTTCGTGCGTTGTTCCCAGAAGCCGACGATCATCAAAAAATCGTGGTCGATCTGGCGTTGACGAAGCACATCGCCCAAGCCAATGGGGTTACCCATTTTCGTGGTCTTGATGGAAACGGGAAGGCGGTGGAACTGCTGGGGAACAACAGGGTGGATGTTGTGCTCCGGCGGCACATCCCACTTCTGCATGTATGTGCCACTATAGCCCGCGAAGAAATGATCGCGGACCCATTTCTCAAAACTGAACCCGTGTGCTTGGATTTCTGGCATATTGTGCTTGGCGTTATTTTTCGGAGCCAGTCGGAATCGTTGAAGGCGGATTAGTCAACGCATAGCGGCGCGGAGTTCGGAATAGGGTCACATCGAAAGGTGTTGGCGTTCTCTGGGCCGAAGTTAGCTCGATACTACGCAGGATCGAGTTCACTCTAGTTTCGTTCAACAGCTTTTCTAATCATAAGCCACTGAATCCAAATTGCCTGCCAGGGGGGAGAATCGAACTCCCGACCAAGGGCTTATGAGTCCCCTGCTCTACCGCTGAGCTACCCTGGCGTTGCCAGCGCAAAAAAAACGGCGCAAGCCGCGTTGCACGGAACGCGGAAAATAAACGGGGCGTTTCGTCTGCGCAAGCGCGTCGTTTTCCTGGCAGCCACGTCTGCGCTCGGGGCGTATCGTTTTTTTCTTTTAATCCATTCCCATGCCCGAGCTTGCTGAAGTCGAACACGCGCGCCGCCAATGGAACGTCGGACTCGGCGCGGCGGTGCGCGAAGTCCTCATCGCGCGGCCGGAGATTCGCGTCTTTCGCGGCACGGACGTGGCGGCGCTGCGCCGGCGGCTGCCGGGGCGTGTGCTCAGCCGGTCGGAGGCGAACGGCAAGCAGATGCTCTTTCACTTCGAGCCGCTGCCGGGCAAAGGGGAAAAGACGCGGCTCTGGCTCGGCGTGCATCTCGGGATGCGCGGAGATTTGCGAGTTGAGACGACGGCGGATTTTCAACCGGGCAAACACGATCACCTCGTCTTGCGGCAGGACGGCGGGCGGGCGCTGGTGTTCGAGGATCAACGCCATTTCGGGCGTATTCTTTTTCACGAAGGCGCGGAGCCGCCGGCTTGGTGGACGCGTCTCGCGCCGTCGGTGCTCTCGGCCGAATTCACACGCGACGGGCTGGCGGATTTTTTGCAACGCCGCCGGCGGTCGCCGTTGAAAGCGGCGCTTTTAATGCAGGAAAAATTCCCCGGCGTCGGCAACTGGATGGCGGACGAAATCCTCTGGCGCGCGCGCCTGCATCCGGCGACGCCCGCCGGCGCGGTGGCGGCGGACAAGCGGCGCTTGACGGAGCTTTTCCAACAAATCCGCTGGGTGGCGCAGACGGCGAGCGAAGTCATCTCGGACAACTGGACGTATCCGCCGACGTGGCTGTTTCTGCACCGTTGGGAGCCGGGCGGATTTTGTCCGCGACGCGGCTGCGGCGCGGCGTTGGAGCGGGCGACTATCGGCGGCCGGACGACGTGCTGGTGCCCGAGGTGTCAGGGGAAAGTTGAGAGTTGAGAGCTTCGGATGAAAATGCGCAGCCTGCTTCGCTTGCAGTCTCTCCGGCTCTCAACTCTTAAACTAACAACTCTCAACTCCTCCGCCCTCCGTATCCGTAGCGCGGATCGAGCTTGGCGACTTCGGCGTGGAGAAAGGCGATGTCTTCCGCGTTGAGATAATCGACGTAGCCGCCGACTTTGCCGCGGCGGGTCTTGAACGAATTGGCGTCCGCCGCATCCGCCGGGCGCAATGCGTCCTTGTCCAAGCCGGCGCGGGCGACGATGAGGCTGCCTTTGGCGTCGGCGCTGTGAGCTTCGAGCCGGTGCATGTTTTCAAAGCTCGAAAGCTCGATGGCCTGAGCCAGCGCCACCGGGTCTGGCTCGGCAGCGGGCAGCAGGAAGCGGATGGCTGCGGCAAACGCCGTGCGCGGATTGTGCCGGGCATCTTCGTAGCGCAAAATGTGCAGGCGCGGGCCGCGCCATTCGCGCAGCCAGCGGTTCATAATGCCGACGATTTGGGCGACGCCGAGCTGCGGGTCGCGCAGGAGCGCGGAGATGTCGCCCTCGAAACGGCGCGAACGTTTTGTCAGATGAAAATAGAGCGACACCATCACGTCGCGCGGATCACGGGCGACGAGCAATTTCAGTTTGCGCCGCGCATCGCCGGGCGGGATGAGCCACTTGCCGCGGAGGCGTTCGTAGCGCGGGACTTTTTCGTAGAATTCCCAAAGGTCGTGCGTGTAATGCAGCGTCGGCGGCGCGGGCCGATCCTGCGCGCCGCCGGCCTGACGCCAGGCGTCGAAGTAAGCTTCCAGAAATACGCGCACCCAGGTGCGGCCGGCTTTTTGGATGCTGACGACGTAGGCGTCCGCCGCGCGAAAGGCGCGCGCGTGACGGCTGAAATTTCGGCGGATGGGGAACGACATAAAAGGCCGCCTGCGGCGGAAGTTCTAAATCCCAAGCTCTAAGTTCTAAACAAATCTAAAATTCAAAATTCAAATTCAAAGCTCCAGGCGCAACACGCGGCACGCTCCATTTTATCCTTTGAGCTTCGAGCTTTGAACTTGTTTAGAACTTAGAGCTTGGAACTTAGAACTTCACGGCTCCGTCGGGCAAAGCTTGCGCGCAAACTCCACCGTATCAATCTCCGCTGGCGTTTTGTCCGCGCGGATTGCTTTGATGCGCGGGAAACGCAACGCCAGACCGCTCGTGTGCCGCGTGCTCGGTTGAATGGAGTCAAACGCGATCTCCAGCACGATCTCCGGGCGCACGGCGTGATACTTCCCGCGCACCTCGATGGTGCTTTCCTGTAGCTGCGGCGTCAGCTCGGCGATCTCGGCGTCGGTCAGGCCAGAATACGCTTTGCCAATCGTCGCCAGCTCGCCGCCGCGCGCTTCGTCGCGCACGGCAAACGTGTAGTCACTGAGGACGTGGTTGCGTTTGCCGTGGCCCCACTCGGCGCCGACGATGACGACATCGAGCGTGGCGAGTTCCTTCTTTAATTTCAACCACGCCAGCCCGCGCCGGCCCGGAGTGTAAAAGCTCCGCGGGTCTTTCACGATCAAGCCTTCGTTCGCGCGTCCGCGCGCGGCGTTGAAGGTTGCCTCGATCTCCGCCGCACTCGCGGCTTGCGTCACCTCGACCAGACGCAAGGGCGGCTGCCAGGGCAGCGTTTCCAACAACGCCCGTCGCGTCGCCAGCGGTTCGCCGAGCAACGCGCGGTCGCCGAGCCGCAGCAGGTCGAAGGCGAAAAAACTCAGCGGGATCGTTTCCTGCATGAACAAATCCGCCTCGCGCCGGCCGAGTCGTTTTTGCAGGTCGAAAAAGGTCAGCTTCCGGCCTTCCTGATACGCCACGATCTCGCCGTCGAGAATGACTTCCACGTCCCGCAGCAGCGCGCTCGCGGCGCGGGCGATTTCGTCGAACTGCGCGGTGACGCGCCGCAGGTCGCGGGAGTAAATCTCCACCCGCCCGTCCGCCGCGCGGTGCAGTTGGGCGCGCACGCCGTCGAATTTGTCCTCGATCCAAACGACAGTTGCCGCGGGGACGGCGGGTTCATTCAACGCAGAGACGCAAAGGCGCGGAGACTCGCAGAGGGAAGCGGCAAAGGAATCCGAAGAAACGGCGTCCTGACCATCGTTTTCCTGCGTGAATCTCTGTGCCTTCGTATCATTGAGTTGAGATTCCCCGTCCGCCTCGCCGCCGCCGACCACCGCGTTGAGTTCCTCGTGTCGCGCCCAGATGGCTTCAGCCGTCGGCTCCGGGCTGGCGAGCATCGACTTGATCGGCTGAAACAATGTCAATTCCGCTTGCGCGAGCCGGTTACTCTTCGCCAGCAAGGCGACTTTGCCGAGGTCGCCGAGGAGCATGTTTGCCTCGCGGATCGCGTCGGGCGGACGGTCGAACGCGACGGCGAGGGCTTCTTCGAGGAGTCCTTCTTTCAAGCCGATGCGCAACTCGCCGCCGAGGATTTTGACAACGTATCGCGCCTCCGCCGCCGGTAGCCGGGCGAGGGCTTCCTGGAGAATTTCCGTTTTGATGAGCGGCCCGCGCGCTGCAGCCAACGCGGTGAAAAGCGCATGGGAATCGGCGAGGGTGAAAAAGGGGAGCGCGGGTTTCCAGCCCGCCCCGTCCGGCATCCCTGCCGGACGGCTTTCCAATGGGTAGGGACGCACTTCCGGGGCGTCCGTGACTTGGTTTTGCTTCGGTGGAGCATTCGTGCGCGCATCCGGAGGATTCTTCGGATGCTCCGGAGAGGCGTCCCTGCCTGTAGGTCCATCCGGCAGGATGCCGGACGGGGCGGGCTGGAAGCCCGCGCTCCCCTTTTCACCGCGCGCGCGGTCGCGTCCCTCTGCATCGCGGGCGCGCTCGCGCTCGCGCAGGAGCAGGAAAGTGGTTTCGGCTTGATCGGGCAGCGCGGCGCTCAATTCGCGGTAGCGCGCCTCGGGCACGCCGCTGGCGGCGAGGAGAGCGCGGCGCACGACGGCGCTGCCGACGTTGAGCACGCGCGGGTCGTTCTGGGCAAAGGCGCGGCCGGCGAGGTAAAGCGTCGCGATGGGCAAAGCCACGTCGTCAAGGGTGCGGAAGTAGGCGGCGAGATATTCGGTTTTTTTGAGTTTGCCCGTCGTGCCGGCCATCGCCTCGCAGACCGAGACAAAGCGGGAAAGGGCGTCGGCTGGCGCGACGTGGCTTTCGCCCGCGGCCTCCCCGGCAGAACTGTCGGCAGCAGTCGGCGGATGGCCTGCGACGGTTTCTCCCCGGTGGGCGGCACTTGCGGAGCCGGGCGCAGGCAGCGCCGGGGTGCGCGCGGCGGTTTTCGCGCGGGGCGCGACCATTTCGGCGGTGCGCGTGGCCATTTCTCTGCTGTCAGCGGCGATTTCCTGGTTGTCGATGGCCGTTTCTTGGATGCGTGCGGCGCTTTCCTGCTTGTCGGGGGCAGTTGCGGCCGGATGCAACGCGCCGGCCGCGGTCGGCCCACTGAGGGCGAGATCGAGCTGATTTTCCTCGCTCAGCGCCCAAGCTTCCACGCCGCGTTCGCGCAGGTCGCGGGCGAACGCGGCGGCGTAGCCGTGCAGGGTGAGCACGCGGCGCGGGCGCACGAGTTCCACCAAGCGCAGGAGGTCGGGATAATCGGCGTGGTCGCTGAGCGGGAATGCGGTGTCGGTGCCGTAGCGGAAGTGCGCGCCGGGGTTCAGCGCCCAACCGGTGAGCATGGCCGTGCGGGTGGATTTGATTTTTTGCAACATCCGCGAATTGGCGGCGCTGGGCGGGCAGATGAGCACCTTTCCCGTGAGATCGGCGGTGGCGCTGTAACGTTCGGCGGGCGGGAAATCGGGCCGCAACGTGCGGACGACTTCGGTCATGCGATGGACGGCGCCGTGGAGCACGACGGGCAGGCCGGCTCCGGCGAGGGCGGCGATGATTTCCTGGCCTTTGCCGAGCGAATAGCCGAAGAGCACGGGCACGGCGTCGTCTTCGAGCGCCTCGACGCAAAAGCGAACGACGGCGGCGACGATTTCCGCCGTTGGCGGGAAGACGAAGCGCGGCAGGCCGAAGGTCGTTTCCATGATGAGCGTGTCGGCGTGGCACGTCTCGGCTGGCTCGGCGCTGAGGCCGGGGCGAAGCTTGAAATCGCCGGTGTAGAGCAGGCTTTCGCCGCCGTCGGCAGCGAGGTTTTCTAAAAACAACATCGCCGAGCCGAGGATGTGGCCGGCGGGCAGCAGGGTGAAACGCAAGCCGGGCCGGATATTTTCCGCGGACTGGTGAAAGGCGAGGATGTGCTCGCGGCGGGAGAGGTTGTGGCCGAGGCGGGCGTGCATCAATTGCGCCGTGGCGGCGGAGAGCACCGTCTCGCGATGGCGACCGATGTGGTCGCTGTGCGCGTGGGAGACGAAGGCAAACGGCCGGTCGTCGTGCGGGTCGAGCCAGAGGTCGAAGTCGGGGAGGTGGACGCCACGTTGGTATTTGATGCGCATTGGCGGTGGGGAAACGGAAGGTGCCTCGCGCCAAGTCCGCAAAGTCGCCAAGGGGGGAGAAGACGGAGGAAGTTTTTTTAATTTGTCATCCCGAGCGCAGTCGAGGGATCGCTTGCTGATCGTCTGGCTCGGTGGATGCACAATCTGCTTTCACGGCGTGCTGCGAACCAAAGCAAGCAGCAAGAGGTCCCTCGACTGCGCTCGGGATGACAGGAACAACCGCCCTTCCCTCCTTGGCGACTTTGCGGACTTGGCGGGAAGCCCATTCCGACTACCAAATCGGCGTTCCACCTTGCCACGGGCGTCGGTGTCGGTTTACATCGCGGGAATGCACAGAGTTGCGGCATTCCGCTGGATGGTTTTTCTTCTCCTGGCGTTCCCGTTCGGGGCGCTCGCCCGCGCCGACCGGCAGCCGGCGACGGTGCAGGTGGACCGGGCGGGCGCGTTGCCGCTGGCACTCGAGCCGGGGGCGTTCGAGTTTCGCAAGACGAAGCTTTATTTCCTCGAATCCCTCCGGTTTACCCGCGCGCAGCCGAACGAGGAACGCTCCATCGCGTTCGAGCGCAAGCGCCTGCTCTACGGCGCGATCACGCCGAACGATGAGCGGGATCGTTACGGCAATTATTTCACGTTCTTCTGGCGCGCCAACCGCCGCGCCGATCTCGTCGTGCGCCTGGAATATCGCCAGCAACGGCTCGGGCCATTTGTGCAGGCGCGCGAGGTGGCGTATCCGGGCGCGCTCGGCAGTTTCCACACGGAATTTCAGGTAACCGGCGACGATTACCTGGTGGATGGCCGGGTGACGGAATGGCGCGTCCTGCTCGTCGAGCGGGCGGGCGCGCCGCCGGGCACCAACAGCGGCCGGATCGTGGCGCTGGGCCAATCGTATCTCTGGCGGTGACGTGAGGAAGCGAGTTTTTCGGGCTGAATCGTGCGCCGCGAGACGGCAAACAGCGCTGGCGGAAACGTTAAATGGATGAATGAATCTGCCGCGCGACCCGTCTCTTTTTCAACCCTCCAAGTCCGCGCGGTCCAGCGCGGCCGCGGGCTGCGCGACGGTTTGACAGCCCCGATTGTGGCAGCGAACGTCCCTAGGCAACATCTCTCGTGAGCAATTCTGCCCCCCAAATTCTCGTTGGTTTTAACGAAAAAGTTGTCTGCCTGCGGGTGCGCGGGCGCGGCTCGTTTTTGAACAGTGGCGGCGTCAAGCAGTTCGCCAAGGAAATGATCCGGCGCGGGCACCGCGAGTTCGTGGTCGATCTGGCGGAGTGTCCGATGATGGATTCCACCTTCATGGGAACCCTCACCGGCATCGCGCTGCAACTCCAGTCACTCGGCCAGGGCAACTTGCATGTCTTTCGCTGCAACGAGCGCAACGCCGATCTCCTGCACGGCCTCGGTCTGGACCAGATCCTCGATGTGGCCGACGAGCAGCCGGCGGCGAACGCGGGGCACGAGAAAAACGGCACGTCCATCCCCGAGTTGGACGCCGCCGCCAACCAGGAATTGCCCGCCGCCCGCGCCGACCGGCAGGCGACGGCGGAAACGATGCTCGCCGCGCACCAGGCGCTCATCGACGCCGATCCACGGAATCTTTCCCGTTTCAAGGACGTGCTCGATTATTTGAAGCAAGATTTGCAGCGCGAAGGTTCCGCAGACTAGACTGCGGAAACCATGTGGTGGTCGTCCATCATTCTCGGTGGGCTTTGGCTCGCTACGCTGGCGGTCGCCTATCTTTTGCACCGCCGCGGGATGCGCCTCATCGCGTTGCTGCGGCGGCAGCGCGAGGCGATGAAAGTCGAGGAGACGCGCGTCTTCGATTTCCTGCACGGCCTCGGCTCGGCGTTTTCGGGCAAGAACATCCGGGCGTCCGATCTGCACCGGCTGATCGTGGAAGGCGCGGCGCGCATCCTCGACGCCAATGGCGGCGCGCTCTACCTCGTGGACCGCACGGGCAGCACGCTGGTGCCGACATTTCTCTCCAAAGGCTGTCCGCCGCTGGTCAACGTGCCCAAGCACATCCTCCAGCAAGCCGAGGTCACGCCCATGGCGCTCGACAGCTACCTGCGCCTGCACCCGGTCAACAAGGAGGACGGCTTGCTGGCGCGCGTCTGGCAAAAGCAGGAGCCGCTGTTTTTGCCCAGCCTGGCGCAGGACGGCTTGCTGGTCCAGTTGCAGGGCGGCAGCAAGGGGAAAACCGAGTCGGTCATCGCCGCGCCGCTGTCGTATGCCGACCAGAAACTCGGCGTGCTCGCGCTGGCCAACGGTCCGCAAGGCCGGGCGTTCACGCTGCCGGATTTCGAGGTGTTCAAATCCATCGCCGAGCAGTCGGCGTTCGCGCTTTACAACGCGATTGTCTATTCAGAGGTCAACGAAAAAAAGAACCTCGACCGCGACCTGGAGATCGCGCGCGACATCCAGCGCATCCTGCTGCCGGCCGCTTCGCCCGAGGTGCCCGGCTTCGAGATCGCCGGCATCAACGTCCCCGCCCGCCAGGTCAGCGGCGATTATTACGATTACCTCACGATTGATGACCAGCACTTCGGCGTCGCCATCGCCGACGTGTCGGGCAAGGGCGTGCCGGCCAGCCTCATCATGGCGATGTGCCGTTCGGTGCTGCGTTCCCAGGCGCCGCACAATCCGAGCGCGGCCGACGCCTTGCGCAAGGTCAACCGCCAGCTCTTCCCGGACATGAAGGAAGACATGTTCATCTCAATGGCCTACGCGATCCTCGACCACGCGGCCGGCGAGCTGAGCTTCTGCCGCGCCGGGCACGACGCGCCGCTGCTCTACAGCGCGGCCACGGGCAAAGTCGTCAAGATCAACCCGCCCGGCATGGCGCTCGGCATCGACAGCGGCACGGTCTTTGACCGGCTCACGCGCAATACCGCGGTGCCGCTGGAACATGGCGATTGCTTCATTCTTTACACCGATGGCATCACCGAGGCGCTGGACGAGAACGGCCAGGAATACGGCCTCGAACGCATGAACTCCGTCGTGCAGGCCAGCGCGCCCGAGGGCGCGGCCACGGTCGTCAAGCGCCTGACCGACGACGTGCGCGCCTTTTGCGGCAACCAGCCGCAGAACGACGACATCACGCTCATTGTCATCCGCAAGGTTTGAGCTACCTTGTCGGTCCGTTTTTCGACTGGACCGAAATTTTTTTCCTTTATGAGCACGACCCCGATTTCCACCGCCGACGATCCGCTGCCTCACGCCGCGCCCGCGTCGTCCGACGCCGACGCGCCGGCCGATCCGCAGGATCCGGTCGTCATCGCCGCCAAAGCGCAGGCCGAGTCGGAAAAATACCGCGATCTGGCGATGCGTTCGCAAGCCGATTTCGAGAACTTCCGCAAGCGCGCCGCGCGGGAAAAAGAAGACGCGATCCGCTTCGCCAACACCTCGCTGCTCGAACGGCTGCTGCCGATTTTGGACAACTTTGAACTCGGCCTGCAAGCGGCCCGCAGCGCCGCCGGCGCGGGCGAGTCGGCGGTGGTCAACGGCATGGCGATGGTGAGCAAGCAGCTCGACGATTTCCTGCGCGACCACGGCGTCACGCCCATCGACGCGGCGGGCGAGAAATTCGATCCGAATTTGCACGAAGCTCTCGGCCAGGAACCGAGCGCCGAAGTGCCCGAAGGCCACGTCGTCCGGCAGCTTCGGCGCGGTTACAAATTGAAAGACCGGCTGCTGCGCGCGGCCAACGTGTTCGTTTCCAAAGGAGCCGCCTAGCGGCGGAAGCTCGAAGCCCCAAGCTCGAAGCTCGAAACAAGCTCAAAGGTTCCAAATTCAAAACCAGAATTTCCCGCCAGTCAGCACGGACTTTGGGCTTTGAGCTTTGAACTTGCTTTGAGCTTAGAACTTCGAGCTTAGAACTTTCTTCAAAATAGATGGCAACCGTTAAACGCGACTACTACGAAGTCCTCAGCGTCCAGCGCAATGTCAGCGGCGAGGAACTGAAAAAATCCTACCGCCGGCTGGCCGTGCAGTTTCATCCCGACAAAAACCCCGGCGACCCGAAGGCCGAGGAACGCTTCAAGGAAATCGGCGAAGCGTATGACGTGCTCTCCGACCCCGACAAACGCGCGGCCTACGATCGCTTTGGCCACGCGGCCTTCGCGGCGGGCGCTGGCGGCGGAGGTGCGCGCGGCGGCTTCCACGATCCGATGGATATTTTCCGCGAGATGTTCGGCGCGGCGGCCGGCGGCGGCGACGGCGGCGCGGGGGGAATTTTCGAGCAATTTTTCGGCGGCGGCGGCGGCGGCGGGCGCGACAAGGAGGGGCGCCAGCGCGGCGCCGACTTGCGCTACGACCTGGAGCTGACGCTGGACGAAGCGGCCAACGGGGTCGAAAAAGAAATCGAAATCCGCAAGCTCTCGGAGTGCGACGTTTGCCACGGCAGCGGCGCCGAAGCCGGCAGCCAGGCGGTGACTTGCCGCACCTGCCAGGGACGCGGCCAGGTCATCACGTCGCGCGGATTTTTCCAGGTTTCGCAGACCTGCCCGCGTTGTCGCGGCACCGGCACGATCATCGAAAAACCGTGCCGCGGTTGCGGCGGCGAAGGCCGGCAGGAAAAGAACACACGCATCAAGCTGAAAATCCCGCCCGGCGTCGATGACGGCGCGCGTCTGCGCTCGTCGCGCAACGGCGAGAGCGGCATCCGCGGCGGTCCGCCGGGCGATCTTTACGTCGTCCTGCACGTCAAGGAACACCCGATCTTTCAACGCGACGAAAACGACCTGCACTGCGAGGTGCCGATTTCGTTTGCCATCGCCGCGCTCGGCGCGGAAATACAGGTGCCGACGCTCGAAGGCCAAGGCTCTTTGCGCGTGCCGCCGGGCACGCAGAGTGGCACGGTTTTCCGCCTGCGCGGCAAAGGGATGCCGGCGTTGAACACCAAGGCGCGCGGCGATTTGCTCGTCCACGTCGCCGTCGAAGTGCCCACGCGGCTCAACGCCGAGCAGCGCCGCAAGCTGGAAGAATTCGCCGCCAGTTGCGGCGAGGAAAACAGTCCGCTGCACCGATCATTTTTTGAGAAGGCGAAGGACTTTTTCCGCTGAAGCCCGCAGCCCGCTGCGCGGGAAGTTCAAAGCTCTAAGTTCTAAGCTCGAAACAAGCTCAAATTTTCAAGTTCAAGGCGGAGCGCTCAGATGTCTTCAACAGTGGTTTTCGAGCTTTGAACTTTGAGCTTGTTTCGAGCTTGGAGCTTTGGGCTTCGAGCTTTTTCCCACCATGCACCGTTTCTACATTCCACCCGTTGCTTGGAATCCCGACGACCTGCGGCTCGATGAAGCCGAGTCGCACCACGCGCTCCATGTTTTGCGGTTGAAGGCCGGCGACAAAGTCGTCGTCTTCAACGGCCGCGGCGTCGAAGCCACGGCGGAAATCGCCGACGACAACGCCAGCGCAAAATCCGGCGTGCGTCTGCGCGTTCGCCAGATGGCCAAAACGCCGCCCCTGCCCTGCCGCATCACCCTCGCGCAAGCCGTGCCCAAGGGGAAAAACATGGATTTCATCGTGCAAAAATCCGTCGAACTCGGCGCCGGCGCGGTGCTGCCGTTGCTCAGCGAGCGCGTCGTCTCCCGGCTCGACCCCGCCGAAGCCGCCGCCCGGCGCGAGAAATGGCAGGCGGTCGCCATCGAAGCCGCCAAGCAGTGCGGCCAAAACTGGTTGCCCGAGATTGGCCTGCCGCAGACGCCGAAGGCATTTTTTCAAACGCTCGGCCGCGGCGCGTTCGAACTGATGCTCATCGCTTCGTTGCAAACCGACGCCCGGCACTTGCGCGAATACCTCGCCGACTTCGCCGCCGCCCGACCGAATCAGCCGCGCCCCGCCAGCGCGCTCGTGCTCGTCGGTCCCGAGGGCGATTTCACGCCCGCCGAACTTTCCCTCGCCCGCAGCGCCGGCTGCCGCCCGATCACGCTCGGCCCCATCGTCCTGCGCGTCGAGACCGCGGCGCTGTATTGCTTGAGCGTGCTGTCGTATGAGCTGTTGTCCAACGCTCGTTAAATTTCCGCTTCTTTACTTTATGCCACAGATGCCCGGGTTCCGTAGTTTGAACCTCGAGGAGCAACGCTTTGTGGAGCACGCCATGCAAAGCGGGCGTGAGGTTTGCACCCACTATCTCGGGCACGAGAAACGCCTATCTGTGCCTGATGATCTCGACGCGACTTACAATGCATGGGCCGCTGATCCGGAACGCAACAAGCCTGCCGACAACGTTGTCTGCTATGGCTTAGGCGCACTGTTGGGCCAGCGGTTGGTCTCCGACCTCGGCTTCCAGTGGTGCATGGAATTGGCTGAAGATGGAGAAATTTATTGTGTGCGCCATCCCAAAGAGTGGAGAATTTATCCCTTCGATTTTGTCGCCAAACGTATCCACGAGCGAGAGCCACACGGCGGCTTCTTTCGCGCTATTTACGAGGTTCTTCGCAAGCACAACAAGACTTAAATCCGCTGCCGCAGTGATTGCCAGCGGGACTTGAGATACTCGCGCGGAGTCTCTCCGCGCGCGGGGCGCCACCAGTGGCGCAGGGCGCGGCGGGGCAGCAGCGGTTGGTAGCCGAGGCGCGGCATCAGGTCGCGGCAATGCCATTCGATCCAGCCGATCTCGTCGCGCGTGAGCGCGTGCCGCCAGCGCGTGACCGGCTCGGTGGTCACGGCGTCGAAGGCGGCTTCGGAGGCCGAGTTGCCCGTCCACGGCAGGCCGGCTTTGGTCGGCGTGAGCAGCGCGGCGACTGTGAGTGGGTCGGCGGCGACTTCGAGAAATTCGCACACGCGCGCGAGCCAGGCGGCCGGGTCGGCGACGAGGCGTTCGTAAGGCACGACGAGGAGCCGCCGCGCGGTGGCCGTCGCCGGGTCGGCGGCGTTTTCTTCCTCCTGCTGCAAGGCCAGCCGCGCCGTCGCGCGCCAGTGTGCGACGCACAGCCAGGCGGAGAATCGCCGGGTGCGGCGGGTTTTTTCCAAAGCGATGCGCGCCGCGAAAATGGCGCGCGGATCGCGCACGGTGAGCAGCACTTTGGCGGCGGGAAAGCGAGCGTGGATCGCGCGCAGATGGTCGCGGTTGGCCGGAGTTTTCTCGAGCCAGCGATGCACGGAATCCAAGGGCCGCCCGAGCGTGTCGGCGTAGGCTTCCAGCAGCAGCGCGAGGAGGTCGCGCCGGGCGTTGTCGGGATGGAACGCGAGTTCTTCAAAACGGGCGAGCAATTCCGCGCGCGGAAATTCCGCGTAGGCCGCGTCGCGCCGGCCCCAGCGGCACGCGCCGCCGAAGAGCAGGCGGGCGAGCGATTGGCGGGTGAGGTAGTCGAATTGTTCGCGCCGGGAGCGGCGGCCGTATTTCGTGAGGACGGTCGGGAAGTAAGCCGTTTCCTCGGGCAGCGCGAGCAACTCGGGATGGCCGTCGAGCAGCGCGACGAGCAGCGTGGTGCCGCTCTTGGCCTGGCCGGCGATGAAGGCGGCGCGGGCGTCGAAGGGCAGGGACGAAACTGATGTCGCTGGCGGAAATGGCTGGAGAGATTTTAACACCGAGGACACAAAGACAGAGGCACCGAGGGACACTGAGGAAAAGAATTTTATACTTTCTAAATTCCACTTTCTACTTTGCTTTCCTCTTCTGCCTCGGTGCTTCCGTTTCTGTTCCTCTGTGTTGAAAATTAGCCGTCACACCGCGCTGTGAACGCCTTGCACGCTGCGCAATTCCACGTCGCCGACATCCAGCCCCAGGGCGCGCTCGGCCACGCGCAGAAAGCTGTCGCTGGCATCGGTCAGCGCCACGCGCAACAGGCCGGAATTTTCGTCTGGCGCGGCCAGCGCCGATTCCGCGAGCAGGCGTTGCACGGCCAGCGCGCAATTGTGGGCGCTGTCCACGAGATGCACCGCCGGGCCGGCGCGGCGGGCGAGCGCGGTTTTGAGCAACGGATAGTGCGTGCAGCCCAGGATCAGCGTGTCGATGCCGGCGCCGAGCATGGGTTCCAAATAACGCGCGACGTGCTGCTCAGTGAGCGCGTCTTCGAGCAAACCTTCCTCGATGAGCGGCACGAGCAGCGGGCACGCCTGGGCGGTGATTTGCAAGTCCGGTGCAAGCTGGCGCAGGGCGCGTTCGTAAGCGCCGCTGGCAATCGTCGCCTTCGTGCCGATCACGCCGACCCGGCCGTTGCGCGTGGCCTCGATCGCCGCCCGCGCGCCGGGTGCGATGACGCCGACGACGGGCACGCGCAAGGTCTCCTGCAATCGCCCGAGGGCGAGCGCGCTGGCGGTGTTGCACGCGACGACGATGGCCTTGGCGCCTTCAGCCAGGAGCAGGCCGCTGATTTCCAAGGAATAACGCTCGATGGTCGCGGCGCTCTTGCCGCCGTAGGGCACGCGCGCGGTGTCGCCGAGGTAGAAAATATTTTCGGAGGGCAACAGCCGGTGCAGCGCGCTGACGACCGTCAATCCGCCAATGCCGGAATCAAAGACACCGATGGGCCGCAGTCGTGCGTGGTGTTGGGCGCGTGCCGTGTCTGGCGACACAGGGTTGCGCACGGACGTAAGGACGGAGGCGGACATGGGTCGAAAAGCGAGGAACGCCAATTTAACGCATGCGTCGCCAGGGTGGCAACGGACAAGCGCACGGGTTTGCGCCTGGAAAATACCGCGCTTCGCGGACGTGCCGCTGCTGGAGCGGCTGGCTCAATGCTGCCGCGGCACCACGACCGTCGGGCCTTCGTTGCCGTTGCCCAGGCTGGCGCCCACGCGGGCGGCGGTCCCATCCATCGGCACGCTGGAACCGACGCTTTGGAACGGATTATTGTTCGTCGCCCCGATGCCGATGCCGTTGAGATTGGAATTTGTCACGCTCATCGCCGGCGTCCGGCTGCCGCCACCGCCGCCATTGTTCACCAGCAAGCCGTTCGGCTGCTGGCCGATGGCGCGCTGATAATTCCCGATAGCCTGCACGATGCACTCGGCGAGCGTCTGCCGATACACGGGCTGCGCAATGCGGCTGGCTTCCTGCGGGTTGGAAACAAAGCCGCCCTCGATGAGCACGGCCGGGACGGTGCATTCGCGCAAGACCCAGAACCGGGCGCGCTTGATCCCGCGGTCGGTCATCGGCAGACGATTGAGCAGCGAGGCGTGCATCGCCGTGGCCAGCGCCATGTTTTCCGGATCGTCAATGTTGCCGGCGCAAAGCTGCATGTCGCTGACGGCCGGTCCGTCCTGGTCGGTGCTCGGGACAAAGCGTGGCGCCAGCGTGTAGGTCTCGATGCCGGTGCCGGTCGGGCTGCCGGCGTTGAAATGGACACAGACGAAGATGCCGTCGCGGAATTGGTTGGCGAACTTGGCGCGTTCGTTCAACGGGATGAACGTGTCGTTCGAGCGCGTGAGCACGACGCGGTAACCGCGTTTGAGCAGCAGCTCGCGGGTGCGCATGACGGTGTCGAGCGCGAAGTCTTTCTCGTCGCCGAAACCGCTCGTCGCGCCGCGATCATGGCCGCCGTGGCCGGCGTCGAGGACGATGGTGCGGATGGGCCGGGCGTTGCGCATTTTGCTCGGACGCAAGACCGGCTCGACGAGCTTGGTCAGGTCGATACGCGAGAGCAAAATCTTGCCGTCCTGCGGCAGCAGCTCGTAGGAAAGGATGAACTTGACGCCGTTAATCGTCAGCTCCTTCGACCCCGCCGCGCCCTGGATCGTGCAGCCGGGCGACTTGAGATAGACGCTCTTGCCGTCGTCGGCGGTGTTTTGCAGCTTGTAGAAATCGGCGACGTTCTGGATGGAAACGTAGTCGCGGTTCTCGAATTTCACGAGGTCCCAAGTGTCTGCCCGCGTCACGCCAGGATTGATCCACGCCAAGGCCATCGCGCCGGCCATGACCGCGGAGAGGGAGAAACGGCGGAAAGGCGGTCGGACCATAAGGACAGTCGATCTTGGCAAGAAGCCACAAAGATGGCAAGTAAGATTATTGCAAACTACGTGCCACACGCTCATCGGCACAGCGGATGGGCAGAAGCTGGCACCTGCCCATCTTCCATTCTCGCATTCCCCGCGGGTTTGCACTACGCTGGGCGCGCACCACCACCTTCCCACCTGGCGAAGAATCGCCTTAAAAAAGAAAAGAATCACCCCCGCCGCTTTTTTCCATCATGGCTGAGCGTTTCAAATTCTCTTCCGAAATCAACCCGCCGCCGTCGTCCGCGCCACCCGCCACTGGATCGGATACGGAAGACGATTACCAGGCGCCGATTTTGCCTGCCTCTCCGCGCCCGGCGGCTGCCTACGGCGGCGGGGTTGGCGGCCACAGCCCCGAGCGGCTCGACAGCCAGGTGCAAAAGGCGCAGGAACAACTCGCCAAGCTCAAGCGCGAGCAGGAGTTGATCGAGCGGCAGAAGCGCGAACTCGAAGAGCTGTCGCGCCGGCAGGATGAATTGGAACGCGGCAAGGCGGAGATGACCGAGAAGCTGACTCGTGCGCTGGTCATCATCGAACGCCAGACCGGCGAGGCGCAGAAGCGCGTGGAGCAGTTGCGGGCAAGCACGGAATCGTTCACCAGCCACCTGCGCACGCTGGAGTCGATCCAGCCCAAGAGCTGGGCCAACGAGACCATCCCGAAGGAACTCAACCGCGCGCTGAGCGCCGTCGATCACGCTCGCAGCGAGTTCAACCAATCGCGCGCCCGCCTGCAAGCCGACGCGCTCAACGCCGCCACCGGTGAAGCGGGCGCCGCGGAGTCGGGCGCAGGCAGCGCCGCGGCGAACGAATACGATGAATTATTCAACGAAGGCGGCACGCGCTCCTTCGTTTATTGGCTCAAGACAGGGCTGGCGTTCACGCTGCCGCTGCTCGTGCTCGGCCTCATCGCCATCCTGGTGCAAATCTGGCTGTTCATGAAGTGATCCCCCGCAACCGCGGACGGAGGCGCGGAATGTCCCTTGACGGCGACCGCGGGCGGCGGCAAAAACGTTTCCCCGGCGGGGCCGCGCGCTGATTTCCGAGTTTGCCCGGTTCCCGCGTTTGCCGCCGTCGCCGCCATGCCGCGCTCGCCTCGTGATAAAAAGAAAAAGCCGTCGCCCGACGACGGTGCTTCGCCGCTGGCGGCGCGCGAGCGTCAACTGGCCGAGCAGCAGCACCAGCTCCGCGCGCAAATCGAGGCGCTGGAGCGCTCGATTGAGGACGCTCCGCGGCGCGCGGCGGAATTGGCGAGGCGCGAGCGCGAGGCCATGCTGGAACGCTCGCGCGAGAGCGGCTACGAATCGCGGCGCGGCGGCGCCTTGCGCGACAAGCGCCACTCGTATTCCCGCATGGGCATGAGCGGAACGCGGCGCGGTGGACGCCGGGCGGTGCCCGTGTTGCGGCACGAGCGGCGGGCGCAAGTGGTGAAAACGCTCGCGCTGCTGGTGGTGCTGATCGTCGTCGTCGGCTATTTGTTTTGGACTTACTTTCTCTAGCTTTATGTCTGCTGCACCCGATCTTGACGTTCGTTACATCGCCCAGCTTGCCCGGCTCGATTTGAGCGAAGCGGAAATTGCCACGTTCCAAACCCAGCTCGGGCATGTGCTGGAACACGTCGCAGCCCTGCGCCGGGTGGACGTGAGCGCGGTCGAGCCGACGGCGCACGCTAGCGCGGTCTTCAACGTCTTTCGCGACGACGAGCCGCGCGCGAGTTTTCCGCCCGAGGTCGCGCTGAGCAACGCACCGCGCAAGGCGAACGAGCTGTTCGTCGTCACCAAGGTGGTCGAGTAGAGTTGCCGCCTGCGGCGGAAGTTCTAAATCCAAAGCTCTAAGTTCCAAGCAAATTCAAATTTCCAAGTTTAAACCCAGGCATCGTCGCATCGCACGGCTTTCTCTTTCGCGCTTTGAGCTTTGAACTTGTTTCGAGCTTCAAGCTTGGGATTTGGAACTTTCTTTCTTCTATGCTCTCAACTCTCGCCTCGCTCACCGTCACCGCGCTGCAAGCCAAGCTGCGCGCCAGGGAAGTCTCGCCGCGCGAGGCGCTCGACGCGCTGGCAGCCCGCATCGACGCCGTCGATGGCCGGTTGCGCGGCTATCTTTCCACCGACCTGGAATACGCCCGGCGCGCGGCGGAAAGCGCCGACGTGACCTTGCCGCTCGGCGGCGTGCCGATTGCGGTGAAAGACGTGGTCAGCGTCGCCGGCCAGCCGTGCGGCTGCGCGTCGAAAATCCTCGCCGGCTACCGCGCGCCGTTCGACGCGACGGCGATTGCGCGGCTGCGCGCGGCGGGCGCGATCCCGTTCGGGCGCACGAACATGGACGAGTTTGCGATGGGGTCGAGCACGGAGAACAGCGCGTTTCAATTAACCCGCAACCCGTGGGATCTGTCGCGCGTGCCCGGCGGCAGCTCCGGCGGCTCGGCGGCGGTCGTCGCGGCGGACACGGCGTTTGCCGCGCTCGGCACGGACACGGGCGGCTCGATCCGGCAGCCGGCGGCGCTCTGCGGCTGCGTCGGTTTGAAACCAAGCTACGGCCGCGTCTCGCGCTACGGCCTCGTGGCATTCGCCTCGTCGCTCGACCAGATCGGGCCGTTGACAAAAACGGTCGCGGACGCCGCGCTGTTGCTCGGCGTGATGGCCGGCCGCGATCCGCTGGATTCCACCAGCCTCGACGCGCCGGTGCCCGATTACGCCGCGGCGGTGCGCGATTTTTCGATCAAGGGCGCGCGGATCGGTTTGCCAAAGGAATACTTCGTCAGCGGCATCGACCCGCAGGTGGAAGCCGCCGTGCGCGCGGCGGTCGCGCATTACGCGAAGCTCGGCGCGGAGATCGTCGAAGTCTCGCTGCCGCACACGGAATACGCCGTGGCTGTGTATTACATCATCGCCACGGCCGAGGCGTCGGCGAACCTCGCGCGCTTCGACGGCGTGCGTTACGGGCACCGCGCGGCGGACACGAATGGGCTGCTGGAACATTACGGACGCACGCGGGCGGAAGGCTTCGGGCCGGAGGTCAAACGCCGCATCATTCTCGGCACCTACGTGTTGAGCAGCGGCTATTACGATGCGTATTATCTGCGCGCGCAAAAAGTCCGCACGCTGATGCGGCAGGATTTTGAAAAGGCATTCGCCCAATGCGATGCGCTCATCTGCCCGACCTCGCCCGTGCCGGCGTTCAAGCTCGGCGAGCGCACGGCTGACCCGCTGGCGATGTATCTCGCCGACATTTTCACCATCGCCGCAAACCTCGCCGGCATCTGCGGCGTGAGCCTGCCCGGCGGCTTTGCCAAGGCGGCGGACGACGGCGACCGCGAGCTGCCCATCGGCGTGCAGTTGCTCGGGCCGGCGTTCGCCGAGGAAAAGCTGCTCGGCATCGCCCACGCCTTCGAGCAAACGACCGACTGGCACCAACGCCGGCCGGCGTTGGGTTGAAAATTCGCCTCGTCGCAAATCCGGGCGCAGAAGCGCGAATGCCGGCACGCAGCCGAATAGCTAAAGCCTCTACTTCCGAATTCCGTCCCACGGCAGCTTAATCTTAATCGTAATCCTAATCTTAATCTCCGCCGCCGGAGGCACTGCTTGAGCGACGCGCCGCGAGCGCAGAAGAGACTAAGATTAAGATTAGGATTACGATTAAGCTGCCGGAGCCGGGACTTGCCAAGCGGTGAGCATCTGTCACAGTGCCGCCGGAAAAAAATCCGACCCTTGACTCGCCCGCCGGGCGGACGACGCCTTTCTCTTTTCAATTTTTTGCCAGCACCATGCCCGCCCTGCTTTTCCTGACCCGCTTTCTCCAACGTCCCTTCCAAATTGCTTCCGTGATTCCCAGCTCGCCGATGATGGTGCGGCGGGTGGCGGGAAAGATGGATTTCTCCCGGCCGGTGGTGATCGCCGAGTATGGCGCGGGCGAGGGCTGTCATTCGCGCGAGCTCCTGCGCCGCGCGCATCCGGACAGCACGCTGCTGCTCTTTGAGCTGGACCCGGAATTCTGCCGGTCGCTGGAGGAGCAATTTGCCGACGATCCGCGCGTCAGCGTCATCAACGCCGACTGCGCCACGTTGCCGCAGGAACTCGCGGCGCGTGGGTTGGCCGGCTGCGACTACATCCTTTCCGGCATCCCGTTCTCCATCCTGGAAATTGGTAAGAAACGCGAAATCCTGCGCAATACGTATCAGGTGCTGAAGCCGGGCGGCGAATTCATCATTTATCAGGTGACGAACGAATTGCGCCGGCACGCCACGGGCGACGGGTTGTTTCCGCGGGCGACGAGCGAGTATTTTTTGCAAAACGTGCCGCCGATGTTCATCACCGTTTTCCACAAGGAGCCGGCGGCGACCAACGGCGCGCGGCGCAATGGCACGGCAGCCTCGCTGAACGGAAAAACGTATCCGGTGGCCGCGTCATCGTCGCCGGGCCGCAACGGCAACGGCCATCGCGCCGCGCACGCAGCCAGCTCGCCGGCGCGGCGCTAGCTGCTGCCACGCAGTTTCCCACGCGCGGACGTTTATCTTTTTGTCATCCTGAGCTTGTCGAAGGATCGCTAATTGCCTGCCTTGGCGAGCAGCGCAGCGTGAAAGCGGTTTGTGCATCCACCGAGCCAGACAATAGTAAGAGGTCCCTCGGCGTTCACATACTTGACTCACCAGTGGCTAAAATAACGCCACAAATTGCGCTTCGACGCGATGAGTTCCACCATAATTTGCACTATGGTGAGTCAAGTATGTGAACGCCCTCGGGATGACAGGCAGCGGGCATCGCACCGCGGGCTTGCGCGCACGGGCGCAAATGCCTAAATGAAACGTTTCCCTTTTTCGCGCGCCCTTCCCTCACCATGACCGACCAACCTTTTCATTCGTCCTCCACGTCTGCTTTCCCCACGGTGGAAATGCGCACTGAGCGCGATTCGATGGGAGAGATGCCCGTGCCGGCCGACGCGCTCTACGGCGCGAGCACGCAGCGCGCGGTGTTGAATTTTCCCATCAGCGGCTATCGGTTTGGCCGCAGCTTCCTGCGCGCGCTCGGCTTGGTGAAACTCGCCGCCGCCCGCGCCAATCGCGAATTGGGAAAATTGAGCGACGAAAAAGCCGCTGCCATCGAGCGCGCGGCCGAGGAACTCATTGACGGCCGGCTCGACGAGCATTTCCCGCTCGACATTTTCCAGACTGGCAGCGGCACGAGCACGAACATGAACGCCAACGAGGTGCTCGCCAACCGCGCGGCGCAACTCGCCGGCGAACCCATCGGCGCGAAGAAGCCAGTGCATCCGAACGATGATGTAAACATGGGTCAGTCCTCCAACGACGTGATCCCCACCTCGATCCACGTCGCCGCCGCGGAAACGCTCGCGGGCGAGCTGCGGCCGGCGTTGGAAAAATTGCACGCCGCGCTCACGGAAAAAGCGCAGGAATTTTGGGACATCATCAAAATCGGCCGCACGCATTTGATGGACGCTACGCCGGTGCGGCTCGGCCAGGAATTTGCCGGCTACGCGCGGCAGATCGAGATCGGCCTCGACCGCGTGCAGATGGCGATCCTCGCCCTGGAGGAACTCGCGCTCGGCGGCACCGCGGTCGGCACGGGGTTGAATTGTCACCCGGAATTTCCCGCCAAAGCCATCGCGCACCTCAACGAGCGCACGGGCCTGAGTTTCCGCGAAGCGGGCGACCACTTCGAGGCGCAGGGCGCCAAGGATGGATTGGTCGAGGCGAGCGGGCAGTTGAAGACCATCGCCGTCTCGCTGTTCAAGATCGCCAACGACCTGCGCTGGCTCGGCAGCGGCCCACGCTGCGGCTTGGGCGAGATCAACCTGCCGGCGACGCAGCCCGGCTCGTCGATCATGCCGGGCAAGGTCAATCCGGTGATGTGCGAGGCGTTGCTGCAAGTCTGCGCGCAAGTCGTCGGCGGCGACGCGACGATCACCTGGGCAGCCGCGGCGGGCAGCACGTTTGAATTGAACGTGATGATGCCGGTCATCGCGCATCATTTTCTGGAAAACACGCGCATCCTGGCGGCGGCGGTGGCAGCCTTTACCGAGCGCGGCGTGCGCGGGCTGACGGCGAACAAAGAGCGCTGCAATGTGCTCGTGGAATACTCGATGGCGATGGTCACGAGCCTCGCGCCGATCATCGGCTACGACCGTGCCGCCGACATCGCGAAGGAGAGCGTGAAGACCGGCAAAACCGTGCGCCAGCTTTGCGAGGAGCAACAAGTCCTGCCGCCCGACGAACTCGCCGCCGCGCTCGATCCGGTCGCCATGACCGAGCCAGGCGGCGAAGGCAGCGCGGGCGGGTAGGAAACGTAGCTATTTCGTAGAAGAAGGCATTCAGCACACCACGTTCGGAGCAGCCTATTACGTTCATTTTCGCACCGACTTGCAACTACTTGTGCGACCAGTCGGCGGTCGCGTCGTCGAGCATCTGCTGGAGCATCGGGAAGCGGACTTCGCCGTAGTTCAAGGCGTAATACTGCTTGCCGCCTTTGAACACCCACGTCGTCGGAATCCACGTGAGCGGCTGGCCGAGGAATTGACTCGTCTTCGTCGCGCGGTCGCGGGAGGGATTCGGGTCGGCGAGGATCGTGACGTTGCCCTGTTCGCCGATGCCGGCTTTGGTCAACGCGGCGCGGCCCTCTTCGCCGCCGTTCCAGAGCGCGACGAAGTAGAAGTGCGTGCCCGGATTTTTCGCCACAAAATCAGACCAGCCGCCGTTCTTCATCTCCGCCAGGCAGTTCGGGCACCACGGCGCCCAAAAATGCACGACGCTGACCGGCGCGTTGGCGGCGCGGATCGCCGCGGCGATCTCTACCTCGGCGGCATTGGTCGCGGCGGCCTGGTTGTTGGCAACGGCGCCAGTCTGCGCTGGCGATCGCGCGGCCCAGGCGCCCGCGAAAAAGATGATGCCGGCCGCTGCTGCGACGGCACGCGGCAAAAAATGAAAGTTCATGGTCCGTGATCGTAAGCGCCACGCACCCGCCGCGCAACGCAGCCGCGAACCGGAGTAACGTGCAGTGGGTGTGTCCACGACGCGCGCCGCTCCGCGCCGTGCGCCCGCCTGGCCCGAGGACGGTTGCCCCTGCGGACAAGCTCGCGTTTATTCCCTTTTCATCCTCTGCCCATGGAAGCCGCTCCCCACTTTTCCCCAGCCGACGCCGACACCTCAACTCACCTCGATCTCTCTCCGTCGCGCCGGCTCGGCGGCGTGCTGGTGCCGGTGTTTGCCCTGCGCACGGAGGACGATCTCGGCATCGGCGACACGGCGGGGTTGAAGACGTTCATCGACTGGGCGGCGGACGCCGGGTTTCGCATGGTGCAAATCCTGCCGATCAACGAAACCGGCGGCGACCATTCGCCTTACAACGCGATCTCTTCGCTCGCGCTGGAGCCGACGACGCTGCGGCTCTCGCCCGAGGCGTTGCCGGACCTGTCGGCGGCGGATTACCAGGCGGAGCTGGCCGGCGTCGATCTCGCGGCGTTGCGCCGGGGTTCGGTGAATTATGCGATCGTCAAGCCGCTGAAACGCCGGCTGCTCGAGCGGGCGTTTGCCTCGTTCGAGCACCATCATCTCGGCTACGGCACCGAGCGCGACGCGGCCTTTGCGGAGTTCACAGAAAAGAACGCCGCCTGGCTCGGCGACTACGCGATGTTTCGCACGTTGATGGAGCGCCACGGCAATACCGAGTGCTGGGACCGCTGGCCGGAAGGTCAGCGCAGCTCGGCCGAGGTGCGCGCCTGGCTGGACACGCAATCCGAGGAGGAACGCGCCGTGCTGCCGCCGCGCATGGAATTCCACGGCTACGTGCAGTGGATCGCCTACACGCAATGGGAAGAAGTGAAACGCCACGCCACCGCGCGCGGCGTCGCGCTCATGGGCGACATCCCGTTCGGCGTCTCGTATTACAGCGCCGATGTCTGGAGCCGGCCGGGCGACTTCCGGCTCCATTGGTCGGGCGGCGCGCCGCCGGAGCCGTATTTCAAGGACGACGCGTTCACGCAGAAATGGGGGCAAAACTGGGGCATCCCGCTCTATGATTGGGACGCCATGCGCAAGAGCGATTTCACCTGGTGGCGCGCCCGCGTCGGCGGCGTGCGCGACGTGTTTCACGTCTTCCGCATCGACCACATCCTCGGCTTTTACCGCATCTACGGCTTCCCGTGGCGACCTGAGCGCAACGCCGAATTTCTCCCGCTCACGCCCGCGCAGGCGCAGGAAAAAACCGGCGGCCGGCTGCCCGGTTTCCAGCCGCGCGCCGACGACACCTACGAGCACGCCGAGGCGAACCGGCGCGAGGGCGAGGAGTATTTGAAAATGGTGCTCGCCGCCGCGGGCGACACCGCGCTCATCGGCGAAGACCTCGGCACCGTGCCCGATTACGTGCGCCCGAGCCTGACCGCGCTCGGCATCGCCGGCTTCAAGATTCCCATCTGGGAGCCGGACCCGGCGACGAATTACCAACGGCTCATCCGGCCGGAACATTACGCGCCCTTGTCGGTGGCGACCTTTGGCACGCACGATCACGAGCCGCTCGTGGTCTATTGGCGCCAGCACGCGCGCGTGCTCTCCGGCGAAATCGCCGGCGACCGCGGCGAGGCGCAACGCGAATTGGACAAGCTCGCCGACTGGGCCGATTTGCCGCGGGAAACGCGCACCTTCGAGTTTTCGCCGGACGTTCACGCCCACCTGTTGCACGCGCTCTTTCGCACGCGTTCGTGGCTGGCGGTGGTGATGATTACCGACCTGCTCGGCACCCCGGATCGCTTCAACGTCCCCGGCACCGCCGCCACATCCAACTGGAGCCGACGCCTCGCCCGGACCGTGGCGGAACTGCGCGCCGACCCGCCCGTTGTCGCCCTCACCGAGCGCGTGCGCGCGATGCTGAAAGAAACCGGGCGGTAAAAAAATCCCGTGACCGATCCCATCGCCAGTTTGCTCGACCAATTGAACGGCGTCATCGCCGGCAAGGCCGCCGCCATCCGGCTCGCGGTTTGCTGCCTGCTGGCGCGCGGACATCTGCTCATCGAGGACGTTCCCGGCGTGGGCAAGACGACGCTTTCCCAAGCGCTCGCCCGCTCGCTGGGGCTGATGTTTCGCCGCATCCAATTCACCAGCGACCTGCTGCCCGCAGACATCCTCGGCAACTCGATCTTCGACCGCGAGACGGGCCGCTTTGTTTTTCATCCCGGACCGATCTTCGCGCCCGTCGTGCTCATCGACGAAGTCAACCGCGCCACGCCGAAGACGCAGAGCGCGCTGCTCGAAGCGATGGAGGAAAACCAAGTCAGCGCCGACGGCGTGAGCCATCCGCTGCCGCACCCGTTTTTCGTCATTGCCACCCAAAATCCGCGCCAGCAAGTCGGCACGTTTCCTTTGCCCGAGAGCCAGCTCGACCGCTTTCTCATGCGCCTGGAACTCGGCTTCCCCGACCGCGCCGCCGAACGCGAAATGCTCGTCGGCCGCGACCGCCGCGAAATGCTCGGCGACCTGCCCGAAGTCCTCGCCGCCGAGCAGCTCGCGCAATTCCAGCACGCCGCCCGGCGCATCCACGTCGCGCCGGCGCTGCTCGATTATTTGCAAAATCTGCTTGCCGCCAGCCGCGACCTGCACCCGACCGGTCTCTCGCCGCGCGCCGGCCTCGGCTGGCTGCACGCGGCGCAAACCTGGGCGCTCATGGCGGGCCGTGAAATGGTCCTACCCGAAGACGTGCAATCCGTCGCGCTCGCCGTCGCCGCGCACCGGCTCGAACCGCCGAGCGGCCTCGCGCCGCGGCCGGGGCAGGATTCCGGGCGCGAACTGGCGCGGCAACTGTTGGCCAGCGTTTCAATTGAATGACAAAGCAAAGCTGAATTTTAACACCGAGGCAGAAGAGACGGAGGCACAGAGAACACGGAGAAAGGCATTGGTGTTTTTCTGAAAAAACCTGTCTTTTCTCTCTTCTGCCTCGGTGCCTCCGCCTCGGTGTTCTCGGTGTTAAAAATGCAACGTCTCCCCGCGCCCGCGCGTCATTCGTCATTTTCTTCCTGGCTCCGCGCGCGGCGGATTTACATCCTGCCGACCCGCGCCTGTTTACCGCTGCTCGCGGTGCTGCTCGCGATGGCCTACGCGGCCCTCGGGCAGAACAACAGCGTCGCGTATCTGCTCGGTTTTTTCCTGACTTCGCTGGCCATCGTGTCGATGATCCACACGCACTTTGCCCTCACCCGGCTGCGGCTGCGGGTGGACGGTGAAATCGCGCCGGTCTTTGCCGGCAAGCCCACGCGGGTCGCGGCGACCGTGGAAAATCCGACCCGGCGCGCGCGCGTCGCGCTGGAAGTCTGGCCGCACGGCACGTTGTGGCGGCGGCAACGGCGCGGCAAGCTGACGGCTGAGCCGGCGTTCGTCGCGGGTGTCGAGGCACGTGGGAGCGCCGCGGTGGAATTGAGCCTGCCCACGACGCAGCGCGGCTTTTTCCCGCTCGGCCGGCTGGCGATGAGCACGATCTATCCACTCGGATTTTTCCGTGGCTGGTTTTACGAGGAAACGTCCCCCGACGCCGGCTATTACGTATATCCCTCGCCCGCGCCCGCCGGCGCGCGTCCGCTGCCGGAAGCGCCCATCACCGACGCCGACGACGCCGCGCTGGCCGCGCCGGCGTTGGCCACTATAGCCAGCCCGGCGGGCGATGATTACGCCGGCGCGCGGCCGTATTTGCCGGGCGATTCGCAACGCCGCGTCGATTGGCGAGCCGCCGCGCGCGGCCAGGGATTGTTGGTCAAACAATTCGTCGGCTCGGATGAGTTGGAACGCGTGATCGTCTGGCTCGACTGGCACGCGCTCGCCGATCTCGACCCCGAAGCGCGACTGGCGCAGCTCTGTCGCTGGACGCTCGAAGCCGAGGCGCGGCCGCGCATCTGGTATGGCCTGCGGCTGCCCGACAACACGACGACCGATGCGGACGTGACCGAGATCGCGCCCGGCCGTGGCGACGCGCATTTGCGGCGCTGCCTCGAAGCGCTGGCGTTATTTCGTCGCGAATAAATTTTGGTGTTTCCAATGGCGACCTCGCTGCTTCCATTCACCGGCAAAGACCTGCCGCGCCGCAACCTCGGCGCCGCGCTGCCGTGGCTGCTCACGAGCTTGATCCTGGCGATGGTGCCGCTGGCGGCGGAGCTGCCGCCGTGGGTGCCCGTCGGCTTTGTGGCGTGCGCGTTTTTCCGTCAAGTGATCGAGGCGCGCGGCTGGCGGCTGCCGGCGCTGGGTTGGCGGCTGGGACTCTTCGCGGCGGCAGTCGGCGGCGTGATGTTCGACCGTCGCGACTTGGGCGATCCGATGACGCTGACCGCGCTGCTGGTCGCGCTGATTTCGCTCAAGCTGCTGGAACTCCACACCGCGCGCGATTTCGTGCTCGTCGCGCTGCTCGGTTATTTTTTGCTGCTCAGCGGATTTTTCTACGAACAATCGCTGGGCCGCACGCTCTTTGCCTCGCTCTCCATCCTGACCAACATCCTCGCGCTCGCCCGCTGCCACGGCGCTGGCGGCGGCAGCGCGACGGGCCGCACAACGAATGCCGGCCGCCGACCGCGCGGAGGACGCCTCTGGCCGACGACGCGGCTGACGTTGACGCTCTTTGGCCAGACGCTGCCGCTCACGCTGCTCTGCTTCGTATTGTTCCCGCGGCTGGAAGGCCAGTTTTTCCGGTCGCTGACGCTGGTGAACCGCGCCAAAACGGGCATGTCGGAGGACTTGTCGCCGGGCAGCGTGGAAGGGCTGGAACAATCCGAAGTCATCGCCTTCCGCGCGCGTCTGCCAGAGGGCGAATTGCCGGCGAAAACGCTGTATTGGCGCGCGTTCACCCTGAGTGTTTGCAAAGGATTGGCGTGGAGCCGCGGCAACGTCGAGGGACGCGACAACGGCCGCGGCGGATCATCATCGTCCTCGCCGTCAGCCGTGAACAACCCTCCAGCGGGCGTCGTGCGCATCGCGCAGCAAATCACGCTCGTCGAACCGCACGGGCACAAATGGCTCTTTGCGCTCGACCGGCCGCTGGCTGTCTCCGCGGTGGGCTTTTTGCAACACAGCACTGGCGACTTGAGCAGCTACCGGCAGATCACGAGTTCGGTGATTTACAGCGTGGAATCGCAGCCCAGCACGGCGGGCGGATTGAGCGGCGGGAGCAACGCCGCCGCGCCGGGCGCGCCACCGACACTGCCGCCGGATTTGCGCGCGAATTATCTGCGGCTGCCGTCGCGCCTCGGCAATCGCGCGCGCGAGCTGGCAAAAAGCTGGCGCGCGCAGCAGACGGAACGCGGCGAGGAGGAACGCACCATCGCCCAGCGCGGGCTGGAGTTTTTCCGCGACGGCGGCTTCGTGTATTCGCTCACTCCCGGCAGCTACGCGGCGGAACCGGCGCAGGCGTTGGACGAATTTCTTTTTTCCAAACGGCGCGGCTTTTGCGAACACTTCGCCGCTGCGTTCGGCACCCTGATGCGGGCCGCTGATTTGCCCGCGCGCGTCGTGGTCGGTTACCAAGGCGGGCAATGGAACCCGTTTAGCGGGCATTACACCGTGCGCGAGGCGGACGCGCACGCCTGGACCGAGGTGTGGCTGGAAAATCGCGGCTGGGTGCGCTTTGACCCGACGGGGTTCGTCGCGCCGGAACGCGTCGAATACGGCGCGCCAGCCTACGCGGCGCTGGCGGCGCTCGGCGCACGGAGCGACGGCGGGAGTCTGGAAACCGAGGAGTTGTTGGGGCGACTGCGGCAGCCGACGGGCTGGCGTTGGGCCAGCCAGCAAGGCCGGTTCATGTGGGACTCGCTCGAGCAGCAATGGAACCTGTGGGTGGTCGATTACGACGCCCCAAGCCAGCAGCAAGTCTTTGATCGGCTGGGGCTGAATGCGCTGGGGCAAAAAGTGTTTCAACAGTTGCACCTCGGCGGCGGCGCGGCGGCGTCCGCGCACCGCGAATGGACGGCGGCGCTCGGCGGCGGAGCGATCTTTGCGGTCATCGGCGCGGCGCTGACCCTAGGCGCGCTCGCGTGGCGGGCGCGCAAGTGGTGGCTGGCGCGCCGGGCGGAAGACCCGGCTGTGCGGCTGTATCGGCAGTTCTGCGAGCGGCTGACGCGCCTTGTTTCAAAGAAAAATCCGCCGCGCGCGGCGCCTGCGGCGACGGCGGATTTCCCGCCGCGCGCGGCGAACGAGGGGCCGCTCGATTTCGCCGCGCGCGCGAGCCGGGCGCTGCCGGCGCGGGCGGCGCAGATCGCGGAGATCACGGCGCGCTACGTGGCCGTGCGCTACGGCTCGGCAAACGGCCGCACGCTGGCGGAGTTGCGAGCAGCCGTGCGACGTTTCCAATAACTTCCCTGTCCCGAATGGGCGGAAAGCAGCGCGCAAAACCGGGCTGCGCTGCGTTATCATTGCTAACTCGCCATGAAGAAATCCCCAATCCACGTTGCCATCACCGGCGCCGCCGGCCAGATCGGTTATTCGCTCCTCTTTCGCATCGCCAGCGGCTCCATGCTCGGGCCGGATCAGCCGGTCGTCCTGCACCTCATCGAGATTCCCGCCGCGCTGCCCGCGCTCGAAGGCGTCGTCATGGAACTGCACGACTGCGCTTTTCCGCTCGTGCATTCGATCATTCCAACCGCCGATCTCAACGAAGGCTTTCGCGATGTGAGCTGGGCCTTGCTCGTCGGCAGCGTGCCGCGCAAGGCCGGCATGGAACGCGGCGACCTGCTCGGCATCAACGGCAAAATTTTCATCGGCCAGGGTCAGGCGATTGAAAAAAACGCGGCGAGCGACGTGCGCATTCTCGTCGTCGGCAATCCGTGCAACACAAACTGCCTCATCGCCATGAACAACGCGCAGGGCGTGCCGGCGGACCGCTGGTTTGCCATGACGCGGCTCGACGAAAACCGCGCCAAGGCGCAGCTCGCGCAGAAGTCCGGCACGCCGGTCGCGGAGGTGACGAACCTCGCCATTTGGGGCAACCATTCCGCCACGCAGTATCCCGATTTTTACAACGCAAAAATCAACGGCAAATCCGCGACCGAAGTCATCAGCGACCGGGCGTGGCTGGAAGGCGATTTCATCAAAACCGTGCAGCAGCGCGGCGCGGCGATCATCAAGGCGCGCGGCGCGTCGAGCGCGGCGAGCGCGGCCAACGCGGCGGTGGACACGGTGGCGTCCTTGGTCAAGCCAACGCCGGCGGGCGATTGGACGAGCGTCGGGCTTTGCTCCGACGGTTCCTACGGCATTGAAAAAGGACTCATCTGTTCCTTCCCCGTGCGCGCGACGAGCGGCACCGAGCGCGAGATCGTGCAAGGCGTGTCGATCAACGATTTCAGCCGCGCGAAGATCGACGCGAGCGTGAATGAGTTGAAGGAAGAAAAAGCGCTGGTGGGCGGGTTGCTCAAAAGCTAATTGGGAGCCGCGGATGAACGCGGATGTTTTTCAGAGAGCAGACAGAATTACAGAATTAAACACAATTCCAGGAGAACAGAATCGTGGTGGGTTCCAAGCGAACTCCGCTCGCCTTTTATTCTGTTTAATTTTGTTAATTCTGTCTGAAAAATCCGTGTTTCGTCCGCGTTCATCCGCGGCAAAAAAAATCAAAAACCGCGCTCGATTTCCCATTTCTCGAACAACTCCGCCGGCACTTCGCCAAGGAAACGCGATGGCCGTTGAAACATATCGCCGCCGTAAGCGCTGCCGCCCAGTTTCATGAACGGATGTGTCAGGTAAAGCTCGTCGCACGCGCGCGTGATGGCCACGTAGAACAACCGGCGCTCTTCCTCGATTGCGTCGGCGGACTCCAGCGAGCGATGGCTCGGGAAGGAGCCTTCCGTCAGGTTAATGACAAAGACGATTTTCCATTCCAAACCCTTCGCTTGATGCACGCTGGAAAGCGTCACCTGCTCATCGTCGTCTGACCGACCGCGCACCACCTCCTCGGTTTCCAAACTCGTGACAAGCGCGAGTTGCGAAAGAAACTCCTCG
>JAFAXH010000141.1 GCA_019241085.1 Verrucomicrobiota bacterium | reverse complement strand
CGGCGCAAGAGGTCCATTTGAAAAAAACGTTCCTGCGCATGGACGAAGCCCAGTGCCCGCGCCACGTCGAGCCGGCTGCCGCCGTGAATGGTGGGCACGCCGAGCGCGTCGCGCGCGACCGTGACTGGCGCGGTCAGTCCGAACAAGATGCGGGTGCCGTGAGTTTGCGGCAGGCTGGCGCGCCACCGCAGATAAAATGCGCCGACCGCGAGCAGCAGCAGATCGCACAAACCGAGCGCGCAAAAAACGAGCAGGCGCGCGAAGCGTTGAAAGCGCGGTGCGGCGGTGGGCATGAGGCGAGAAGTTTAATAGGGCCTCACGCAAAGCCGCAAAGGGAAGAAGACAGCGGGAAGGTTTTTACTCCTTTGTCATCCCGAGCGCAGTCGAGGGACCTCTTACTATTTGCCTTGGCTCGCAACGCATCCAGAAGGCTCTTTGTGCGTCCACCTCGCCAAACATTCAGTAAGAGGTCCCTCGACTTCGCTCGGGATGACAACGGAGAAAAGATTGTCTCCTCCTTCGCGTCTTGGCGTTGAATAAAAATTTTCTCTTTATCTCTCCTTTGCAGCTTTGCGTCCTTTGCGCGAGACCTGTTCCGTTCGCCGCCGGGTTATCCTTTATTTGGAAAAATTCTTGATATTACCGCGCCGCGACCGATATTGCCTGCCCACCAAAAAACGGCGATGCCTCCTGCTGCAAATCACGTCGATTTCCCTGCCGCCACGCCGGCGGCTTTGGGTGGTTTGCGACTGACCCGGCAGCGCCGCGAAGTGTATGAGGCTCTGCTGCACGCAGCCGATCATCCGAGCGCGGTGCAGGTGTTTGCGCGGGTGCGGCAACGCGTGCCTTCGATCTCGCTGGCGACGGTTTACAACTGCCTCGAAACGCTGGCCAAGAGCGGCCTCGTGCGGCAGGTCACGCTCGACCGCGGAGCGGCGCGTTTTTGCGCGAACCGGCGGCAGCACGGCCATTTTTTCTGCACGCATTGCGGGCGCGTGCAGGATGTCGATTTGCCCGACGCCGGCAAGCTCGCGCGGCTCTGGCGGCTGCCGGAGGGCGCGACGGTCGAGCATTACGAATGCAGCTTGCGCGGCTTGTGCCCGACGTGCGCGGCGGCGACCGCCGAAATTTCCCAAACTGACTGATTACGACATGACAAATTCACTTTCCATCCAAGACCTGCGGGTCAGCATCGGCGACAGCGAGATCGTCAAAGGTTTGACGCTCGAAGTGCCGTGCGGCGAAGTCCACGCGATCATGGGTTTGAACGGCTCGGGCAAGAGCACGCTGGCCAAGGCCATCGCGGGGCATCCGGATTACACGATCACGGCCGGCGAGGTGTTGGTGGACGGCGAAAATATTTTGGAAATGGAAGCCGACGCGCGGGCGCGCAAGGGGCTGTTTCTGGCGTTCCAATATCCGAGCGAGGTGCCTGGCGTGAGCAACGCGAATTTCATCCGCGCGGCGTTGCAGGCGCGGCTGGGCGAGGGCGAGGAACTCGATGCGGTGGCGTATTACGAGCGGCTTTACGAGAAGATGGACCTCCTCGATATGCGGCGGGAATTCACGTCGCGCTCGGTCAACGAAGGATTTTCCGGCGGCGAGAAAAAGCGCAACGAAATTTTGCAAATGGCGATGCTGGAGCCGCGCTATGCGATCATGGACGAGACCGACAGCGGACTCGACATCGACGCACTGAAAGTCGTGGCCAACGGCGTGAACACCTTGCGCGGGCCGAACCTCGGCGTGCTCTTAATCACGCACTACCAGCGCCTTCTTAACTACATCGTGCCCGACCGTGTTCACGTAATGATGGACGGCCGGATCGTCATGAGCGGCAACAAGGAACTGGCGCTCGAACTCGACGAACGAGGTTACGACTGGGTCGAGCAGAAGGCGGCGTAATCTTCCTGCCTTTTGATTCCTCAACTATCAACTCTCAACCATCAACTTTCTTCCTATGGCTACTCCGAAAGCAGACATCGACATCGACCGCAGCGCCGGCGATTTTTCGTATCCGGAATCACACACCTTCGACGCCGGCTATGGGCTGACGGAGAAGACGATTGAATATATTTCCGAGGTCAAGGGCGAGCCGGACTGGATCAAGCAATTTCGGCTGAACGCGCTCGGCGTCTTTCGCAAAAAGCCAATGCCGACGCATTGGGCGAGCCACGACCTGGACAACATTGTTTTCGATAACATCCGCTATTACCTGAGCAGCGGCCCGAAGCCGAAACGTTCTTGGGACGACGTGCCCGAGGACATGAAGAAGACGTTTGAGCGGCTCGGTATTCCGGAGCAGGAGCGGAGATTTCTGGCTGGCGTCGAGGCGCAATTTGACTCCGAGGCGGCATATTCCAACATCAAAAAAGCGGTCGGCGATCAGGGCGTGATCTTTGTCGGCTCGACGGAAGGTTTGAAAGAGCACCCGGAGATTTTCCGCAAATGGTTCGGCAAAGTGATCCCGACGGCGGACAACAAATTCAGCGCGCTGAACTCGGCGGTTTTCAGCGGCGGCTCGTTCATCTACGTGCCGCCGGGCGTGAAGGTGAAGCATCCGCTCCAGGCGTATTTTCGCATCAACGCGGAGAATTTCGGGCAGTTCGAGCGGACGCTCATCATCGCCGACGAAGGCTCGGAGGTGATGTATATGGAAGGCTGCACGGCGCCGAAATTTGAGACGGC
>JAFAXH010000109.1 GCA_019241085.1 Verrucomicrobiota bacterium | reverse complement strand
ACATCCTGCCCGCTCTTGCCGGCATCCCTGCCGGCAAGCTCGTGGAAAGTATGGCCGCCTTTGGCGGCATTTGTTCTTTCCAAAGCCATCCGGCAGGATGCCGGACGGTGCAGGCTGGAAGCCTGCGCTCCCCGTTTTCCAACGCGCATTCCACCCACTCCGCTTATTTATAATTACGCCATGCGCGCTTGCGGCTCCGCGCGGCCGGATAATTTCCGATGGGCGCGAGTGAATTCGCCCACGCTGAGCGCGGCGATGATCGACAATTCGCCGGCCAGCGCGAGCGCCGCGGCAACTTCGGCCAGACAGCGCGCGTCCTTGCCGATGACCTGGAGAATTTCCAGACTCGCACGCTGGCTCGGCAGCCCGGTGCCGCCGCCGACGGTGCCGACGATGAGGTTGGGCAAAGTGACGCACGCATAGAGCGAGCCGTCGCATGGGTCGGCCTCGAAGCGCGTCACGCCGACGGCGCTTTCCGAGACACAGGCGACATCCTGGCCGGTGGCGAGATAGAGCGCGGCGAGGCCGTTCGCATAATGACCCTGCACGCCGATGGTGCCGCTCATCACGCCGCCGAGCGCGCTCATGCGCCAGTAGGCTTCCATCTTTTCCGCCGTCGTGCGCAACCGGCGCGCGAGCGTTGCGCGCGCGACGCGGACTTCGGCGGAGACTTTTTTTCCACGCACGGTCTGGAACGATTGCGCGCTGGCTTTCTTGTCGCCGGAAAGATTGGCTTCGACAAAAACATGGCGCGGCGGCACGGGCGAATTTTGCGCGACGTAATCGCAAATCGCTTGCGTTGCCACGGTGACCATGTTTTGCCCGGCGGCGTTGCCGGTGAGAAAATCGAAGGTCAGGTAAACGTGGTTTCCTTCAACGGTGACACGCATTTCCTCCAACTTCCCGTGGCGGGTCGTCGCCTCAGCGCGGCTCTTGAATTCCTCGAGCTGTCCGAGCGCCCACGCGACGAAAACACCGGCCTCGTGCAGCGTGCAAAACGCGAAACCCGGCGCGCGGCTGACGCCCTCCGCGTGGGTGAGCGCCGAGCAGCCGCCGCTCTCGCTGATCGCCAGCGCGCCGCGATGGTAACTGGCCACGAGCGCGGCCTCGGTGGTGGCGAGCGGCACGTAAAAATCATCCTGCGCGTAGGTGCCATTAACCCGCAGCGGGCCGGCGAGACCGACGGGGACTTTCACGGTGCCGAGAAAATTTTCGACGTTGTGCGCGAAGGTCGTGTGCTCGCGCGCCGCGGCCTCGTCGTGCAACGCCGCGCGGCCCGCCGCGGAGACGTGCGCTTCCACCAAGCGCCAGCGGCGCGCGACCGCTTCGGGCGACGTGAGCGAGGCGCCGGGCACGCGCGGCGGCAAGGGCTTCTCGGGCTTCGGCCGCAGGCGGCGCTCGATCTCGTCGGCCGTGTGATTTTCTAAAATGCGGCGCAGGAGCGCGTTGGCATCGCGATGGGAAATCGACATGCCCGCGAGCATGGCATGGACGCAACGCGAAGGCGATGCTGCGTGTCGCTTGCGTTTGCCGCGCCGGAGTTTTCCGCTTACAACGAAAGCGCGATGAAAGTCGGCATCACCGGCGCAAGCGGATTTATTGGACGGCACCTTGTGCGCCGGCTGGGCGAGCGCGGGCACGAGCCGGTGGCGTTCTCGCGCGACACGAGCCGACGCGTGGCGGGCTGCCGGGAAACGCGGGCGTTCGGCGCGGGGCAGCCAGTCGATTTGTGGGACCTCGATGCGGTCGTCAATCTCGCCGGCGAGCCGATCTTGGGACTTTGGACCAAGGCGAAACGCGCGCGCATTCTCGAAAGCCGCGTCGGCGGCACGGAGCGTATCGTGCAGGCGCTCGCGCAAGCGCCGCGCGACAACGACGCTGACAGCGGTCCGCGCATTCTCATCAACGGCTCGGCGACCGGATTTTATGGCGACCGCGGTGACGAGATTTTGGAAGAAGACGACGGGCCGGGCAGCGGCTTTTTGAGCGAGGTTTGCCAACAATGGGAAAGCGCCGCGTGCCAGGCGCGAGGCGTGCGCGTGGCGCTCGTGCGGATCGGATTTGTGCTCGGCCAGGACGGAGGCGCGTGGCCGTTCCTACGGCGAATTTTCCGTCTCGGACTCGGCGGAAAATTAGGCGGCGGGCAGCAGTGGATGAGCGTGATCCACGTCGCCGATGTCGTCGGCTTGATCGTCGCGCTGCTGGAGCACGAAGACGATCCGCGCGACGCCAGCGGGCCGTTCAACGCGGTCTGCCCGACGCCGGTGCGCAACGTCGATTTCACGCGCGCCGTGGCCGCCGCGCTGCACCGTCCCGCGCTGTGGCCGGCGCCGGCGGGATTGTTGAAAAAAACGCTGGGCGACCTGTCGCATCTGCTGCTCGACAGCCAGCGCATCGCGCCGGCGCGGACGCGCGCGCTCGGCTATGAATTTCAATTCCCAAATCTGGCCGCGATCCTCGCGGACGTGACGCGCGCATGAAAAAAATCCGCGTCGCGCTGCTCGGCGATTTCAATCCGCAAGTGGTCGCGCACCGCGCGATCCCGCGGGCGTTGCAACTGGCGGGCGACGCGTTGGATTTGCAAGTCGTTTGCACCTGGCTGCCGACGCCGGCGCTGGAGCACGACGCCGAAAAACGGCTCGCGGATTTTCACGGGCTTTGGTGCGTGCCGGCGAGTCCGTATGCGAGCCTGGACGGCGCGTTGCGCGGCATCCGGTTCGCGCGCGAAACCGCGCTGCCGTTTCTCGGCACCTGCGGCGGATTTCAACACGCGGTTCTGGAAATCGCGCGCAACGTCCTCGGTCTGGCCAATGCGGATCACGCGGAGACGAATGCCGCGACGGAGCTGCCCGTGATCGCGGCGCTGGCTTGTGCGTTGGTGGAAAAAAGCGGGGCAATTTTTTTCGAGCAGGGTTCGCGCATCCGCGAGATTTACGGCGGCGAGCGCGCGACGGAAATTTATCATTGCCGCTATGGTTTCAGCCCCGAGCGCCAGGCGTTGTTTGCCGGGTCGGATTTGAAAATTACCGGCCGCGATGCGGACGGCGAGCCACGCGTCGTCGAACTCGCCGGGCATCCGTTTTTCATCGCCACGCTGTTTCAGCCCGAGCGCTCGGCGCTAACCGGCAACAGCGTGCATCCGCTCATCCGGGCGTTTGTTGCCGCGACGGCTGCGCCGTGACCATGCCAGCAACTTCCGCAGCTTAATCGTAATCCTGATCTTAATCTTAGTCTTTGCCGCCGGAGGCATGAGCAGCGCGCGGCGAGCGCGGAGGATTAGAATTAGGATTACGATTAGGATTAAGTGGGAAAACTGAAGCTCCGATTAAAAATTTTGCTTTCATGACTGCCCCTCAAAACCTCATCGCCTTGGTCTTCGATTACGACCAGACCCTCTCGCCGACTTACATGCAGGATGAGGTTCTCTTCCCCGCGTTCGGCGTCGAGCCAAAAAAATTCTGGAGCCGCTGCGGCGACCTCGTGCGCGGCCAGGGATACGACAGCGAGCTGGCTTACATGAAAGTCCTCCTCGACACGCTCGGCCTCGACCGGCCGACGAACGCCCAATTGCGCGAACTCGGCGCGGGGTTGACGTTTTATCCCGGCCTGCCGGAGATGTTCGAGGAATTCGAGCGCGGCCTGCTCGGGCCGGAGGATGTCGCGCTCGGCATTCGCGTCGAGTATTACATCCTGTCGTCAGGATTAAAGGAAGTCATCGAAGGCAGCCGGTTGCGGCCGTATGCGCGCGCGGTGTTTGGCTGCGAATACGCCGAGGATGAAGGCGGGCGCATCACGTTTCCCAAGCGCGTGATCTCGCACACGCAAAAGACGCAGTTTCTTTTCCGCGTGAACAAAGGCCTGCTCGATCTCGCGCAGGACGTGAACGATCACATGGACGATGTGCTGCGGCCCATTCCGTTTTCCAACATGATCTACGTCGGCGACGGCCCGACCGACGTGCCTTGTTTCAACGTCATCCGCAAACAAGGCGGCCAGGCCATCGCGGTCTATAATCCGAACGACCCGACGCGCGCGGCCTTCCGCAAATGCTACCAACTCGCGGCGCACACCGACCGCGTGAAACACATCGCGCCGGCGGACTTCCGCGCCGGCAGCCATCTGCGGCTCTTGCTCGATGAGATGGTCTCGGAAATCGCGGCAAAAATCCGCGCCCGGCGCGCCGCCGCGATGGAAAGCGGCACGGTGCGCGCACCGGGGCATTAGACCTCTGATAAAAGCGAGCGCCTCGTGGTGAAATCTGATCTGCTGAATGCCTCACGCAAAGGCCGCAAAGGACGCAAAGGTTCAGAGGTTCTTTTTTAATTTCTTCTGCCTTTGCGTCCTTTGCGGCCTTTGCGTGAGGCATCCTTGCCGTTCACTACCAGCGGGCAGCACTAATTTTTAGACGCCGACGGCTAATGAACGACTTGCGAGAAGTTCAAATCACCAGCACGAGCTTGCCGGTGGTCTGGCGCGATTCCAAATCGCGGTGCGCCTGCGCGACGTCGGCGAGTGGGTAAACGTGCTCCATGCGCAGCTTCAGTTCGCCATTCGCAATCCAGCCGAGCACGTCACCGGCGCGCTGGAGTAGTTCGCCGCGTTCTGCCGCGTAATTGGCCAAACTGGGACGAGTCAAAAAGAGCGAGCCTTTTTGCGCCAGCACCATTGGATCGACCGGTGGCACCGCGCCGCTGGCCGCGCCGAAGAGCACGAGATAACCGCGCGGACGCAGACAGGCGAGGCTGCCGTCAAATGTCGTCTTGCCCACGGAATCATAGACCACATGCACGCCTTTGCCGTCGGTCAGTCGTCTGGCTTCGGCGGAAAAATCGGTCTGCGTGTAGAGAATGACTTCATCCGCGCCGGCGCCGCGCGCGAGTTCCGCTTTTTCCGGCGTTGAAACGGTGGTCAGCACCCGCGCTCCACGGCGCTTGCACATCTGGATGAGCAGCAAGCCGGTGCCGCCAGCGCCCGCGTGAATGAGCGCGGTTTCACCGGACTTCACCGGATAAGTGGTCTCACAAAGATAATGCGCTGTCATCCCTTGGAGCATGGCCGCGGCGGCGCTGCGGTCGTCGATGCCGGCGGGCACCGGCACGAGCTTCGTTGCGGGAACGACGGCGTATTCCGCAAAGCTGCCGAGGTGCATCGCCCAAGCCACGCGCGCGCCTGGCGCGATGCCGGCAATCTGCGTGTCCGGCCCGAGCGACTCGACCGTGCCGGCGCCTTCCATGCCGAGCGTGAACGGCAGCAGCAGCGGATAGCGGCCAGTGCGCTGATACACGTCGAGAAAATTCACGCCCGCCGCGGCGACCTTCACGAGCGCCTCGCCGCGGCTGGGCGTCGGCGTCGGGATGTCTTCCAAGACGAGCGCCTCGGGGCCGCCAAGTTGATGAACGCGGATGGCTTTCATGGGAGAAAGAAGTTCAAAGCTCGAAATTCCAAGTTCTAAACAAGTTCAAAGTTCAAACCTGTTGTCGCAACCACGTCCATCCTGGCGGGTCCGTTGCGAGCTTTGAACTTGTTTAGAACTTAGAGCTTGGGATTTAGAACTTTCAGTTCGTCTTCAAATCAAACGGCAGCCGCGCATACGCGTGCGTCGGATCGTTGAAACGCCGCAGCTTCATCAGCTCGGACTCGACGTTTTGAAACTCGCGCGTCAACGGATCGCCCGCCGCGCCGGCGCCGCCCGCCTGCGCCTGCTGCAAATACGCTTCCACCGCGCTCAGCGGCTTTTTCTCCCCGCCGAAAATTTCCGCGAGCTGCTCGGAAAAATCTTTCTGCGCCGGATACTCCGCGATCTTGGCGTCGGCCGGCAGCTTCACTTTTTCCTTCGCATACGCCAGCGCCGCTTGCAGGCCGCCGATCTCGTCCACGAGACCGAGCCGCTTGCCATCCTCGCCGCTCCAGACGCGGCCTTGCGCGATCTCTTCGACCTTCGCGGCCGGGATGTTCCGCGCCTTGCTCACGCGTTCGATGAAGTTCGCGTAAATGCGGTCGATGATGTCTTGAATGATCTTCAACTCCTCGTCGGTCTTCGGCCGCGAGACGTTGAAAAGATCGGCGTGCCTGGCGGTTTCGACGTTGTCGAACGTGACGCCGTGGTCGTTGGCGAGTTTCTGGATGTTCGGCAAAATGCCGAAGACGCCGATGGAGCCGGTGATCGTGTTTGGCTCGGCAAAAATGCGGTCGCTCGCGGTGGAAATCCAATAGCCGCCGCTCGCCGCCACCGCGCCCATGCTGACGATGACCGGCTTGCCCGCCTCGCGCAGGAGCAGCAGCTCGCGCTGGATCAATTCGCTGGCCAGCGCGCTGCCGCCGGGGCTGTTCACGCGCAGGACCACGGCCTTCACGCTGTCATCGCGGCGCACCTTGCGCAGCTCGCGCGCGAAGCGCTCGCCGGCGATGAGCGTGTTGCTCGTGCTCTCGCCATCGACGATCTCGCCCTCGGCATAGACGATGGCTACTTTCGGCGTGCTGTCAGTCGCGCCCGCCAGCCGGTTTTTCGCCTCGGCTTCGCGTTCCGGGTTGGTTTTCTGCGCGATGTAGCCGGCCAGGCTCACCTGTTTGAACGGGGATTTTTCGTCCGCGTCGCCGCTGCTGCCGGTGCGCTTGCGCAGCTCTTCGATGGCCTCGGGCAGATACGCTTTTTTGGTGACCAATTTATTCGCCAGCGCCGTGTCGGGATCGATGAGCGCATGGGCATCGACCAGCGCCTGAAATTGCGCCGCGGGAATCTTGCGCGTGGCCTCGACGGCGGCGAGAAAATCGTGCCAGACATCGTCGAGCAATTTCTGACTCTCCTCGCGCGCCTCGGGGCTGAGCTGCTCGCGCGTGAACGGTTCGACGGCGCTCTTGTATTTGCCCACCCGCGTGACCTGCACGCCGATGCCGTATTTTTGAAAAGCGTTGGCAAAAAAGATCGGCTGCGACGCGAGGCCGGGGATCGCCATCTCGCCGAACGGATTGAGGTAAATCTCGTCCGCCACGCTCGCGAGATAGTAGTCGCGCGTGGTCGGCGCGACGAGATAAGCCAGGATCGGCTTGCCCGTCGCTTTGAACGATAAGAGCGCCTCGCGCACTTCCTTCAACGCGGCGTAACCGGCGCCGTAATTCACCGGCTTAAAGCTGCCGTATAAAAAGATGCCGGCGATGTTGTCGTCCTTGGCGGCGGCGGCGAGCGACTCCAGCATGGGCCGCAACGAGAGCACGTGCGTGTCGCTGCCGCCGAGCAGCTTGCCCAACGCCTGCTCGCCTTCGCTGGCGGCGGGCGCGTCGGTGATGTTCACCGACATGTCGAAAACGAGATACGCGCCTTTTTCGATTTTCGACGCCGGCTTGGTCCACTTCACGCCGCTGGCCGCGACGCCAATGCCCACGACGGTCACCACGATCAGCAGTCCGCAAAACAGCGCCAGCGCCAGGCAGGAAGCGAAAAAGGAGATGAAAAATTGTTTCATGGGAAAGAGGGAATCCGCCGTGCTTGCGCGAGGCCGAACCCGACCGCAGCCGGCCAGCGCGCAGCACGATAATCGGCTGACTGCAAAGCACAACTTGTCACGCCAACTGCCACTTAAATTCGGTCTTTGTAAATTCCTTTGCGGAGAGCATTGACAAGCCCGGCGGATTTTGTTCCTCTGCGCGGCGTGAAATTTCCCCTCGACCTTCGCCCACGTCCGTTCGTATCCCGGCTCGCGCTGGCCGCGGCAATCACTTTGAGCCTCGGCGCGTGCGCCACGCCGTCGAACCGGCGCGCTCTGTATTTTCCGCAGGAGGGTCTCGGCCCGTGGCACGATTTCGCCCGCCGCCAGGCGGTCGCCTCCGACCTCGGCGTGCCCGCCTCCTCGCTGCCGCGACCGACGAATCCGACCACCACAGCCAACCCGCGCTCAGCCAATGCCGGCGCCGGCTCGCAGCCGGGCACTCCGCTCATCACGCCCACGCCGCCCGAGACCCAGCCACCGGCTCCGCCGCCCACCGCGCCTCCCAGCAGCCCGCCGTAAAAGTCCGGCGCAGCACGCTCGGTCAGTTAGGTCACACGGGCCGCACAAACAAATTGCGGCGGCAGCCATCCGCGTTGCGCACGCGCGGCGGATGAGAGAACGCCACGTTATGCCGCACCTTTTCGAGCCGTTCACTCTCAAGTCGGTCACCTTGCGCAACCGCGTCGGCGTCGCGCCGATGTGCCAGTATTGGAGCGACGACGGCTTCGCCAACGACTGGCACTTCGTGCATCTCGGTAGCCGCGCGGTCGGCGGCGCGGGACTGATTATTTGCGAAGCCACCGCCGTTTCGCCGGAAGGCCGCATCACGCCGAAGGACGCCGGGCTTTGGAAGGACGAGCAGATCGAGCCGCTGGCGCGCATCAACAAATTCGTCAGCCAATACGGCGCGGTGCCCGGCATGCAGCTCGCGCACGCCGGCCGCAAGGCGAGCACTTACCCGCCCTACGTTGGCGGACGCGACGCCAGCGGACCCTACGGCAAACGCGGCGCGGTGCCGGATGAAGAAGGCGGCTGGGAGCCGGTCGGGCCGAGCGCGATTCCGTTCGACGAAAGCTACCGCCGGCCGCACGAACTCACGCGCGAGGAGATTGGCCAAGTCATCGCCGATTTCCGCGCCGCCGCCGTGCGCACGGTCCACGCCGGTTATCGCTGGCTGGAGATTCACGGCGCGCACGGTTATTTGCTGCACGAATTTTTTTCGCCGTTGAGCAATCAGCGCCAGGACGAATACGGCGGCTCGTTTTAAAACCGAACCCGCGTCGCCTTCGAGCTGACCCGTGCAATCCAGGAAGTCTGGCCGGGAAATTTGCCGCTGACCTGGCGGCTTTCCGCCACCGATTGGGCCGATGAGCGCGGTGGCTGGAGCGCAGATGAAACAGTCGAACTCGCGCGTCGCCTGAAAGCGGCCGGCGTCGATTTCATCGATGTTTCCAGCGGCGCGCTGATCCCCGGCGTGAAAATCCCGGTCGGCCCAGGCTACCAAGTGCGTTTTGCGGAACGCGTGCGCCGCGAGGCTGGCATCCCAGCGGCGACGGTGGGCTTGATTACGGAGCCGACGCACGCCGATGCGATCATTCGCAACGGCCACGCCGATCTCGTCATGCTGGCGCGCGAGGAATTGCGCGACCCGTATTGGCCGTGGCACGCCGCGCGGGCGCTCGGGCAGCGCGACGCGTTGTCGCTGCCGCTGCCGTATGACTACGCGGTGCGCGGCTGATCCAGCGCGAGGCTTCCCTGGCCGATCATGCCGCGCTCGTGGTCGATGAGCCAGCGCTTGCGCCAAACGCCGCCGCCGTAGCCGCAGAGCGCGCCGTCCGCGCGGATGACGCGATGACACGGAATGACGAGGCAGAGCATATTGGAACCATTCGTCCGGCCGATGGCACGCACGGCGCGGGGCTGGCCGATCGCCGCGGCGATGTGCGCATACGCCCGCGTTTCGCCGTGCGGAATCGCGCAGAGTTGATCCCAGACGCGCAGTTGAAAATCCGAGCCGACCGGCGCCAGCGGCACGGTGAATTTTTGCCGCCGTCCGGCAAAATATTCCGCCAGCTCGCGGCCGATCGCTTGCAGGTGGGCGTTCGTTCCCGGCACCACGGCGGCGCGCAGACGCCGGCGTAGATTTTCCACTTCGCGCGGCAGGCCGCGCCGGTCCGCAAATTCGAGCAGGCGCAAGCCGCGCTCGTCCGCCAACGCAATCATCGAACCGAGCGGCGTTTCGTAGCGACTCTCAAAAAGGCAACCACCGCTCGCCGTGTCGCCTTGCACTGCTTTGCGCGCCTGACCCGGAGGCTGGCCAAAGGTTTTGCTGAACGCGTCGCGAAACGCGCTGGCCGAGCCGTAGCCGCGTTCCGCGCCGGCTTCCGCCAGCGGGCGTCCGGCGCGCACGTCGCCGAGCGCCAGCCCGAGCCGACGCGCGCGTTGCCACGCGTGAAACGTGACGCCGTAGTAGCGGCGAAATTGCCGGCGCGCCGTGGTCGGTTCGATTTCGAGCGCGAGCAATTCTTTGTCCGTCAATCGTCCGCCGGGCGCATGTTCCACCGCCTCGCGCAACCGCTCGACCAGCGCGGGCGGACGCGGCGCGAGTTCGGTCGGCCGGCAGCGCAGGCAGGGACGATAGCCGGCGGCCAAAGCGTCAGTCGCGCAGGGAAAGAAATCCACGTTCTCCAGCCGCGGCGTCTTCGCGCGGCAGGTCGGCCGGCAAAAGATGTGCGTCGTTTTTACCGCCGTAAAAAAAATGCCCTCGAACGCCGGATCGCGCGCAGTCAGCGCCGCATACATGCGCTCGCGGGTGGGAAGCAGAGTGGTCATGCCGTCAGTCTGCCCGCTGGCAGCAGGTTGTCAGCACCGGTTTTCGGGCGGGAAATTCCGCGCGTGTGCGCCCGCCGCGCAGTCAGCGCGCCGCCGGGCTGGCGGTTCGCCGCGGCGCCAGCTCGACCGCCTGCGCGATGGCCGTCAGCAAACTCCGCTCGTCCGCGCGACCCGTGCCGGCGATGTCGAACGCCGTGCCGTGATCGACGCTCGTGCGAATCACCTTCGGCAAGCCGACGGTGATGTTGACGCCATCCTCGATGCCCAGCACTTTCACCGGCCCGTGCCCTTGGTCGTGATACATCGCTACCACAAGGTCGAAGTCGCCGCGGCCCGCGCGGAAAAAGAGCGTGTCCGCCGGCAGCGGGCCTTCGACGTTCCAGCCTCTTTCGCGGCAGCGCTGCACCGCCGGTTCGATCTTGGATTCCTCCTCGCCGTGGCCAAACAATCCGTGCTCGCCCGCGTGCGGATTGATGCCGCAAACGCCGATGTGCGGATTGGCCACGCCGGCGCGCTCCAGCGTGTCGTGTCCGCGCGTGATCGTGCGCTCGACGAGGCCCGGCTCGATCTTGTTGATCGCGTCGATGAGGCCGATGTGCGTCGTGACGTGGATGACTTTCAGCTTCGGCGTCGAGAGCAGCATCGAGACTTCTTTGGTGCCGGTGAGTTGCGCGAGCATTTCCGTGTGGCCCGGATATTTGTGGCCGCCGGCGTGCAGCGCTTCCTTGTTCAACGGCGCCGTGCAAATCGCGTCGATCTCATCGGCCAGCGCCAATTCGACGGCGCGTTTGATGTATTGAAAAGCGGCATTGCCAGCGATGGGCGAGAGCTTGCCCCAAGGCAGATCGTGCGGGATCAATTTCAAGTCGATGCAATCGACCGTGCCCGGCGTGTATTTCGCGGCGGCCGGCGTGTCGATGGCGTTGACCTCCAGCTTGGTTCCCACGATCTCGCCCGCGGCACGCAGCCGGTCCGCATCGCCGATGACCAGCGGCCGGCAACGCTCGTAAATGTCCGCGTGCGCGAGCGACTTCATGATGATCTCCGGCCCGACGCCGGCCGCATCGCCCATGGTAATGCCCACAACGGGCAAGGATGTATTTTTCATAGATTCGCCGCAGGTTTTTTAAGACAGAATTAACAGAATTTTACAGAATTACGGAACGAGGGAGAAAGCAGCTTATGAGCAGCCAGACTCAGGTTGAGTATTGCCAACGATTTCCGCCTTCGCTGCTCCGAACTAATTCTGTAAAATTCTGTTAATTCTGTCTTAAAAAATCATCCCTTGTCCCTCACCCCGCGCCCAAAAAATCGCGCAACGCGGCGCGGCAGCGGACCAAGGTTTGCGCATTGCCGAAGGCGCCGGCTTTCGTGATGACCGGGAGATCGCGCCAGCCTTCCGCGGTGCCGAGTGGCACGCCCGGCTCGACCTCGCCGCGAAGCCGGATGCCAGCCGCGCCCGCGGCGTTGAGCAACGCACGCGCCGTCTCGCCACCGGTGACAAACAGGCCGCCGAGCCGCGGCGCGAGCGGCAGGATCAATCGCGCGAGCGCCTTACTGAGCCGCGCGCTTTCGCTCAGGTCGATGCCTTCGTCCAAACCGAGCGAGAGCACGAGATCGTCGCCGCTCGCGAGCGTGGTTTCGAGCAGTTCGTTCGTCTGCTGCCAGGTGCCCGAGGCCGGGCCGTCGCGCAACGCGCTCGGCTCGATGGTCAACTGTTGCACGCCTGGCTCGGCCGCGAGCGTGCGCGCGCCCTCGCGGGAAACTTGCGACATGCTGCCGACGAGGAAAAGCAGCGGGCCGGCTTGATTGAAAATGGTTGGCAACGCAGGCCGGTGCTCGGCTGATTCAACATTGATCGAACCCAAACCAAATGCGCTCGGCAAATGCCGCGCCAAACCCGCGGAACCGGCGAAGATCATCGGCCCGCGGTATTGCACGGACGCTTGGGCGATGAGCTGCAGATCGTCCTCGCTCTCCACGTCGCAGACCACCGCGCCGAAGCCGGCGGAAGCGGCTTCCGCGAACGCGGCGGTCAGTTCGGACGCCGCGTCGCGCACGGTTTCCAAAACGACCGGCCGCGCGGGCAAGCCGGTGGCAGCGAGCAGGGCTGGCACGTCGGCGACGCCAGTGATTTTTTCATTGCGCCAGACGGCGCTTTCCTCCAACGGCTCGCTGTCCAAAAACATTCGGCCGCCGCGCGTCGTGCGGCCGGTGGCGGGAAAGGCCGGCGCGACGATGGCCAGCGGCGCCGCCGCCGTGTTTCCGTCCGCCAGCAGCCCGGTTGCCGCCTGCCGGGCCGCGGCAATTTCGACGGCGAAATTCCCGCGCAACGTCGAGTCGATTTTTTTGTAAAGCACCCGCACGTTGCCGCTGCGTCCGCAGAGCACGCGCACCGCCTCGGCCGTGAGGCTGGCGGCAGCCTCGGGCGTCGCGCGGCGGGTGTCGGTGTCAAAGGAAATCACGTCGGCCGCCAACGCGGCGGCGCGCGCCAAATCGCCGAAGGCCACGACCACGGTTTGCAAACCGGCGACCGTGCAGGCGATGCCGCAATCCGCGGCACCCGTCAAGTCGTCCGCCACGATGACGCCGGCAGGAGTCATGTTAAAAAAAATCATTCAGTGCGCGCCGCGAAAATCGTCGTCGTCCGCCCGCGCCCGCGCCGCGCCGCGCGCGCCGGCCACGGCCGTGTCGGTCGCCGCTTCCGTTTGACTCGTCGCGAGCGCGTCGGCCGCATCCGCGCCCGGATAACCGACCCGACCGGCCCACCAGGCGGTCACCAGCGGCACAACGATGGCGGTAATCACCACGCTGGCGGCGACCAGGACCGTCGCCGGCCCGGCGGCTTCCTGGTAAGCCGGATTTGCCGCGGCGACGATGGCCGGGACGGCGGCGGCGTTGCCCGCGGTGGACGCCGCGGAGAGACCGGCGACGCCGTTGCCGCCGGTCAGTCTATCCGCGAGGAACAACGCGATGCCGGTGACGACCACCACGCCCAGCCCGAGCAACACGCCGACGAGGCCGGCCTTCACCACTGTGTGCAGGTCCAGCCCGAAGCCGAGCGCAAAGGCGAAAAACGGGATCAACGGCGGCGCGGCTTTGCCGAAATACTTGCGGCACTCGGGATCGAGGTTTCCGAGGATGATGCCGAGGATCAGTGGCAGCACGGCGCCCGCGAGGTCCTGCCATTTGAAGGCCGACAAGCCGGCGACGCCGAGTGTGATCATCGTCAGAAACGGCCCACTCTCCAGCGTCATCACGGCATAGGCGCCGACATCTTTCGGTCGGCCGTATTTGCCCATGAGCGCCATGTAAAGGCCGCCGTTGGTGTCGTTCATCGCGGCGACGATGGCGAGCGTGGACAAGCCAATTAACGGCCCGGCGGCGATCGGTTTCTCGCCGAGGATGTGGCCGAGGATGATGCCGGCGGCCATGCCGCAAAGGATTTTGGTGATGAGCAGCGCGCCGCCTTTTTTCAGGATGTAAGGCGTGGCCCGCAGCTCGATGGTCGCGCCCATGCAGACGTAAAAAATCGCCAGAATGGTGAGCGGCTGGGTGAAGAGCGCCTTGGTGAACGAGCCGAAATAATCCGCCGTGCCGGGCGCGAAGGTTTTGAAAGCGGCGCCGATGAGCAGCGGCACGACCATGAGTCCGCCGGGCACTTTCTCGATGGAGCGGAGAATGGGGATGTTGGCCATGAGTTTTTGGAGGGAGAACCGGGGTGACAACGGGACGCGCCGCGCCGCCGACACAGCCTGGCGCGGGAAAGGGAGAGAACGCGGCGTGGAGTTCCAAAGTTTGATTCGCGCCCCGCCGCGCCGCCGCTCTCGCGCGTGGCGACATTTTTTTACGCGGAAACCCCGTGTGGCGAGCGAAGCATCGGCTGACGCTGGCTGCGACGCCCGCACCCAAGCGAATGCTTATGAACCCGCCCGCCGACAAACCGTTCCTGTTCGTCACCCGCCGGCTCACGGCAAACGTGGAAGCCCGGCTGACGCGCGATTATCGCGTGCGGTGGAACGAAGACGACCGTCCGCTCGATGCCGACGACCTCGTGCGCGGCGCGGCGGACGCGGACGCGGTCGTGTGTTGTTTAACGGAAAAATTCACCGCCGAAGTCATCGCGCGTCTGCCCGCTTCCGTGCGCTTGCTCTCAACGGTTTCCGTCGGCACGGACCACATCGACCTCGGCGCGGCGCGCGAGCGCGGGCTGACGGTGACGAGCACGCCAGGAGCCGTCACCGAACCGACCGCGGAGATCACGCTGCTGCTCCTGCTGGCCGCGGCGCGGCGGGCGAGCGAAGGCGCGGCGGCGATCCGCGAAGAACGCTGGACGGGCTGGAGTCCGACCTGGCTGCTCGGGCGTTCGGTTGCCGGCAAGCGGCTGGGCATCGTCGGCCTCGGGCGCATCGGCCAGGCGGTCGCGCAACGGGCGCGGGCATTTGGAATGGAAATTCATTATTTCAATCGTCGCCGGCTGAGTGTGGCGGACGAGGCGGGCGCGATTTTTCATCCGTCGCTGGAGTCGCTGCTGCCGGTGTGCGATTTCCTTTCGCTCCATGCGCCGGGCGGTCAGCGCGTGCTCGACGCCGCGGCCATCGCGCGGCTGCCGCGCGGCGCCATCGTGGTGAACACGGCGCGCGGCGACCTCGTCGATGACGACGCGCTCATCGCGGCGTTGCGCGACGGCCGGCTCGGCGCGGCCGGGCTGGATGTCTTTGCCGGCGAGCCGCGCATTCATCCGGGCTATCGCGAGTTGCCCAACGTTTTTCTGCTGCCGCACATGGGCACTTCGACGGTCGAAGCGCGCGACGCGATGGGCCATCTCGCGCTCGATAATGTCGATGCCGCGCTCGCCGGCCGACGCCCGCCGGGACTGGTCGTTGGGAAATGACGAATGACGAATTCGGAAGGCGAGTGCTGGTTTTTCAACGCAGAGGCGCAAAGGCGCGGAGGCACGCAGAGGAATGGATTTTATGAGAGAGAAATTTGAGATACCGCTGAGGCTAAATTTTTCCTGCCTTTGATTTTCTCTGTGGCCTCTGCGGCTCTGCGTTGAATTCCGTCAGTCGTCATTTCCCCGATGCCCGCGCGGCGTGTGGCAGCCGCGAAACATGGACGCACGTTCTTTTCCCCCAAAATGAACACTTCTCCCCGCAATCTACTCGCCTGTTTCAGCACCATCGCTTGGCTCGCTGCGGCCGCGTCGCCCGTCTCGCGCGCTGCCGACGCCGCGTCGGTCACCGCCTTTACTCACGCCCGCCTCATCGACGGCAACGGCGGACCCGCGCTGGAAAATGCCACGCTGGTCATCGACGCCAGCCGCATCCTCGCCGTCGGCCCGGCGGCGACCACGCCGGCTCCGGCAGGCGCGACGGTCATCGACGCGCACGGCCAGACCATCATGCCGGGCTTGCTCACCGCGCACAGCCACCTCGGCGTTTCCAAAGGCGCCGCCGGCCCGGCTCCAGAAAATTATTCGCGTGAAAACGTCGCCGCCCAACTCTTGCAATACGAAAGCTACGGTGTGCTGGGCGTCATGTCGCTCGGGTTGAACCGCGACGAAGCCTACACCTGGCGCGACGAGCAGAAGGTCGGCAAATTTGAAGGCGCGGACATGTTTCTCGCCGACCGCGGGATCGGCGTGGTGAGCGGCGCGCCGCCGTTTCCGTTGAAGATCGACCAGGTCTATCGGCCCACCAACGCCGACGAAGCCCGCGCCGCCGTGACCGAATCCGCCGCGCGCCATCCCGACCTGCTCAAAATCTGGGTGGACGATCTGTTCGGCAGCGCGCCGAAAATGGCGCCGGAAATTTATCAAACCGCGATCAACACGGCGCACGCCGCCTTCGACGAAGCGCACAAGCACAATCTACGCGTCGCCGCGCACGTCTTCTATCTGGCGGACGCCAAGGCGCTGGTCAAAGCCGGTCTCGACGTGATCGCCCACAGCGTGCGCGATGTGCCGGTGGACGCTGAATTCATCGCGTTGTTGAAGGAAAAAGCGGTGCCTTACATCCCGACGCTCACGCTCGACGAGGCGCAATTTATTTACGCCGAACATCCGGCTTTCATGGACGACCCGTTCTTTGTCCAAGCCGTCGATCCCGGCCTGCTCGCGTCGTGGCTGACGCCCGAATACGCCAGCAAAATGGCGGCGAATCCGAACACGCCGAAGAACAAAGCGGCTTCCGAGACGGGGCGGAAAAATGTGAAAACGCTGCACGATGCCGGCGTCACCATCGCGCTCGGCACGGACTCCGGCGCGCTGCCGACGCGGGTGCAAGGCTGGTTTGAGCATCGCGAGCTGCAACTGCTCGTCGCCGCCGGCCTGAAGCCGATGGACGCGATTGTTTGCGCCACGCGCAACGCCGCGCAAGTCATCGGCGTCGGTGCCGACCGCGGCACGCTCGAGCCGGGCAAACGCGCCGACTTCCTCGTGCTCGCCGCGAACCCGCTCGACGACATCCGCAACACGACGAAGCTCGTGGCCATCTACCACACCGGCAAAAAGATCGAGCCACGGGTGAAGGCGGATGACGCGAAAGTGGCGGCGAAGTAGCCGCGCAAAACCGGTCTGCTAGCCGGCCAGTCGCGCCGTCAGCTTGCGGCCTTTGAAGCGGATGCCGTGCAGTTTTTTCAGCACGGTGTCCGCGTGCTCTTCCGCCACGTCAACGAGCGTCTCGCGGTCGCGCATACGGATCGCGCCGACGCACTCTTTCGGAATGCGCGTCGCGCCGAGAATGACGCCGACGACATCGCCCGCGCGGATGTCGTGCTCGCGTCCCACGTCCAGCGCGAGCCGCACCATGCCAGGCTCGTGCGAAACGCGGTCGGAGTTGACCTCGTTTTCCGGGCGCGCGCGGGGCGTCGCGGCGTGGCGCGCCTGGCCGGTGGCGTCGGCACCGGCGGTTTCCTTTTGAGACAATGGAACCCGCGGCTCAGCCTTGCGTTCGGCCGGCCGGCCCGGCTTTTCTCCGCCGCTTTGGTTGAGCAAATGGATCAACGCGGAAGCGATGTCCGTCGCCGCGTGACCTTGTTC
>JAFAXH010000047.1 GCA_019241085.1 Verrucomicrobiota bacterium | reverse complement strand
GCGACGGGGAGCTTCGGCAGCGGGTGCGGCGGTTTGATGGCGTCCACTTCGTTGACGAGCAGGCGGAAGCGGTTGCCCAGGTCCATCATGGCGACGTTGATGGCGGGGCCTTCATGCGCGTCGAAGACGAGGCGCACGGGGTCTGCTTTGCCGCCGATGCCCAAGGGGTGGATTTCCACGCTGGGTTTGTCGGCGGCGATGGATGGGCAGACTTCGAGCATGTGGGAACCGAGGACGAGCTGGCCTTTGGGATTTAGCTCATAGGTGTAGTCTTCCATGAACGATGTGCCGCCGGGCATGTCGGCAGCCATGACTTTCATCGCACGCACCAGCGCGGCGGTTTTCCAATCGCCCTCGCCGGCAAAGCCGTAGCCATCGGCCATGAGTCGTTGCACGGCCAAGCCGGGCAGTTGTTCCAAGCCGTGCAGGTCCTCGAAGGTATCGCTGAAGCCGAGGTAGTTTCCGTTTTCCAAAAAAGCGCGCAGACCCAGCTCTTGTCGCGCGTTGTAGCGCAATGCGTCGTGGCGCGAGCCGCCTTTTTTCAAATCATCCACGACGTTGTAGAGTTCTTCGTATTCGGCGCAGAGCTTGGAAATATCCGCATCGCTAACTTCGTTCATCGCGGCGACGAGATCACCGACGCCGTGCGTGTTCACGGAAAAACCAAACTTTGCTTCGGCGGAAACTTTGTCGCCTTCGGTCACGGCGACGTAGCGCATGTTGTCGCCGAAGCGCACGAATTTCCCGCCCTGCCAGTCGGCCCACGCGCGCGTCACGCGCATCCACGCGGCGATGCGCGCTTGCACTTCCTCATCGCTCCAATGGCCGACGACGACTTTGCGACCGAGCCGCAGCCGCGTGTGAATGAAGCCGTGCTCGCGGTCGCCGTGCGCGGCCTGGTTGAGGTTCATGAAGTCCATGTCGATGTCCGCCCACGGCAGGTCGCGGTTGAACTGCGTGGCCAGGTGCAGCACCGGCTTGCGAAGCTGGAGCAGGCCGTTGATCCACATTTTCGATGGCGAAAAGGTATGGCACCAGATAATCAGACCCGCGCAGTTCGCGGCGGCGTTTGCCTCCAGGCAAAGCGCGCGGATTTCTTCCGGGCGGGTAAGGATCGGCTTGAACACGAGCTTCAGCGGCAATTTGCTTTCGAGCTCGGTGACAATTTTCTGTGAGTTGGCGGCGACCTGCTTGAGCGGCCCTTCGCCGTAAAGGTGCTGACTGCCGGTGATGAACCAGATTTCGTGGGATGCGAGGTTTTTCATTGCGGGATGAGAGATAACACCGTGGCCGTCGTGTCGGTCACGCTAAATCCAAGGAATCGCAACGAGAGCGCCGCGCGCCACGGAATCAGCGACGCAATGAATCAAGCAGCGAAGTGCCGCTCCCCTCGGTTTTCCAAACCGGACCGGCCGGTGCAGATGGCGGAGCGACGAGGACGATGAAAACAGGAACGCTTCATCCGACTGGGGAGACAATACGGAAAGCTGAGAGGTTGTGACCGCCTACGCGAGCATGGCAAGATCAATAACTGGCGATACTTTGCCCAATAGCTAACGGCGCTCCTCTTATTACTACCAAAAAAATATTCTGCCGCGGCCATCCGCCCGTCTCAGTCACTGGACTGCCCGGCCTTGAGCTGGATCAACGCGCGCATCACGCCCGAGAGATCGGCGCTTTTGTTCACGCCGCCGAAGGCATCGTGGAGCTGGCGGTAGAGCGCGTAGAGCTGCTGATAAGTTGCCTGGTTTTCCGCGTTCGGCGCGTAACTCACCTCCTTGAGCGAAGTCATCGCCGTCTGCGCCGTATGAAAGTCCGGGTGCGCGCCCGCGAGCACCGCGGCGGAGACAGCCGAGCCGAGCGCGCACGCCTGGCTGGAGCCGGCGACTTGCATCGTGCAGCCGGTGATGTCGGCGTAGATTTGCATGAGCAGCGCATTTTTTTCCGCGATGCCGCCGGCGCAGACGACGCGCGTGATCGGCACGCCGTATTCGCGGATGCGCTCGATGATGGCCCGCGCGCCGAACGCCGTGGCTTCGATCAGCGCGCGGTAAATCTCCGCGCGCGTCGTGTGCAGCGTCTGGCCCAGAAGCAGCCCGCTGAGCATCGGATTGACCAGGATCGTGCGGTTGCCGTTGTTCCAATCCAGCGCCAGCAAGCCGCTCTGGCCGGGCTTTAGCTCAGCGGCTTGCTTGGTCAACTCGCCGTGCAGCGCGCCCTCGCCGCCGAGCACGCCTTCGACCCACCATTTGAAAATGTCGCCTACCGCCGATTGCCCGGCCTCGATGCCGTAGTAGCCGGGCAAGATCGCGCCGGGCACGATGCCGCAGATGCCGGGAATGTCGGCCACCGGCTTGTTGGCATGAACGACTGCGCAATCGCACGTCGAAGTGCCAATGACTTTGATGAGCGCGCCCTCGTCCACGCCGCAGCCGATCGCGCCGTAGTGAACGTCGAACTCGCCGATGGCAATCGGGATGCCCGCCGGCAATCCGAGCTTCTGCGCCCATTCGGCGCAGAGTTTTCCCGCAGGCTCGGTGGCGTCGTAGGCTTTTTCGTAAAGTCGTTCGCGCAAGTTGGCGAGTTTCGGATCGAGCAGCGCCAGAAATTCCTTGTCCGGCAATCCGCCCCATTCGTCGGAATAGAACGCCTTGTGCCCGGCGGCGCAGATGCCGCGCTTGACCGCGCGCGGGTCAGTCACGCCAGCGAGCACCGCGGGAATGAAATCGCACAGCTCGACCCACGAAAACGCTGCGTCGAAAACCTCCGGCGCGACCTTGGCGCAACGCCAGATTTTGCTCCACCACCATTCGCTCGAATACGTGTTGCCGCACTTGGCGAGATATTGCGGCCGGTGCGCGGCGGCGAGTTCCGTGATGCGCGCCGCTTCCGCGTAGCTGGTGTGGTCTTTCCACAGCCAGCACTGCGCGGCGAGGTGGTCTTTCCATTTTTCGTGCAACGCGAGCGGGACGTTTTTATCATCCACCGGGATCGGACTAGAGCCGGTGGAATCGACACCGAGGCCGATGACTTGCCCGCGCGAGAAACCGGGTGTTTTTTCCGCCTGCGCGAGCGCCGCGCGCACCGAGTTTTCGAGCCCAAAAAGATAGTCGCCCGGATGCTGGCGGGCGACATTATGATCGCGCCCATCGAGCAGGATGCCCTGCTTGCCGCGGGGATAATCGACGACGCCGCTGCCGAGTTCGCGGCCGTCGGCCACCTCGACGACGAGGGCGCGCACCGAGTTGCTTCCGTAATCAATTCCGAGGGTATAGGGCATAATGAGGGGGAGAGCTGAAGATTTCGCGCGCCGAAGCCGCCGTTACGCACATCATCGCAACGTGGCGTGTTTTGTAAGACACTCGCCTCCGCAAGTCGAGCTTGCTAGGATGAAAATTCCGCGCGTTTGCTTTGTGCCAGAATTCTTCGGCCGGTATCAATAATTAGTTTGCGACGTGGGAAACATCCAGAGTTCGTGTCGATCCGCCCTATTCCCCTCGCCGACTACGTGCCGTCGCTGCCGCGGATGTTGTCGGCACCTCTTTACTTTGCGAGATCGGGTGTGAGCCGTTCGTAGCCTGCTTCGCTAGGCAAGGTGAAGCTTCCGTCTGGCGAGGTGTGTCGGTCCTGAATGATCCAGATTATGGATTAACAGCCAGGGAAGTTTTTTGAATCAACGCGTGGTTTTGAAGTGAATCTCCGATTGCCCTTGGAGCGCCGTAGCCGCTTGTTCAGGGGTTAAGTCGCGTTGGGCTTCCGCGAGCATTTCATAGCCAACCATAAACTTCTTCACCGTCGCACTGCGCAGCAGCGGTGGATAGAAGTGGGCGTGCAACTGCCAGTGTGTCATGTCACCTTCCACCCCTGTCGGTGCTCCGTGCCAGCCCATCGAGTAAGGGAAAGAAGTCGTGAAAAGATTATCGTAGCGAGTCAGCAATCGCTTGAGGATGTCGGCCAGCGCGGAACGCTCGGCATCCTCCAAGTCCGGCAAGCGCAACACATGGCGGCGGGGTAGGAGCAAGGTCTCATACGGCCACGTTGCCCAGTAAGGAACGACGACCACCCAATGCGCGTTTTCCACCACAATGCGCAGACTTTCCTTGAGTTCACGTTGGAGATAATCGACGAGCAGCGGCGAGCCGTGCTTCTGGAAGTAGTCCAACTGTTGCCGGTCTTCCTTGGCGGGTTCGTTGGGAACAAAGTCGCTCGCCCAAATCTGCCCGTGCGGATGCGGATTGGAACATCCCATCACGTCGCCCTTGTTCTCGAATACCTGCACCCAGCGATAACGCTTTCCCAGTTCCGCTGCCTGGCTCGCCCACAGATCGACTACTTCCCGAATGTCTTCCACCGGCATCTCCGGCAAAGTCAGATCGTGCCGGGGCGAGAAGCAGATGACACGGCAAGTGCCGGCGGCGGATTGACTGACGAACAACCCGTCGTCCGCCGTAGCGCTCGACGCAGCCTCGGGCAGCAGCGCGGGGAAGTCGTTGTCGAAGACGAAGGTGGTCGCATACGGCGGGTTACGCTCGCCGTTCATTCTCAGGTTCCCGGCGCATAGGAGGCACTTCGGATCGTGAGCTGGTCGTGACTCCGGAGCAGCAGTCTCCTGCCGGCCCAGCCAGGGACGTTTGGTGCGATGGGGCGAAACCAGAATCCAGTCGCCGTTCAAGGCGTTGTAGCGCTGGTGCGGGAATTCGGGCAATGGATGATTCATGGAGTAGAAATTAAATATCTATCGCAACTTCGCTCCTTCATGCGGCGCCGTCGGCGCTCGTGCAAATGTAAGGCGCGCCGCGGTGGCCCGAGGCCGCCGTGTAGTCCGCGCTCAGGCGCGCGGCGATCTCGGGCGCGCGGTTTTTTTCAACTAACGAAATAGTCGCGCCGCCGAAGCCGCCACCGGTCAGGCGGGAACCGAACACGCCGGGAATGGCGCGCGCCAGCTCCACCAAGGTGTCGAGTTCTGGCGTGCTGTTTTCAAAGTTGGTGCGCGAGCTTTCGTGCGAGGCGAACATCAGCGCGCCAAAGCCCGCGACATCTCCGGCTTGCAAACATTTGATCCCGGCAAACACGCGCTCGTTTTCCCCGACGACGTGCGCGGCTCGACGGAACACCGTCGAGTCGAGCTTCGCGCGGGTGGCGGCGAGTTGCGGGCCGGAAATTTCGCGCAACGCGGACACGCCGAGCGCCGTGGCGGCGGCGAAACATTGCTCGCGGCGTTCGTTGTATTCCCCACCGGCGAGCCGGTGTGGCACTCCGCTTTGAAAGACCAGAAGCGCGGCGGCAGCGGGCAACGGCAGGTTGCTGACTTCCTCGCTGCGGCAATCGAGGAAGATGGCGTGACCCGCTTTTCCAAAAACGGAGGAGACCTGATCCAGCAAACCGCACGACACGCCGGCAAACTCATTTTCCGCCCGGCGGCAGATTTTCGCCAGGTGCATCGGGTCGGCGAGATCGAGCGCAAAGAGTTTCTTCAACAAGCACGCCGTGGCCACCTCCAGCGCAGCGGAACTCGACAGCCCCGCGCCCTCGGGCAAATCGCTGGCAAAGCGAAGTTGCATCCCGCCCAAGGTGAACCCTTCCTTTTGCAAGCAATCCACCACGCCCAGTGGATAGTTGGTCCATGACGCCGCGCCGGTCTGCCGGGCCAGCCCAGCCAGCGGGACGGAGATCGTCTGCGGGTAGGCGGCCGACGTGAGCCGGACCACGGGTTCATCGATCCGCTCGCCCGCGGCCGTGACGGCATAGTTGATGGCGGCGGAAAGAATCACGCCGGCGTTGTAGTCCGTATGATTTCCCAAAAGTTCGACGCGGCCGGGAGCACGGGAGTGAGCGGATTGCATGAGGATGCTTAAATAACTGCTGATCGAAGATTCAGGCAATGAAACTTACTGGTTTTTCCGCCACCGCGCTCCAGCAAGCGCAAGGACTTGTGCGGGCGTCGGCTTGACTGCCCGAAATTCACCCGAAAAGCCCGATGCGGAACCCAACACAGGCGGCACAACATCCAGACAGCATCCACCGTTTTTTGCAACAAATGTTGCCGAGACCGATGCGCAACCATTTAATAGAACTTTCACTCTCTCTCGTTTCGATGAGCTTCCGTTTCATGCTAACGCCTTTTCCCCGCTGGGTGCCTGGGAAAGCGCGGCTGACGCTCCTCGTTTGCCAGATCGTCTGTTGTCTCCCGGCGCTCCGGGCGGGCACGGTCGCTGGGGGACGGCAACACGGGAGCAGACGTGACCTTGGCCGAAGCTGGCAACAACGTGGTGCTGGCCAATGGCATTTTTGACCGCCACAATCTCCAAGACCGGCGCGAGCGTATCTTCGCTCCGCTACAAGGGACATGAGATGGTAACGGGCAACATCTACTATAGCATGGACGGCGGCCAGAACTACCGCACGCCCGTCAACTGCCAGTTCACCGTCAAAATCAAGACGCCGGATATGGTGGACATCGGCATGAAGCGCGCGTGGAGCAATGAGCCGCCGGCCTTTGACATTGAGGTTCACTACGTGCTCGCGCGCGGAGCGTCGTGACTCTACAACCACGCGTTGCTAACCTATCCGTCGAACTATTCAGACACGGGCTGCAAGGTGAGCGCGACCGTGGGAGCCGCAGGTGATTCGCCGGGTGTGAGAAAAAATTTATCCGCGAGTCCGCCGCTGTTCGCCGCGACGGCGCGCCCCGTCCATTTCAACGAGCCATCCGGCCCGGTATCCGGCGGTCAGCATTGCACTGGCACGGCCTCGCCGCGGTCCGTGCGCAACACGAATGTTTGCTCGCGTTACACCGTCCCGCGCGGCCACGGCACGCCGAGCGTCGTGCCGACGAGGAGCGGCGGAATTTTCCCTTCCAGCCA
>JAFAXH010000150.1 GCA_019241085.1 Verrucomicrobiota bacterium | reverse complement strand
GACTCGCGCATTGGGCGATGGATTTGTATCCGGAACTGGCGACGGCTTTGATGCAAAAGGGCCGGCGCGGCTTGGGTCTGCGGTTGATGCAGGCTGCGATGGGTTTTGCCTATCGGAGCGCAGCGCTCGTGGTGGCGTTGGACGGCGACATGCGTCGGCATTTGCAGGAAACCTACGGATTGCGCGAGGTGAAAGTCTTGCCACCGTGGCCGTCGCAGGCATTGGAGCATGCAATCCGCGAGCAGGTAAACATGATTGGAGAAATTCGTCATCCAGCGCTGACCGGCCCAGTGGCAATGGCGCACGGAACCGAGCCGTGGCGCTGGCTTTATTCGGGCAACCTTGGGCGGGCGCACGAATGGGTAACGTTGCTCCAAGCGCAACGGATTTTGGAGGCACGCGGGTTGCCGGTAGAGCTCGTTTTTCAAGGCGGCGGCAACGCGCGGGCGCGAGCAAGGGAACGCGCCGTGGAATTGGGACTGAAGCATTGTCAGTGGCAGGATTACGTCGCGGAATCCGAGTTGGTCGCCAATTTGCTGGCGGCGCGAGTCCTGGTTGTCACGCAGCGGCCGGAAACGCGCGGGCTGCTCTGGCCAAGCAAGCTGGCGGTGTTGAGACGCTTGCCGCGTCCGATTCTTTTCGTCGGACCAACGCAGGGCGCCATTGCGGCGGAGCTGCAGGCGCAGGGCGGAGCAGTCGGCATTTTCGAGCCGGGCTGCGACGATGCTGTGGCGGAGTGGATTGGGAGTTGTTATCAGGCGGACCAAGGGAGGTCTGCGGGAGGCAGCCAGCGCATCGTCAACGAAGCTGTTCAAGGGTCGGGCGCATTCTCGGCGAGGGAAGCGGGTTGTCAGCAGTGGGCGCAATGGCTGCGTGAGCTTGATCCTTGTGTGTGCTGAGCAGTGTCAGCCGCAGCGTAGTGGAAAAGCCAATCGTGATGGGAGAGCAGGGTCGGCCGCAAAAGGCGCAAAAATCACGAAATGAAGGTCAAACAAGAAGAGGCGAGCGCGGGACAGGGCTACTGCTCACAAAAAGAAGATGATGACATCCAAGCAAGCTGCCGCCCTTGGCTGCGAGTTGGGAGAGCTTCCAACCGGCGTAGCGTGACAAATAATGACCGGGCGTCGGTCGCCTGGACTATGTTGGTATTCGTGTTCATCCGTTCAGCACGTGCAGGGCACGGCAATCACGGTGGACGAAACATAAAATCGGAGGTGCGGGAGATCTGTCAACAAATTGTCCCCAAAATGCCATAGCGTGGTTTTTCGGTAATCTCTTGTGACTATTTCGACGCTAAAAAATCAATCAATGGAAATAAAGTTCCGAAAACGACCCATCGATGCCGAATAGTTTCATCTCAACCGCCAACCGCGCGGATGCGTTCAAACGAGCACTGGCAGCTCTCGCGCGAGCCAGCGGCGGGTGGACGTTGTCACGCGCAGATGTTCATTGCGGGAATCGTCGCGGCGCACCTGCAACTCGGAATTTTCCCTGCCGTAGAAAACCGGTGAAAATGAGACGCTCCCAATTGGCAGCGAGCCTTGCTCGTGGATTTCGAGAAAGGCATCGTTTTCGCCGACAAACCCCGCGTGGATTTCCAGCGTGTTATAAGCGCCGCGCTGATATGCCCGGGTCTGCTGGTCATCGAGATAAAAGGTGCGGTGTGCCGGTTTTTCCTTGCTGAAAATGTGCAGTTCCAGCGCGGCGCGGAAATCGGTCAGCGCGGTGCGGAGCGGGCCGTTGAAATAAGGCACAATCGCGCCGTCGCGCGCGAAGAGCGGCGTCTCGTCGTGCGCCACGGCGTAGGCGAAACCGCGCCCACCCTCGGTCCATTGGCCGAGGTTGAGATCATACCACCAGCCGGGTGGCAGCAAGATTGTGCGGACCTGGCATTCTCGACTGTCGTCTGCGCGTTGGATCGGACGGTTTTCCTCCACGCTTTGCAACATCGGCGCGTGGAGCAGCGCGTCACCGACCAAAAATTCATCGTCCACGTTTTCCAATCCCGTCGCGCCGGCACCAGCATTTTCTTCATGATAAAAAATCGGCCGCAACACCGGATCGCCGTGCAGCCAGTGTTCGAAGAAGCATTGATACAAATAAGGCAGCAGCCGGTAGCGGGTGCGGATCACGGCGGCGATGCGTTCTCGCACGACGGGGCCAAAAATCCACGGCTCCTGCGCGGCGGTGCCCTGGCAGGAATGATTGCGAAAAAATGGAAACAAGAAACCGGCTTGATACCAGCGCGTGAGCAGTTCCGCCGTCGTGTTCCCCATGAACCCGCCGACATCCGGGCCGTTGAAGGCGATCCCGCTGAGTCCGAGATTCAGCGTGCAAGGGATCGACATGCGCAGGTGTTGCCAGTTGCTCGCGTTGTCGCCGGTCCAGACCGCCGTGTGCCGCTGGCTGCCCGTTGAAGCGCTGCGGGTGAGCAAAAACGGCCGGCCCTCGGGATCGAGCGCGTCGCAGCCGCGCCGGCTCGCCCGCGCCATGAAGTGCGCGTATTGGTTGTGATATTTTGCGTGCGGCAATCTGCCGTGGTCGAAGCGCATTTCCTCCGCGCGGCTTTCGCCCGTGGCCGGATCGTTCATGTCGAGCCACGCGCCGTCGAGCGCGCTCGCCCGCATCCAGTCGGCAAGCTGCTCGGCCCACCATTGGCGCGTTTTTTCCAGAGTGAAATCCGGGAACAACGTGTCGCCCGGCCAGACCTGCCCGATGTAATCCCGACCGCTCTCCGTCTGGCAAAAAACTGCCCGTGCCTTGCCCGAATCATACACGGCGTAGCCGGGGTCGCGTTTCACTCCGGGATCGACGATGGCGACGGTGTGAATGCCGTCGGCTTTCAGGTCTTGATTCAGCCGCGCGGGATCGGGAAACGCCGTGCGGTTCCAAGTAAAAACCCGGTAGGCATCCATGTAGTCGATGTCATACCAAAACGCGCTCACCGGAATGTCGTGCTCGCGGAAGCGCGACTGGAGTTGGCGAAAGTCGGCTTCGCATCCGTAACCCCAACGGCACTGGTGATGCCCGAGCGCCCACAGCGCCGGCAGCGCGCCACGCCCCGTGAGCGTTGAGAATCGCCGCGTCACGTCGCGCAAGGTCGGCCCAGGCAGCAGATAGAGATCGGTGTTCGCGCCGAGCGATTGATACATCAGAGTTCCCTGCAACCGCTTGCCCAAATCGAGCAGCACGCGCTCCGGATTGTCAAAAAACAAGCCGCAATGCGCGCCGCCCGCGAACTGGAGTATCACGAATGGGATCGCGACGTAAGCCGGATCGTAATCGTCCGTCTGCCAGTGGTGCTTGTGCACATCGACGACATCGACCGTCCAATGATCGAAGCACTTGCCGAGCTTGTTCAATCGCCCCGTGCGCTCGCCGCACCCATACGCGGCTCGCGCGCGGCCGAAGGTAAGATTCAAGATCGTCTGCCGGCCATTGACGCCGAGGCCGCGCAAAGGAATTCTGGCGGCGGGATCGCCTTTGTAAGTGGTCGCCGCGGGCGAACTGACTCCGCCGGCCGCGGGCGCGGTGAGTTCTCCGCCGGCGGTGAATTGAATGCTCAAGCCAGCATCGTTGGCGACGATTCGGAGCGCGTCGTTGGCCCAAAGAAAGCCGCTCGCTTCCAGTGAAGAAATTTCTGTCGCCCGCAACGCTCGCCCGGTCGCACGATGCTCGGGCGCAACGCCGTCGGAGTAGTTGGTTTTGTCGGAAACGTGCGAATTGTCGAAGGCGAGCTTGATGCCCAATCCGCCCAAGTCGAACGCGCTCATGCGGACGACGCCGGCGTCGCTCGCAAATTCCAAAGCAGCATCCGCATCGCTCGCGCGGACGTGCTCGCAATACGCGAAATTCAGCGGGTGAATTTTTTGGCCGAAATACATGCGGTTCTCGGGCGTGGATGGCGCACGCATCGACGCCCGGCTTACACAATGGAATCGGCTTCCCTCGCAGCCTGCGTGTTCCTTAATTTGGTCCACGCGCTCAACCCATGAAAAATCTTTCGCTCTATTTTTTGCGTCACGGCCAGACCGCGCTCACGCGAGACAACGTTTATTGCGGCGCCGGCATGGAACCGGAGCTGACGGCAGCCGGTCACGCCATGGCGCGGGCGTTCGCAGATTTTTACAAAGCAAAATCCTGGGCCGCCATTCACGTCAGCCCGCAACTGCGCACGCGCCAGACCGCCGCGCCGCTCTGCGCAGCACTCGGCGTCGAGCCTGCGCTGGGCGACGGCTGGAAGGAAATCGCCTACGGCCGCTGGGAAGGCCTGCCGCTGCTCGAAATCGAGCGCCAGTTTCCCGACGACTACCGGCGCTGGATCGCCGACCCGGCCTGGCACGCGCCGACCGGCGGCGAACTGGCCACGACCGTCGCGCGCCGCGCCTTGCAAGAACTCGAAAAAATCCGGACGCAGCACCGCGCCGGCAACGTGCTCATCGTTTCGCACAAGGCCACGATCCGCGTGATCTTGTGCGCGTTGCTGGGCATCGAGATCGGCCGCTTCCGATCCCGGCTGAGCTGCCCCATCGGCTCGGTGAGCATCGTCGAATTCACCAGCCGCGGACCGCTGTTGCAAGCCTTGGGCGACCGCCAGCACCTGCCGCCGGAATTGCGTGGACTGGATGAGGCTTGAGCCGTTTCGCGCGCGCCGGCTGCTCACGCTTCGCGCGACTCGCCGCCCGGCGTTTTTTTCATCACCCGGTCAGCCAGTCGCTCGACGATCAGGATCAACTCTGCGGGATCAATCGGCTTGGCTGCCTGGAGGTCAAAGCCCGCGGCCAGAGCGCGGATGCGGTCGTCGGCGCGAGCGTGCGCGGTGAGCGCAATGGCCGGCAGCGAACCGCCCCGCTCCGAGCCGAGCGCGCGGACCCGGCGGATCAGGCTGTAACCATCCTCGCCGGGCATCCCGATGTCGGAAATCAACAGTTCCGGCGGGGAGTCGGTCGCATGCTTGATGAACAAGGCAAACGCCTCGTCCGCGTTCCGCGCCGTCATCACCTTCGCGCCGGCGCGGGACAGCAGAACATTGAGCAAGTCCAGCGCGTCCTTTTCGTCGTCCACCACGAGAATGCGCAAGCCGGCGAGCGGGTGATTTCCATTGTCCGGTTCGTTCGTGATCGTGCCAGGCGCGTGGAAAGCAGCCGGTCCGGCTTCGTCCGTTTTCGCGTCGGCGAAGTCCTGCTCGCCCGCCGCGCCGCGGTGCGCGCCTTCGCCGCCGTTGCGATGAACGACCAGCAGTGGCAATCGCACCGTCAGCGTCGTGCCGCCGCCTTTGCCAGGACTGCTCGCCCCCACGGTGCCGCCGTGCATTTCGACGAGATTTTTCACGATGGCCAAGCCAAGTCCAAGTCCGCCGTGCCGACGCGTGGTGGAGCTGTCGGCCTGCCGGAAACGGTCGAAGAGAAACGGCAGGAATTCCGGCGCAATGCCCTGGCCGGTGTCTGCCACGCTGATCTCGGCGTGGGAATTCGCCCGTTCCAAACGCACCTGCACCCGGCCGTCGCGCGGAGTGAATTTGATGGCGTTCGTCAGCAGATTCCAAATGACCTGCTGCAAGCGGTCGGGATCGCCCGAGACCGGGCCGGCCCGCGGGTCGAGCAAGGGCTGGAGCCGCACGCCGCGCGCCTCCGCCGCCGGCCGCACCGTGTCGAGCGCGGCGTGGATCACGTCGCCCAGATCGACCGGCCGCACGTCGAGGCGCAGCTTGCCCGTGATGATGCGCGACACGTCGAGCAAATCCTCGATGAGCTGCACCTGCGCCCGCGTGTTGCGCTCGATGACCTCCAGGCCCGTGGTCCAGGATTCTTGATCCGCCGGCCCGTCGCCGCGCAACAGGTGCGCCCAGCCGAGGATGGCGTTCAGTGGCGTGCGCAATTCGTGCGAAAGCGTGGCCAGAAATTCGTCCTTCGAGCGGTTGGCTTCCTCAGCCAGCGCGCGGGCGTTTTGTTCCCTCAGCAGCAACGCCTCGCGTTCCGCGCGGGCGGACGCGCGCTCGTGAACGTCGGTGATCGTGCCAATCCATTCGGTGACTTCGCCGGTCGATTCGTTGCGCACCGGCGCGCCGCGGACCGAGACGTAGCGATACACGCCGTCGTGCCGGCGCAGGCGGTATTCCAACTCGAACGGCGTTTGTTCCGCGAGCGCGCGGCGCCAGATTTTTTCCGCGCCCGCGAGGTCCGCCGGATGCACCGCGCGCGTCCAGCCCCAGCCGGCGGCGTCGCCGCGCGCGTGGCCGGTGAATTCTTCCCAACGCGGCGCTTCCGCCTTGAAATTTCCGTCCGGCTCCGCGCGCCAGATGATCGGGCCGCCGGCTGAAACCAACTCGCGAAAACGCGCCTCGCTCTGACGCAACTCGGCATCGGCCTTTTTGTGTTCCGTAATGTCCGCGGTGATGCCGTCGAAGCGCGTCAACTCGCCGGTTGCCTCATCATAATAGCCGCGCCCGATGGCGCGCACCCAGCGGTAGCGACCGCTGCCATCCGGCGCGCAAGTGCGGTATTCCACGTCGTAGGTTGCGTGCTCGGTGAGCGCGCGTTCGAGGGCTTGCCGGGTCGGCTCGCGATCATCGGGATGCAGGAGCGAATAGAAGAGATCGAAATCGACTTTCGCATCCGGCGGCAGCCAGAAATGCTCCTTGCACTGGTCGTTCCAAATGATCTCGCCCAGCGGCACGGGACAATAAAACGTGCCGAGCCGCGCCGCGGTGATCGCCAGCCGATGCCGCTCTTCGCTCAGGCGCAAAGCTTCCTCCGCCAGCTTCCGCTCGGTGACATTTTCCGTCAGCTTGATGATCGTCGCCGGCCGGCCTTCGCTGTCGCGCGTCAACGACACGCTGTTTTGCACCCACACCGGCGTGCCGTCCTTGCGCACGTAGCGTTTTTCAATCGTGTAGCCGCGGCGTGCGCCCGCGATCATGCTGCGGAACAACGCCAGATTGCGCTCCATGTCGTCGGGATGGACGATGGTGCGGAAATCGCGTCCGAGCAGTTCCTCCTGCGTGTAGCCGGTCAGCTCGGCCAGCGCGCGGTTGACGAGCAACATGCGGCCGTCGGGCCTCGCGAGGGACAACCCGATGGTCGCCTCGGCAAAGGCGACGCGGAAGCGTTCGTCACTCTCCGCCAGAGCTTGGGCGGCTGCTTTATCCGAGGTAATGTCTTCGGCGAAAATCCCGACACCCGCCAGCATTTCCCCGGCGCCTTGGATGGGATAAAAACTCACCCGCCAGTGTCGTGTCGGCGGATGCGCGCCGATGGGGCTGACGATTTCGCGATTGACCACGGGTTGACCGCTCGCGAGCACATCGTCCAACAGCGGCTCGAAGGCGTCCGCGAGGTCCGGCAACACTTCGCGCAGCGTGCGCCCGAGGTGCGCCTCGCGCGGCAGGCCGTTCATGCGCGCGAACGCCTGGTTGATGCGCACGAACCGCCGTTCCGTGTCCAAAAAAGTAAAGCCGACCGCCGCGCCTTCGACGACGGTTTCCAGCATCTGCTCGGAGTGCCGGCGCTCGAGCGCCGTCGCCAGCAGTTGCGCGTTTGCCGCGCTCAATTCCGTAGTGCGATCCCGCACCCGATTTTCCAGGTCCGCCTGCGCCCGCTCGAGCTGCCGCTGGGCGGCATGGGCATTCAGCGCGCTCCGCCACACGAACGCCGCCAGCAACACCGTCGTCAGCACGGCGACAATCGCGTCGCCCAGCGCTGACCCCCAGAGGCCCGCTTCCGCGCCGAGCCGCTCGAACCAGCCGAGAATCAGCGGCAGCAAAAGCGTCGCCGGCAACAAACGCCGCAAGGTGGCGCCGGCCACGCCGCGGTCGCGCAACAGCGCGATGGGCCGCTCCTCGGGACGCAGATAAATCACGCCCAAACTGAGCATTCCGAGCGCCGTCGCCGTGCTCAGGGCCATGCGGTCGAGCAGCCCGTAAAAAGGCAGGGCAAAAATCACGCCGTAACAATGCCCAACGAACGACGCCAGCGCGATGAGCGCCGGACCGAGCGCGAGCCACGGCGCCAGCCGCCACCGGCGTTGCTCCGTCGCGCAGAGCAACCACAGCGCCGGCCCGAGCAGGACAAAAGCCAGCGCCGTGTGCGGCGCCATCCGGACGGGCGACGCCGCCGAGATTTCCGCCTGCGGCACGGCGTAGAGCAGGTTCTTAAAACCCAAGTCCAAGCCGAAGCCATATTCGACGAGCTTGAACGCGCCGAGGCAGCAGAGGCCGGCGGCGAGCAGCGACACCAGCTTCCGCCGCGCCGGCGGCAACGGCGCGTTGCCATCCCAAGCCAGCGGCAGGCAAAGCCCGAGCGCAAGGCCGCCGAGCAGGCAAGCCGTGGCGGTGTTGGGCGACATCGCCGGCATGTCCGGCCACCAGCGCGACAGCAACGGCGCATTCCAGAGCCAGCCCGCCCAGCCCAGCAGCCCGCACAGGGTCGCGACGACGGCGGCCACCGGCGGCACCATTCGCGTGAATCGGGAAACGGGCGCCAACGAGGAATCAGCAGCTTCAAGCTGGGGCAAATCCGGCGGCGGCATGGTCACGCGAATAAGGAGCGGGGACGAGAAGTGGGTGATGGTTTAAGTCCAACCGCGGATTTTTCCCAAACTCGTCGGTGCTTTGCTTTCCAAGAGTCCGACGCGTCCCGCCGCGCGTCAATGCGCGAGCCAGGGTTCGGCCTGCGCTTCAACTCCCGAGCTTCGGCGCGCCGCCGCCAACCAGCGCGTCGATGCGCACGAGCACTTCGGGAGTGAGTTTTGGCAAGGCATCGAGCGCCTGCATGTTTTCGCGCACCTGCTCGACGCGCGACGCGCCCGTGATGACCGTGGAAACGTGCGGATTCGACAAACACCACGCGAGGCTCAATCGCGGCAGCGTGAGACCCAGCTTCGTCGCCAGCCCGCCCAGCTCCCGAACGACGCCGAGCCGGCGCCGCGCTTCTTCATTCGTGAATTGTTCCCGCAACCAGCCGTAGTCCGGCAGTGAGATGCGGGTGCCGCCGGGATCGCCGGCGTTGTATTTGCCGGTCAACAATCCGCTGGCCAGCGGCGACCAAATCGTGGTGCCCAAGCCGATGGGCGGCTCGTAAAGCGGCGCGTATTCCTGCTCGACGCGCTCGCGATGAAACAGGTTGTATTGCGGCTGCTCCATCGTCGGCGGCACCGCGCCCAACTCGCGCGCCATCTCGCAGGCTTGCCGGATGTCCGCGGCGCTCCATTCGCTCGTGCCCCAATAGAGCACCTTGCCCGCGCGGACGAGGTCGCTCATCGCGCGCACCGTTTCTTCAATCGGCGTTTCCGGGTCGGGCCGATGGCAAAAATACAAGTCGAGATAATCGACGCGCAACCGGCGCAACGCAGCGTGACACGCTTCCATGACGTGCTTGCGGCTCAAGCCTTGCTGGTTCGGTTTGTCGCCGCCCCAGAAGACCTTGGACGAAACCAGATACGTCGTGCGGTCCCAGCCTTTTTTGGCGAGGATTTCGCCCATCACTTCCTCGGCTTTGCCCGCGGCGTAAGCCTCCGCGTTGTCGAAAAAATTCACGCCCGCGTCGTAGCAGGCAGTCATTAATTCCGCGGCGGTTTCCTTGGAAATTTGCTGCGCGAACGTGACCCACGCGCCAAAGGAAAGCGCGGAGACTTGCAAGCCCGAACGGCCGAGACGGCGATATTGCATAAGAGCCGATACGTCCTGCGGATGCCGCGCGGTCGCGTGAGACTGATTGCAATCAATGCCCGCTGCTGCCGCTGTCGAGATACGTGGCGTCGCCAAACTTCGTGCGCTGCAAACTCTGCCGCCAGCCGTCGGCGGGGTTTTCCGCTTTTGCCTCGCTCGTCGATGCCGAAGCTGCCGCCGCCGCGCCGCCATCGACCAGTGCCTCGCGCAACACGCGGCCATCCATCGCGGGCGAAGGCTGCGCGACGCCGAGAATCCACGCCGCCGTCGGCGCGACATCGACGTTGCCGCTCGGCAGTTCGTCCTTCCAGCCCGCGCGAAAATCCGGCCCGGCTGCGATGAGCGTGTTGTGAACATCCGACGGAGCGAGCGTGGCGTGCGTGCCAGTGCCGGGTTTGCGCGTGCCATCGGAAACGATGCCGCCGCGCGTGCCCGCGGCGCTGACCGTCTCATCCCAGCGCAGGCCGACGAGTACGTCCGGCGCGTCCGCGCTGTCGAGGCGCGCTTCGGACAAGGCGAAGGTCCCCGGCAGCTTGCCGTCCCGCGTGAAAATCACGCCGGCGTAATCGCTCGCTTGCAACGTCTCCACCAGCTTCGCCGTCACCGCGGCGTCGTGACCGCTCACATAAAATCCGACGCTGCCGCCGAGGCCGTTCACCAAAATCTGGCCCGGCGTCGGCGCGTCGCCTGAAAATTCCCGCACCACCGGCAACCCGGCTTTCACCAACAAATCGACGATGTCGATGCCCCGCGTGATCGTGGAAAATCCGTGATCCGAAACGACGAACACATCGGTCTTCTCGCGCAGGCCCTTGGCCGCGAGCGCTTCGAGCACGTGCCGCAAACAGCCATCCACACTTTTCAACGCCGCCAGCGCCACCGGCTGGCCGGGACCGACCTGGTGTTGCGAATAATCGGGGTCGCTCATCCAGAGCACGGAGAGCTTCGGCACGCCATTTTTCCACAGCACCTCGGTCAACGCGCGCGTCGTCCAGACATCGGCTTCGGTGTTGGGAAAAGTAATCGTCGGCGGAAATGGCAGGCCGAGCGCGTCGTCGATTTCCTGCCGCGCACTCGCCGGCAACGTCTCGCCCGCGAAGAGCGTGACCGACCCCGCGCGCTTCGCCACATCCTGCCCGCGATCCCAAAACGCCGCGACCGGCTTTGTGCCAGCCACCGCCGTCCGCTCGCCAGCGGCGTGGAGCAGTTCCGGCAAGGTCGGCACGCCTAGATGCCGCCCGCCGGTGAGCGCGTCGTCCTTTTGGATCGTCGCCAGCGCCTCCATCGCGAGCGGCTTGCGCGGATCGAGCTTGGGACGGTATTCGCGGTTGCCCGTGATGCCATTGCGATTCGGATAACAACCCGTCGAAAGCGCCGCGCCGTTCACCTCCGTCATGGTCGGATAAACGGAATGGTGACGATTGAAAATCACGCCGCCGCGCGCCAGCGCCGCCAGCGTCGGCGTCGTGTCATCGGTGACAAAGTCCGGCCGCATCCCGTCCCAGACCATGATGACGACGTGCTCGGCTTTGCCGCGCTCGCCGGGCGCAGCCAGCGCGCACCGACCGCAGAAAAGTGTGAATGCGCCAAGCCCTGCAAGGGCAGCGGCGAGGAATGTATTTTTCATAGGGAAAACCGTCGCCACCACCTTCCGCAGCTTAATCGTAATCCTAATCTCAATCTTAGTCCTTCTGTGCTCGCGGCGCGTGAACATCGCCTCCGGCGGCAGAGATTAGGATCAAGGTTACGATTAAGATTAAGCTACCTAGAGCGGTGGCAACGCGCATTGCTTCAAACAATCTGCGCGGACTACCAAATCAACACCCGTTCCGCGGGCGGACGCACCATCGGGCTGCCGGCGGGGACGTTGAATGCCGCCTGAAATTCCGGCAGGTTCGACAATGGACCGTTCACGCGGTATTCACCCGGAGCGTGTGGGTCGGTGTTCAACCGCAGGCGCAATGCCTCGGGCCGGATGTTGTTGCGCCAGACCTGCGCCCAGCTCAGGAAGAAACGCTGCGCTGGCGTGAAGCCGTCGATCTTTTTCTCCGCCGCGCCTGCGCCTTGCCGGGCCAGCGCTTTTTGCAATGCCTCGTAGGCGATTTTCACCCCGCCAAGATCGGCGATGTTCTCGCCTTCGGTCAGCGCGCCGTTGATGTGCGCATCAGGCAGAGGCTGGTAGCCGTTGAACTGGGCGACGATCTTTTCGCCGCGCTCTTTGAACCGCTTTTCGTCTTCCGCGGTCCACCAGTTTTTCAAATTGCCCTCCAGATCATATTGCCGGCCCTGATCGTCGAAACCGTGCGTCATCTCGTGGCCGATCACCGAGCCGATGGCGCCGTAGTTCACCGCGTCATCCGCGTTTTCGTCAAAGAACGGCGGCTGCAAAATGCCGGCGGGGAAGACGATTTCGTTGTTCGACTTATTGTAATAAGCGTTCACCGTTGGCGTCGTCATGTTCCACTCCTTGCGGTCCACGGGCTTGCCGATGCGGTCAAAGCGGCGGCGCACTTCCGCGGCATTCGCAGCCATCACGTTGAGCACGTGTGACTGGCGTTTGATCTCCAGCTTCGAGTAGTCGCGCCATTGGTCGGGATAGCCGATTTTCACCACGAAGCCGGCGAGTTTTTTCTGCGCCGCTGCCTTCGTTTCCGCGCCCATCCAATCGAGTTGGGCGATGCGCTCGCTCAGGACACTGCGCAAGTCCTCGACCAAGGTCAGCGCCCGTTTTTTCGCTTCCGGCGTGAACGTTTTCTCCACAAAAAGCTGCCCGATGGCGTCGCCCAATCCACCTCCGCCAAAGCTCGGGTCCAGCTCGCGCAGGATGCGTTTCCAGCGAGGCCGGATTTCCTTCGCGCCCGTGAGCGTCGCACCGTAAAACTGGAAGTTTTCATCCACGAAGTTTTGGCTCAAATCCGGTGCCGTGGCGTGCAAAAGGTGCCAGCGCAAATACGCCTTCCAATCATCCACCGACGTGCTGCTGGCGAGCTGGCCGACCTTGGTGAAAAATTCCGGTTGCTTCACGTCGATGTCGCCGGGGTCGGCGACGCCGATGGCTTTGAAATACGCGGCCCAATCGAAGCCCAGCGCGAGATTCTCCAAATCCGCCAGCTTCATCTTGTGATAGTTCGCGCTCGGGTCGCGACATTCCACGCGCGTCTTCGACGCGCTTGCCAGCCCGGTCTCCAGCTTCATCACGACGTTGGCTTCCGCCGCAGCCTTCGTGGCATCGTCGCCGAGCAGCGCGAACATCTTCGTCATGTGCTCGACATATTGCTGGCGCAACGCCTGCGATTTTTCGTCGTCCTTCGTGTAATAATCGCGATCCGGCAGGCCGAGTCCGGCTTGCACGAGCAGGGCGATGTTTTGCTGGCTGTTCTTTTCGTCCTGACCGCTGTCGGCATCGAAGAGCACGTCCATGGCGAGCAGGTGCAGACGCGCCACGGCGCCCGGCAGCGCGGACCGGTCGGTGAGTTTTTCAATGGCTGCAAATTCCGCAGCCAGCGGCTTTGCGCCCTCGGCATTCGCCCGCGCTTCGTCCATGCCCGCGGCAAAGTAATCGCCCACCTTTTGGCGGATGCCGCCGGCTGCGCCGGGATGCGCGGCGCACTCTTCGAGGATTGCGTGCAGGATGGTGTAATTGCGATCTTCAATTTCCTCGAACGCGCCCCAGCGCGCGCGGTCGCTCGGGATCGAGTTGCGCGCCATCCAGCCGCCGTCGGCAAACTGGTAGAAGTTTTCGGTTGGCTTCGCGTTCGGGTCGAGATTCGCCGGATCGAGCGGGCGGGGTTTCGTGGCTGCGGCTGTTGCCGACGCGTTGTCCTCCGCCCGGCTGCTTTGCAGAGTCAACGGAAGGAACGTCAGCAGACCGCAGCCCACAGTCAGCGCGGTCGCCGCCGCGGCAAAAAGTGGATGGCGGCGGCTGGAAAAACGAGGGGAGGGAACGGGGGGTTGTTTCATGCGTGGCGCAATTAACCTTACGCGCCTGCCGCTGGCAATCGCTGCCCGGCAATTGTCAGCGGTCGTTGGGTCGCCTGCATTTTGCGCTTGTCCCCATGCCGTGCCGCTGGACATGCTCTGGCTGGCTCGTTCCGCCGCTTTTGTATCCATGACCCCGCTTCGCTACGATCCGCACGCCGAATGGCTCGAAGCCGATGGCCTCGGCGGTTTTACCTCGGGCACCGTGAGCTTGGAACGCACGCGGCGTTACCATGCGCTGTTGCTCGCGGCGATTGGAGAGCGCGCCTCACGCGAAAGCGGAGTTCCGGCCGGACGCTATGTGCTCATCAACGGCCTGGAGGTGTGGCTGGAAAATGCCGTCGGCGACCGGCGTTATTTGTCCACGCAATTCTACGAGGGCGAGGTGGTCCAGCCGCGCGGCGTCGATGCGATCACCGACTTCGCCTACGAGCCGTGGCCGCGCTGGGTCTTCCGCTGCGGCGAGGGCGGACCCGTCGTCGCACACGAACTCTGCGTGGTCCGCGACGCCGCGCTCACCTTGCTCTCGTGGCGGCTCTTGGACAATGGCGACGCTGGCGACGGCGACAACGCGGCGCCACCCTGGCGGCTGCACGTTCGACCGCTTTTTTCGGGCCGCGATTACCACTCGCTCCAGCGACAGAATCCGGCGTTCGAGTTCAACCCGCATTTAACTCGCGGACGGTTGACTTGGAAAACTTACGCCCGCGTGCCGGCGATCCACGTCTGGACCGATGGCGGCTATCGGCACGATCCGCTGTGGTATCGCAATTTTCTCTACCGCCGCGAACGCGAGCGCGGCCTCGATTTTCTCGAAGACCTCGCCTCGCCGGGAATCCTCACCTGGCCCCTTTCAGCCAAAGCCAGCAGCAACAGCGCGCTCGATTCATCGCCGCAACGCCGCGCCGTGCTGGCCTTCGCGGCGGAGGGCGCCTTTGATGTCGCAAAACTGCCGGTCTCGCCCGACGCCGAGCCACGCTTTCACGACATCATCCAGGAATCGGAAGCCGGCCGTCGCGCCGACCTCGCGCGCACGCAAGTCACCGCGCCAGCCCGCGCCGCCGGGGCGTATCTCATGCGCGACGCACTCGGCGGCTTGACGATCAACGCCGGCTACCCGTGGTTCACCGACTGGGGGCGCGACACGTTTATTTCCCTGCGCGGACTCTGCCTCGCGACCGGCCGCTTCGCGGAAGCGGGCGAGATTCTCCTGCGCTGGGCCGGCACCGTGAGCGAGGGGATGCTGCCCAACCGTTTTCCCGACGCCGGCCAACCGCCGGAATACAATAGCGTCGATGCCTCGCTCTGGTTCATCATCGCCGCGTGCGAATATCTCAACGCCCTGCGCGCCCGCGGCATCACCGTTCCCGCCGGCCAGCACGACACTTTGCGCGCGACGAGCGAGGCCATACTCAAAGGCTACGCAGCCGGCACGCGCTTCGGCATTCGCTTGGATAAAAACGACGGCTTGCTCGCGTGCGGGCTGCCCGGCTCGGAGTGGGCGTTGACCTGGATGGACGCCCGCGTCGGCGGCAACCCGCCGCAGCCGGTCACGCCGCGTGTCGGCAAGCCCGTGGAAATCCAGGCGCTCTGGCTCAACGCGCTCCACGCCATCGGCGCGCCCGTGCCCGCATCGCCGTGGCACGACCTTTTTGAAACCGGCATCCTCTCTTTCCAACGCCGCTTTTATTCCGATGAAACCGGCGCGCTCGCCGACATCGTGGATTGCGACCACCTCGCCGGCCATGACGACCTGTCGTTTCGTGCCAACCAGATTTTCGCCGTCGGCGGTCTGCCGTATTCCCTGCTCGCGCCGCACGAAGCCGTGCGCGTCGTCGCCGCAGTCGAGGAAAAACTGCTCACGCCCTTCGGCCTGCGCACGCTCGCACCCGGCTCGGCTGGATATTGCCCGCGCTACGAAGGCAACTCCACGGAACGCGATGGCGCGTATCATCAAGGCACCGTGTGGCCGTGGCTGCTTGGGCCATTTGTCGAGGCGTGGGTGCGGGTGCGCGGCGAAACCGACGCCGCCAAAGCCGAGGCGCGCGCGCGTTTTCTCCAGCCGTTGTGGGAACGCTTGCACGAAGCCGGTCTCGGCCACTTGCCGGAGATCGCCGACGCCGAGTTGCCGCAGCTCCCGCGCGGCTGTCCGTTCCAAGCCTGGAGTCTCGGCGAAGCGCTCCGGCTGGACCGGATCGTGTTGCGCGTGGACGACTCGCCGCCCGCGTCCGCAGCACCGCCGAAGACGTAACGTTTCAGATGTCCGCGGCTGCGCTGTCACCGATCCGGCAAAAGCCCGGCGCCGGTTTGCCTTGGCCGGAATGGGCCGTGCTCCGTTTTGGGATTTTTCCGCGTGCGTGCCGCAAGCTGGACTGGTCGCGGGCGGCGGAGATGTTTCAACGCGAAGGCGAAAAAGTGCTCGCGCTCTGGGACGGGCTGACACCGCCGGAACGGCTCGCCGAGCGGGTGCTCATCCCGCGGCTGCGCGGCATCGAGGATTCCTCGCGCGACTGGTCGGTGGCGATGACGGTCGAGCACTTGAACATCGTCGGCAACGCCTTCCTGGAAATCATCCAGGAACTCCGCGCGGGCCGTGTGCCGCCGGCTGTTGCCAGCACGGCCAACGTGAAGCCGCGCGGCGCAAAACCGCCCGCCGAAGTCCGCGCCGCTTTCGTGCGAATGCTGGCCGATGCCGTCAGCGTTGGCCGGCTTCCCGCGCCGACGCAGGAAGAACTTCGCGCAAAATATCGGCACCCGTGGTTTGGTCCCATCGACGCGCACGCGTGGCACTGCCTGAACGGCATTCACCAACGCCTGCACCGCACGCAAATCGAGTCGATCCTCGCGCGCCTGCCGGCAACCTGAGAGGTGGTTCAGCGAAGGTGGCTATCGGTCTGGAAACGGATTGGCGGCGCGCCGGCGTTGCGTTTCCGCATCGTCTTGTTCAAACGGCAATCGGCCGCGTTCGCCGAACACGGCGGCGCCGATGACGCCGACGTTGCGCGTGTCGCCGTAGCGTTGGTTGGCGTAGGAATTTTGCACCGACGCAAAGCGGAACGCCGCCACCGTCAGGCGGCTCGTGCGAAAGCCGTCCACGCGCAAACGGCCGTGCGGAGGAATGACGTAGCCCGGCTTCGCATACGACGCGCTCCGGCCGTCGAGCACGTCGAGTCCATCGACCGAGAGCACCACTTCCAGCCGCGCGTCGGTGCGGTTGCGCACGGCGATGGCGTAGCGGTCGCCGGGCGTTCCGATGACGTAGCGCCGCCCGCCTGCTGTGAACGTGCGGATGGCGAAGTTGTTTTCGCCGACGACGTTCAGATCGATCAAGCCGCGCGCCTGCGGAGGTGGTTCGGCAAAGCCGCGCGTCTCCTCGGGCCGGCCCGCCTGCGCCCGCACGCCCGCGCGGTCGTCGTAATAAATGGCCGCCGTCGCCAGCGGCTGGTCGCCGTTGGCGCGAACGAACGCGACGCCGTGCGAGTCCGAGCGGCGTTCTTCGCCGAATTCCGTGCCGAGTCCCGGCCGGGGTGCGGCTGCCGTTGCGGAGCGTGAACTGCTGCCGCCGGGCGCAGCGGTTTGATCGCTGACTGCACCGCCGCCGCTACTCGATGAACGTGCTGCGCCGCCCACGTCGCCGGTGGAGCAGCCATTGACCCAGCACAGGCAAAGGAGCAGACCCAACGCCGTGAGCAGCCGCCGGCAGGAGGAGCGCGGGAAAAGGAGAATCGTTTTCACCATTCCAGCATGGCGGATGCGCAGCGGAGAGTCATGGCAAATTTCGGCTCGCGGCCAGCCCGGCACTCCGCTCCAAGGTGGACGAAAATTTCACAGCTTCACGCGCCGCAGGCGCAAGGCGTTGGCGATGACGGAAACTGAGCTGAAGCTCATGGCCATCCCGGCGATGATCGGGCTGAGCGACACGCCGAAAAACGGATACAGCAAGCCGGCGGCCAGCGGAATGCCGAGCACGTTGTAGATGAACGCGAAAAACAAATTCTGCCGGATGTTGCGCATCGTCGCCTGGGAAAGTGCAATGGCCCGGGCAATGCCGCGCAAATCTCCCTGCACGAGCGTCACACCGGCGTTTTCCATCGCTACGTCCGTGCCCGTGCCCATCGCGATGCCCACATCCGCCGCCGCCAGCGCGGGAGCGTCGTTGATGCCGTCGCCAGCCATCGCCACAACGCGTTTTTTTCCTCGCAGCCATTCCACGCGCTCTCGCTTGTGTTGGGGTTCGACTTCGGCCTCGACCTCGTCAATTCCGAGGGTCCTGGCGACGGCGGAGGCTGTGCGCGGATGGTCGCCCGTGAGCATCACCACCCTCATGCCCAGCCCTTGCAACTCGCGCAACGCCGCTGGCGTGGATGGCTTGATGGGATCCGCCACGGCCAGTCCGCCGACCGCGCGGCCATCCAGGGCGACGAAGACCACCGTTTGTCCGTCCGCTTGAGCCTGCGCGGCACCGGCGGCGAGCCGCTCCAGACCGCTGACTTTTCGTTCTTCTAGAAATGCGCGCTTGCCGATGAGTGCTTCCCGCCCGCCGATTTGGCCCGCGACTCCACCGCCCGTGCTCGAGGCAAAGTTTTGCGCTGCCTCCCACGTCAGCCCACGCTCCCGCGCCCCGGCGAGAATCGCCGTCGCCAACGGATGCTCGCTGTTTTGCTCCAGCGCCGCCGCCACGGCGAGCAGGGCGTTTTCGCTCGCCGCGGCATCGCCCTCCGGCCGCAGCACGCGCACCAGCTTCGGCCTGCCTTCGGTCAACGTGCCGGTTTTGTCCACGACGAGCGTGTTCACTTTTTCCAGTGTTTCCAGAGCCTCCGCATTTTTGATGAGCACGCTCGCCTGGGCGCCGCGTCCGATGCCGACCATGATCGACATCGGCGTCGCCAATCCCAGCGCGCAGGGGCACGCGATGATGAGCACGGCGACCGCGCTCACGAGCGCGTGCGCCAGCCACGGCTCCGGCCCGAAACGCGCCCAAACGGCAAACGTCAGTCCCGCCACGACGAGCACCGCGGGGACGAACCAGCCCGCCACCTTGTCTGCCAACGCTTGCACCGGCGCGCGGCTGCGTTGCGCCTCGGCGACCATGCCGACGATGCGTGCCAGCACCGTCTCGCTGCCAACCCGCGCCGCGCGCACGACAAAGCTGCCGGTCCCATTGACCGTGCCGCCAGTGACGCGATCACCGCTGGCTTTTTCCACCGGCAGCGGCTCGCCGGTGAGCATGGATTCATCCACCGAGGAATGGCCTTCGATCAATTCTCCGTCCACCGGCACCTTCTCGCCGGGACGCACCCGCAGCCGGTCGCCGGTTTGGATTTGCTCCAAGGGCACGTCGGATTCGTGGCCAGCGTCGCCGCTCAGGCGGTGCGCGGTTTTTGGCGCGAGATCGAGCAAGGCGCGAAGGGCGTCGCCGGTGCGTGCGCGGGCGCGAAGTTCGAGCACCTGCCCGAGCAAGGCGAGCACCGTGATCATCGCGGCGGCCTCAAAGTAAAGGTCGGGCGTCGCGCCGCTGCTGCCGTGGTGGGCCGCGGCAGCGCGCGGCAGCCAGCCGGGAAAAAACATCGCGCTCGCGCTGTAGAGAAATGCCGCACCGACGCCGAGCGCGATCAGCGTGAACATGTTGAGATTCTGATTCAGCACCGACCGCCAGCCCCGCACAAAAAATGGCCAGCCCGCCCAGAGCACGACGGGAGCGCACAAAATAAACTGGAGCCAGCGCGAGGTGTTCCCCGCCAGCCACGCGGGCGCCTGTGGGATCAAATGCGACATCGCCAGGAGGAAGACCGGCAAAGCGAGCGCCGCGCCGATCCACATTCGCCGCGTCATGTCGGTCAATTCAGCGTTCTCCATCCCGGCGTCGGCCGTGATGGTCTTCGGTTCGAGCGCCATGCCGCACTTCGGGCAATCGCCCGGATGATCCTGCTCGATCTCCGGGTGCATCGGGCAGGTGTAGCTCGTCGTGCCGCTGGAGGGCAGGGCGCGCTGTTCCAACCCGCTCGGTTCGCTCGGAGAATGAGGCGCGCCGCCGCAACACGCGTGGGCTTCCTGCGGCTGGTGCAAATACTTTTCGCGGCAGTGAGCGCTGCAAAAATAAAAGGTTTCGCCGCGCGCCGTCGCGGTCAGCGCATCCGCCTTCCTGGCGACTTCCATTCCGCAGATTGGATCGACCGCAATTTCCGTTTTCATCGTCAAACCATCGGTCAGACCCGTTTGTCGCATCACCAACAAGCATCACCCGCCTATGCAGCCGGCTGGCTCGCCGTTCTTCACCCCGTGCTCATTCCACATCTACGCCGACCGTTGTAAAATGGAAGATGGCTGCGTTTTCAACTTTCACCTGGATGGCCGCGTTTTGCCTTGCCGCTCTGAGTTCGACCGCGCGCAGTGCGGAAGATAGCAGCGCGGTGGGCGAGTCTCGCCTGGCCGTGCCGGCGCACGGAGCTTACACCGGCGCCTACATCGACTTCGGCGAGACCGAGGACGCCGTCACACTGCCGGCCATCGAAGCCTTTGAACAACTGGTCGGCAAACACCAGGCCATCGTCGCGTCGTCGAGCTATTGGGGACGCGGCAATTTTCCCACGGAAAATGTGCAGCTCATTCGCGCGCACGGCGCGATCCCGTTGCTCTATTGGTCGCCTTGGGGACCGCCGTATGAGCAGAACCGCGCGCGCCGCGTTTCCGAACGCGACCCGTTCACGCTCGCGCGCATCGTCGCCGGCGAGTGCGACGATTACATCGACCGCTGGGCTGACGCCGCGCGCGAGTTCGGCGCGCCGTTGCTCGTTTCCTTTGGCAACGAAATGAACGCCGATTGGTTCCCCTGGGGCGGCGTCAACAATGGAGGAAAAAATGACGGCGCGGAGCTTTTCAAAACCGCGTGGCGCCACGTTGTCGCGCGAGCGCGGACGCGCGGCGCGAACAACATCGCCTGGGTCTTTCAAGCCAACGCCACGTCGGTGCCCGCCAAAAGCTGGAACACGATGGCGGCCTATTATCCTGGCGCGGAATGGGTCGATTGGCTCGCGCTCAGCGTCTATGGCCAGCTCACTCCCGGCGACGGCAACGAAGACTGGGTGCCTTGGACCGAGGCGATGGACAAAGCCTACGCCGAAATCTGCGCGGTCGATCCGACGCGGCCCGTGATGCTGGCCGAATGGGGCGTCGGCGAATTCCCGCGCGACGGCGACAAGGGCGAGTTCATCCGCCAGGCATTCACTCGCATCGCGCGCGGAGATTATCCGCGAATAAAAGCCGCCGTGTTCTGGCACGAACGCTGGCAGAACAAAGACGAAAGCTGGAGCAACCTGCGGGTCAATTCCAGCCCTAGCGCCTTGCGCGCCTATCGAGCCGGCGTGGCCGACCCGTTCTGGCTGGATCGAGCGGCGTTCACGAATTGAGCCGCGCTGCTTCTGCTCACAATCCGCCCGCCACGATGTTGATCGCCAGGGCGAGGATCGCGGTGTTGAAAAAGAACGACAGCACCGAATGCACCAGCGTGAGCCGGCGCATCGTGCGCGAGGTCGTGCCCACGTCGCTGACCTGGCTCGTCATGCCGATGACAAACGAGTAATACGCGAAGTCCCAATAGTCCGGCTCACCTTTCTCCGGAAAATCCAAACCGCCGCCATTCTCCGCGTGCGGCCGCGACGTCTTGTCCTGGTAATACCGCCGCGCATAGTGCAACGCGAAGGTCGTGTGCACCATAAACCACGAGCTGAGCACCGCGATGACGCTGACGACGATGTGGCGCACCTTCGCCGCGTGCGTGACGCCTTCGCCTTTCAAACTGCCGAGCATGACGAGGATCGACGACAACCCCGCAAAGGCGGCGAACAGCACGATCAGAAAGATCACCGTCCGCCCGGCGTCCTGCCGGAAACAATCGGCGTGAATCACCGACGGCGGAGCGAAGTTCATCATCGTCCACGCCATCGCGAGCAGCGCCAGCGAACCCACGTCGTAAGCGACGACCAGCCGGGTTTCAAACAACATGCGATGCGGCAACGCCAGCATCGTCGCCAGGCCGAGAATAACCGCGATGGCGACGCGCCAGTGCGAATCGAGCGAGCGGATGAGTCGCGCGGCGTGACCGGCGTGCAGCACGGTCGCGGTAGGAGAGGGTTGGTTCATTTTTTAAGTGGAATAAAAATTTGCGCTGGGCGCGCGTGGAGACGGTGCGTGTGAATTTTCGAGCGTCTTGCCAAATTGCGCGCCACGCTCTCTCTGTTGTCATCCTGAGCGAAGTCGCAGGATCTTTCGTAGCACAGATCAGCGCGTAAAATCGCGTTCTCCGCTTGGCAATGAAAGATCCTTCGCAGGCTCAGGATGACAATAGATGGGTTTTGCCGCCAGCTCTCAGCGGATCACGACCACGGTGCCCAGTGGCGTCAGGTCGTAGAAACGCTTGGCCATAATCGGAGGCAGCCGCATGCAGCCGTGGCTGGCGGCGTGGCCGGGCAGGTAGCCGGCGTGCAAACCGACCGCGCCGCAACTCAGCCGCAGGAACCACGGCATCGACGCATTGTGATAAAGCGTCGAGCGCCAATCCTTGTATTTCTGCGTCACCACGTAGGTGCCCGGCGGCGTCGGTTTGTCCGGCCGGCCGCTGGAGATTTCGGTCGTCAACACCGTGATGCCGGCGCGGGATAGCGTGGCGCGCTGTTCGGCGAGGCTGACGTCGATGCGCAACGCGGCGGCGTCGCTGCCAGGCTGCACGCCGAGGATTTGCTGCATCCCGGCGATGTCGTTTTGGGCGGCGGCGATGTCGAGCGGGCGCCAGCCAGCGCGAGTGGCGGCCTCGCGATTCGCGCCCGCGGCGAGGAGCGCGGCGATGGCCGCCGATTGCCGGCTCGTCACGGCGAACATCAGCGGCGTCGCGCCGCCCTGGCGGAGGAGCAAACCGGCGAGGTTGCGCGGATTGATCGCGTCGCTCAGCGGCGCGGGCGGCGGGCTGGGCAACGGTGCGTTGGCGTTCACCCCGGCCCGGAGATATTCGTCGAGCCGCGCCGCGTCGCCGTTGGCCGCGGCGGTGTAAAATTCCGCCGGCGTCTGCGGCGGTCCCTGCGGGCTGTCGAACACGACGATGGCCGCAGGGCTGCTGGCGGCGGCGAACGTCAGGCCAGCGAGCGCGGTCAAAAAAGTGGAAGGCAATTTGCCGATCATTTGCCCCAAGCGTAAAGGCGCGGCCGGTCGCGGGTCAAGCTCGGCGCTGCTGACGCCGCGTCAGCCGTCGTTCGCCGCGTGCCGCTGCAAACGGCAGCCGATGGCGTAGTGCAACCAGCCGCTGACGCCCAGCAGGATGCTGCCGTCCAGGATCGCGCTGGCCTGGCCGGAGCGAACCGCCACCGCGGTGAGGCCGAAGAGCACGGTGTTGCCGATGTAGGAAATCACGCCGGCCAGCGGCAACGCACCACGCTTGATCCGCAGCGAGAGATAAGCCGTGAGGTGGACTTGGAAAATGACGAGGCAGCCGAGATAAAACAACACCATCACAAATCCCACCCAGAAATCGGAGCTGTGCCAGCTCGCGTTCAGGCGTTCCGCCAACAGCAAGGTGGCCGGCGCCGAGAGAATCAGCAGAGTCGGAATTTTGGCGAGCAGCGCCGCCAGAATTTTTTGATAAGCCAGCGTCCGCAGCGACATCGGCAGCAGCGCCAGGCTCGACCAGGTGCGGTCGCGCACCTCCAGCCGGAAGATGCGCGAAGCGTCGATGGTGATTTCGAGCACTAGGACGAGGGACATGATGATCGTGAAGGGAATGGCGAATTCAAAGACCCAGGATCGGCCGGCGTATTGCTTCGCCATTTGGTGCCACAGCCAGGCGCCAAATGCCGTGAACACCAGCAGCCGGAAGACGATCGCGGCGCGACCGCCATTGATGAAATGAAAATCCTTCCAGCGCACCGCCGCCAAGCCCGTGCGCGCGCGGCCCGCCGTGAACCCGAGCCGGCGCAAGGGCGAGCGCCGCGCGGTCGCGAGCCACGCGCGCGAGGGAGCGAGTTCTTTTTGCTCGCGGGCAAAGCGCTCGAAGCTCAGCCACGCGAGCACGAAAAACGCGGCCCCGAGCACAAGGTCCGCGAGGCACTGGTAGCTCACGATTTTCCCCGCAAAGCCGGTCGTCAAAATCGCGTTGATCCGCGTGAACGGCGCGGCGTTGACCAATCCCGCGCAGACGAGATTCACGCCGCGGACGAACCAATTGCCGTCGATCAGGATGCCGAGTTTCACCCAAATCCCGATCCAGGCCATGAGCCAATAAGGCACGACGAACATAACGAATAACAGCCCGCCCGTGAGCACGGCCGCCGAACTCGTGCGCGGACAGGCGACCGACGCAAAGAGGGCGACGCTGCTGAGCAAAATCAAATAGGAAAAGAGCGCCACATACGCGGCGAAAATCTGCGTGAGCGACACGCCGCCCAGCGTCACCGCGAGCAGCGTGAAGGGGAGTTGCGCGAGCAGCAGCAAGAGCGCGCCGCAGAGCCGGCTGGTCGATTTGCCGAGCAGGATGGAGACGGCGTTCAGATCGGTCATGCGCAGCAAGCCGAGCGTGGTTTCTTCCTTTTCCTCCGCGATGGCGCTGGCGAAATAGCTCAAGCCTGTGAGCGTGATGAACCAAAGGTTGATCTCGACGATGGCATAAAAAAAACTCAGCCCCGGCGCGCCGACGTAGGCCAGCGTCGAGGCCGTGTTGAACAGCACGATCAACACGAAGGCGACCAGCCCGGCGCGCACGAGATACGTCGAGCGGGCGCGCGCGTCGAGCCGCAGCGAACGGTTGAACAAGGCCAGGAGCGGCGAACGCATGGGTAACCGTTGGATCAAACGAGAAATCAGTTGCGCACGCCCGGTTGCGTGAGGTCCATGAAGGCTTCGTTGAGCTGGCGCAAATCCTCGCCCAGCGCCACGATTTGTCCGCCGGCTTGCAACGCGACGCCGAGCAAGCTGTTCACGCTGACCCGCGCCGGATCGAAGCGCAGCCGGTAGCGCGCCTGGCCGGGCGCGACAAACGTTCCCTCCGACTCGGCTTCTTCGCCGGTGCGCAAGGTCACTTCGGCGACGCCGTCGAGCGCGCGCAACGCTGTTTCCACCGCCGGTTGCGGTGCGGTCAACGTGAGCAGATAAGTCCAGAGCTGGGGAGGCTGGCTGCTGCCACTGGCGGCTGGAATCGCGCCGTTCGCGGACGACGATGAAGATGAGGCGAGGTCGCGCATCGAGCCGCTGTAACGCACCTGGCCTTGATCCAAAATCGTGACGTGATCGCACAGCGTCGCCAGCTCGCTGAGGATGTGCGACGAAATGAAAATCGTTTTCCCCAGCCGGCGCAGCTCGCGCAAAATTTCCATCAGCTCGATGCGCGCCCGCGGGTCGAGTCCGCTGGCCGGTTCGTCGAGCAGGAGCAGCGCCGGATCATGCACGAGCACGCGCGCGAGCGAGACGCGCTGCTGCATGCCGCGGCTCAAGCCTTTGATTAAATCGTCGCGCCTTCCCGCCATGTCGGTGAGCGCCAGCACGTCGGCGATGGTCTTGTCGCGCGCGGCGCTGTGCAATCCATAAGCGGCGGCGAAAAAGTCGAGATACTCGAAGACGGTCATCTGCCGATACATGCTGAAATGATCGGGCATGAACCCGAGCAGCCGGCGCACGGTTTTGTAGTCGCGCGCGATGTCGTGACCGAAGATGCGCACGAGTCCGCGCTGCGGCGGGACGAGCGTGGCGAGGATTTTCAGCGTCGTCGTCTTGCCCGCGCCGTTCGGCCCGACAAAGCCGTGGATGCTGCCGCGGCCGACGGTGAACGAGATGCCCTGCACGGCCTGGTGCCGCGCGTAAATGTGCCAGAGGTTGTCGATCTGCACCGCGGGCGGCGGCGGCAACGGCGGTGGCAGCACGGCGGCGGGAGCATTGGCAGCGGCGGGTGTTTCCATTGGGAAAAACAACGAGCGGTGAGTTTTGATCAAACTCTTAATCGTAATCGTAATCTTAATCCTAGTCGCTGCCGGCGGAGGCACGTTGGATATTCAGCGAGCGCAGAAGCACAACGATTAAGATTACGATTAAGCCTCTTGCCGCTGGCTCTTAACGTCGGGAAGCATCGGGCAGAGCCAAGCGTTGTTGAAAAAGCGTGATGCCATTTTCCGCCAGCGGCCCGTGGGCTTCGGCGAGCCGAAAGCTGGCGGGCACACCGAGCGTGCAGACAAAGACATCCATTTCCATCGGACCATCCGGCGCGCGGGTGGGCACGCGAAAGCGCGCTTGTGGATTGCCGCCCGTCGCGCGGGCAACGACCAGCGGCAGCATCTCGGCCATGCTCGTTTCCAATTCCGTGAGCGTGCGGAATTTTTTTTGATAGGCAATGGACGACGCCGCGCTCATGGCTTGCTGCGAAAAATAATCGGTCTCGGTTTGAAATTTCTCTGCCGGACCAAGCTCCAGAAAACTCCGCCCGCCGCTCGTCTGCGTGCGCAATGGATACATCCAGCCATCGTGCCGCGCCCAGCCGCGCGTAAATTTTCCCTCCGCCAAAAACCCCGGCGTCGCGTCGATCTCCAGCCGCGTGAGCTTGCCCCCGCGGTCACGTTCCAACGTCCGCAACCGCAGCCCGCCATCCTCCTCGCCCGCTTTTGCGCTGACCACCGCGCGGTGCGTGAAGGGTCGCGCCGAGTAGAGCGGGATTTCCGCTTGGAACGCGCTCTCCCGGCCGCCGCCGAAGACGAGGCCGGGGATTTTTTCCACCGTATCCGCGCTCGAAAATAGTCCGCCCGCCGGCGCGCCCGGCTGGGTGAAAACATACGTGTCGCCGCGCGTCATAAACGCGCTCGTCCATTGCGTCAGGTCGCAGCGGCCTTCGCCCAACGGCCGCGCGAGGGTCAGCGTCCAGATTTGGTTCGACTCGCCGTAACCGCGCCGGCCGATCACCGCAAACAGCGCGCTGAACGCGGCCACGCCGAGCGCAAAGACGAGCAGCGTCATCCGGTAATCGCGGCGTTTGCCGAAGAAGAAGTAATGCCCCGGTCCGAGCGCCAAAAGATAGAGCGCGGACAACGTGTAGAGCAGGGCCCAATTCACGTCGGGCCGCGTCAGCGAAGCGAGCGCGCGGAAGAAGATCGGCTCCAGATCGCCCGAGGTGCCTTCCTTGTTCTCGCGCAGTTCCGGCGCCGCCGGCAGCGTGGCATTTTCCGCCGCGTTGTTATCGTGTCGGAAAACGACGCCGGCGCCGACCTGCCAGCGCGGCAGGGGCGAGTTGAGCGCGGCCAGTTCGCCGGCAAATTCCGGCAGCCGTCCGCCCGCGGTGGGATCGGGATAAAGATGCACGCCGCCGCCGCGGCGCAGCCAATCGAGGAGCGCCTGCCGCCGCGCCGGCTCCCAGCGTTGCGGCGCGTGATCGAGCGCGAGGCTGTCCAAGCCATCCGTGCCCGCGGCCGTGACGGGAAAGAGCGACTCGGGAAATGCGCGCCAATTCGGCTGATTTTCCGGCGAACGCGCCGCGCGCAAATTGTCGCCGCCGCCGTCACCCTCTACCAGCCGCACGCGCGCGGGCGGACCGAGCTTGGGACCATCGACCGCTTGTTGCGTCGCCGCAGTGTTGCCCCAGCGCAACGTCCATTCCTCGCCGGCGCTGCTTTGGTTGTCGCCGATGAAGGGAAAAAATTGCACCCAGCGCGCGGCGAACGGCGCGAGGTAGCAGCTTTGCACCAGCGGCGTGCCGACGTAGCCGAGCAGACCGCCGTTTTGTTCGAGCCGCAGCGTGCCGTCAAACGCGGTCGCGCTCGGATTGGCCACGAGGACCGAGAGTGGATTCAACCTCCCGGGCACGGCGCTGCCGTCGAAGCCCCAGCGCGTCTCGCGGATTTCCAACGCGCGGGCCGCCGGCATCGTGACGACGCACCAAGCCAGCACCGCCAGCATCCAGTAGATGGTGACGCGCCGCCGCTTGGGAATCGAGGCGGGCAGGGGATGGCGCATTTTCTTAATAATGGTTGTCCGCGAGCGTCGCACGGAGGACGCGGCGCGCGCACCAAGCGCCGAGCGTCAGGCCAAAAATCAGGTGCGCGGATGCCGTCAGAAAAACGAAACGTCCATCCAAGGGCAAGCCGAAAAAAGAGGGATAAGGCGTCGCGAGCAGGATGGCTTCGACCGTCAGCGCCCAACCCACCGCGCCCCAAAACAACCAGCGCCGGAATCGCCCGGGATTGGCTGGCGGCACGAGCAACGCCAGAAACATGATCCCCAGCGCCGCGCCGTTCGAGAAATGATAAGTCCAGCCGACCGTTTGCGTCAGCCACGCCGGCGCGTCCGCGGAACCGACGATGAGTTCACCGAAACGTCCGAACACTTTGAACAACGGCGCGACGTGGAAAACCACGAAGGGCAGACGATAAAGATCATACGCCGCCGCCGCTACCAGTCCACCGACGCCTCCCTGCACGACCCATGTGCGCGCCGCCGCGCGCGGCGCACGCCAACCGACCCACGCGAGCGCCGCCGTCGACGGCGGCAGCACCGCGCAGGCAAAGCAGCGCATCGACCAAAGCCCGTAAAATTGCCCGAGCAAACAAGCGAACGAAAGCGACGCGAGCAGAAACACCACGCCCCGGCTGCACAGCCAGCGCGGAGGCGTGCGGAAGGGAGAGCAACGATCAAACGAAGAAGAGCCGAGCGGGGGAGTCATCAATTCAGGCAACAGAGATACTGAACAGAAACGCCGCGCGCCAGTGACTTCCGGCGACCGCAGCGGTCTAGTTTGAATTGCAAGGTGCATGCGGATTCGGGTAAGGCGGGCGTCTCGCCTGCCGTGTTCCGCCTCTCGCGGAACAAACAAACGTTTTGGCGAAAACCCCTCGTTTGCGCATTCTACGCACCGGTCGAAAGGATGCCCGGCGCGGCAGGCAAGGACGCCCGCCCTACCCCGGGACATTGACCGCGCAGGCATCTACGCAACACTTGCCTCATCCTGGCCGGGCATGAAACGCCCACCATTCGACCATCAGCAACGCGAAGGCACCCAGCGCCAGCGGAAACCAAAGCGACCGTTCGCGGCGAGGGGGGACCAGCGCGGCGGTCGTGGTGATCTGTTCGTTAAAACGGATGCTTTCGACGCTGGCGAGCGAGGTTTCCAAGGGCGACAACAAACTCGCTTCGTCGCCGACGCGGTTAGCTGCTGGACCCGTGCGCGTCGCTTCAACCTCCGACAAGCCTGCGGCGCGCGTGGCGAGGTCGAGCAGATTGGCGACAAGCACCGGGAAACCGACGCGATAGGGCAGGGTGGATTTGTCGGGATTAAATAACAATGCGACGAACCGGCTGCTGGTGGTCTGGCTGCTCGTGGCTGCCGCGCTGGCGCGGCGCTCGAGCACGAGCGGGCCGCGCCCGCCTTGGGCGAGGATTTCGTAGCCGAGATTGTTGAAATCCGCGTCGGTCGCGCCGACGCGGACGACGGGCGTTTCAAGCAGCACGAGGTCGCCGAGTTCGACGTGCCGCAGCACGTCGGCATCGCGCCGCCAATCAATGACCGACGGCCCTCCACCGTTCGTTGCGTTGGCCGGCGCAATCTCGACAAGACGTTGCAAATCTTCCGGCACGAAACCGACGCTGCAAACCACGCCGGCCGCGCGGCTGAGGTCGGCGGGCTGGTCAGTAATCACGAGGTCAAAAGGCGTCTCGGGCGGCACCGCTTCGTCGTTGCCACTGCCGCTGCCACCACCCGCCGCGCGCAAATCGAGCGAGTTGTCGGCCAGCGCCACGAGCGCACGGCGCCAGGTCGGCAACGTGGGCGGCACGAACACGCGCAGGACGCGCGGCACGGGCAGGCGCAAGGTCGCCCGATTGTCCGCGGCGAGTGCGTCGAAGCCGGCGAGCAACAGGCGAACTTCCAACGTGGTGCCAGTGGGCGAACCTTCCGCGTCCACGCGAAAAACCTGTCGCGCGCTGCCGCCAGCATCGGCGGTTGCTGCGATCAGTGCGGCACCCGGCGATGGCGTTGCCGCCGGCGTTGGCGCGGCATTGGCGCGCACGAGCGGTGCGGTCGCGAGCGGCTGACCGTCCTTGCGAAGTTCCACCTGCGCGCCGGCCCAATCGGCGTCGCGCGAGCCTTCGACTTGCACGAAAATTTCCCACGCCGCCCGGTCGCCCGTGGCCGCGGCGCGTCGGGCGGAAAGCGCCGTGATGCCGAGGTTCGTGCCGCCCGCCGGCAGGCGCTCGAAATCGAGATGGAACGCCAGGTCGGCGGCGACTTCGGCGGGGAAATTGCCGTCCGAAATCAGCAGCGCAGAATCGAACGGCGCACCCCGCGCGACGGCAGCCGCGAGCCGCAACGCCTCGCCCAAATCGCTCGGTAAATCCTCGACTTCCAACGCCGCGAGCGCCTCGCGCAACGTCCGCGCGTCCGCGGTGAAATCGGCGCGGCGGCGCGCGGTGTTCGTGAAGGAAACGAGCGCGAGTTCCTGACCGGGCAGCAGGTTGTCGATGAGCGCGCGAACCCGGACTTTGGCGAGGTCCAGCCGCGTGCGTCCATCGTTCGGCCCGCGCGCGGCCATGCTCGCGGAGCAGTCGATCAGCACGAGCCGGCGATGCGCCCGCGCGCCGGCTGCGTCGCTGTGTAAAAACGGCTGCATTGCGGCGAGGACCAGCAGCAGCAGCAACAGCAGTTGCAGGAGCAGCAGCAGGTTGCGCTTGAAGCGTTGGAACGGGGAATTGACGCGCTGATCGTTGAGCACCTGCCGCCACAGCACGAGCGACGGAATCTCCAGCCGCGGCCGGCGGAGTTTGAGAAAATAAAAAACGATGAGCGGGACAAAAAGCAGCGCGAGCCAGGCGGCTGTGGGCGCGGAAAAACCGGGCAGAAAACTCATGGCGCGCACACTTTCAAACAATCCAACCCAAGCGCCGCAGCCGGTCGAAGAGCACGGTGTTCAGCGGCTCGTCGGAACCGAGCGAAACAAAGCGTCCCGCGCGCGCCTGGCAGATCGCCTGGAGCCGTTGTTCGTGCGCGAGGCGATACTCGTGATACAGCGCCAGCAAGTCGCCCGCGGCGGAAAGATCGAGCGCCTGCACCGTCTCGGAATCGACGAGCCGCAGGTCGCCTTGAATCGCCAGCGCCGGATCGCGTTCGCTCGGACCGAGCAGTTGCAGCGCCCAAAGTTCCAGCCCCGCGCCGGCGACGAGATTGAAGGCGCGACCGAGGTCGCCGGCGGTGAGGAAATCGGAGATGACAATGGCGATGCCGCGTCCGCCGGAGTGCTGCTGCAAGGCGCGTTCGATGCCAAGTTCCAACGTCAGATCGCCGCCGCGCGTTTCGTCGATGGCTTCGATAAATGCAAATGCCTTGCGCAAGCTCATCCGGCCCGCGCAGGAAGGCAGCCGCGCCATCTGCCGGCTGGAATTTTCCGAAGCATAAAACGCAAACGCGCTGAGCCGTTCGTGACCGCGCAAGGCCAGCGCGGCAAAGGCGGCGGCGAGAGATTTCGCACGCGAGAGCTTGCCTTCAAAACGCATCGAGCTGGAGGCGTCGAGCACGAGCAGGACGTGACGTTCCTCCTCGGTGTGGAAGACTTTCAAATACGGCCGATGCAAGCGCGAAAAGGCGTTCCAATCGACGTGCCGCAAATCATCGCCTGCGGCGTAATCGCGGTAGTCGCAAAACTCCGTGCTCGTGCCGCCCTTGCCGCCGAGATGCTCGCCGCGCGTCCGGCTCGTGAGCCGCTGGAGCGGACGCAGCCGCAGCCGCGCCAGCCGGTCGAGGTCGGCGTTCGAGAGCAGCGAGGTGACGGCGCTGGCGGCAGGAGTTTCCATTGCGATCAACCAGCTTCCGGCAGCGTCTTGGCCAGGTCGCGCACGAGGTCCGCGACGCGCACGTTGTCAGCCTGGCCGTCGTAGTTGAGCAAGACGCGGTGGCCGAGCGATTCGATGGCAAAATGCCGCACGTCCTCGAACGCCACGTGCGCGCGGCCGGCGACGAGCGCGCGCACCCGCGCCGCGCGGATGAGCGTCTGCGTCGCGCGCGGGCTGGCGCCAAATTTCACGTAGCGCCGCACCGATTCGGACGCGAATTCGGAAGCCGGATGCGTCGCCAGCACGAGGCGCACGGCGTAGTCTTGCATCGGCTCGGCGACGACGACTTTGCGCAGTGTTTCGCGCAACGCGAGGATGCGCGGGCCGTCGAGCACCGGCGCGATTTCCACCGGCGCTTGCAGCGTGGTGCGGCGGATGACTTCGTTCAATTCCGCGCGCGAAAGAAACGGCACGTCGAGCTTGAGCATGAAGCGGTCGAGCTGCGCTTCGGGCAGCGGATAAGTGCCTTCCTGCTCGATGGGATTTTGCGTGGCGAGCACGAAGAAGGGTTGCTGCAAAATGTAGGTCTGTCCGGCGGCCGTCACCGAGCCTTCCTGCATCGTTTCGAGCAACGCGCTTTGCGTTTTCGGCGTCGCGCGATTGATCTCGTCGGCGAGGAGCAACTGGGTGAAAATCGGGCCGCGCCGGAAATCAAAAGAATATCCACCGCCGCCTTCGCCCGCGCCCGTGAGCACGTTGGTGCCGATGATGTCGGCGGGCATGAGGTCGGGCGTGAACTGGATGCGTTTGAAGTCGAGCGTGAGCGCGCGGGAGAGCGTTTTCACCAATTCCGTTTTGCCCAAGCCGGGCACGCCTTCGAGCAGGACGTTGCCGCCGGCGATGATCGCGGTGAGCACGCCTTCGACGACGCGTTCCTGGCCGACGATGACGCGGCCGATTTCGGTGCGCAGACGCGTGAAATCTTCGGCGAACGCGGTGGCTTCTTGGGTGAGGTCGGCGGCGGAGGTGGAAGTGGTGTCAAAGGCAGTCATGGGAAAAAGCGGTTGGGCGTGAATTCGTTGTCATCCCGAGCGTCAGTCGAAGGATCGCTTGCCAATCGTCTGGCTCGGTGACGCACAAACTGTTTTCACTCTGCGCCGCGAGCCAAGGCAAATAGCAAGAGGTCCCTCGACTTCGCTCGGGATGACAAAAGAATATGGGCGCGAATAAGCAGTCATGCCGGAAACGTCGGTTACTCGGGAGGTTTATCCGCATCGCGGCGTTTTTTGCGAGCCAAGAGATGCGACATCGTGGAAGCCGGCGCGTCGCTCGGTGGTGACGACGTTGCGGCGGGCGGCGGTTGCGGTTGCGCCGGCGGAACTGGTTTTTGCGGGCTTGGAAAATTGCTGCGCGGCGTTCGAGATTGGACAGGCGCGGCGGGCTTGGTCGCGGCGCGTTGCTTGCGTTGCAACAACGAGCCGAGCGTGACCTCGGACGCGACGGGCGCGCCGCCTTTGCGGCGGAGCCGCGCGAAGATCAGCGACCAATCGAGCTGCACGCGGCGCACAGCCACATCGAGCGGCACCAGACACGCGGCGAGAAGGAAAAACCAATCGAGCGCGGGACGCGATGTTTCCTTCGGCGGGCGCGGAATGTTCGTGAATAATTCGACGCCTGTTTCCTTACCCGTCAGCACGCGCCCGCCCGTGCGCGCAACGATTTCTTGCAACGCCAGCGGGTCGCTGCGAAAGCGCAGGTATTCTGCCGAATACGCCTGCGCAAAACCGGCGACTGCGTGCTCCTGCCTGCCGCCCCCGCCCACGCCCGCCGCCACGACGCCGTAGCGGCCGCGACCCCAGAGCGGAAAGCGGCCTTCGTAACGCCGCGGCCCGGTCTGGCGCAGCGGCACGTTTTCCGTCCGTCCGCCGGGGCCGGTGACGCGCGCGAGCAATTCCAAAAAAGTCTCTTCGCCCGGCGCAAAGTCCTCGGCCACGATCACGCCCGTATCGCCTTCTGCCGTCGCGCGCAGCCGCAGGTCGTTGCGCGTTTCGACGCGCGAAAATTCGGTGAGCAAGCCTTTCACGAACGCCGCGTATTTTTCCCAATCCACCCACGCCGCCGCCCAGTTGCGCGACAGGTCGCTCGTCCACGCCGCCGTCGTGCCGAGGCCGAAGCGCCATTGCGCCAGGATCGGATCGGTATCCTCGGTTTCCGGGCCTTTCAAAATCGTCAGCGCGCGCGCCTTCGGGGTCGTCAGCGTGTAACCGCGCAGCTCCGGCAGCGGGCCGTCGATGCCTTTCAAAATCGGCGATGGAAACGTCACGCTCGGCACAAACGTTTTGTTTTGAATCATCGAACGTTTCAGCGTCTTGGCTTCCTTGATAAAAATCGCCGGGAGCTGGTTTGGGTCTTGCGGAAAATAGTAGCGTCCGCCCGTCGTCGCGGCGACCGACTGCATGATGGAAATGTCGATGCCGCCGTGCGGATTGATCGCCACCATCGAGACGCTGATCTTGTTGTCCACGAACGCCTGCACGAGCGCGGGCGCGGGCGGTGACGGGTCGCCGTCGGATATGACGATCATGTGCTTCGCCGCCGCGTCGCTGGCCTTCAGCGCGTCGAAGCCCATCTGCATGATCGGCGCGAAGCTCGGCATGTCGCCCGGCTCGCATTGGTTGATGAGCGTGGCGAGCCGCTGGTATTCGCCCGCCGGCGTGAGCGGGAAAATCCAGCGTTCGCCGCCGTTGTCATACGCGAGCAAGCCGGCTTCGTCCTGCGCGCCGAGCACGCGGATGGCTTCCTTCGCGATGCGTTTGCCGTAGGTGTTGCCTTCGGCGAATTCGCACGTGTGCAGCACGATGACGAGCGCGCCTTTGGGCAGCACTTTTTTTTGCTGAATGTCCATCTCGACGGGCAACGTTTCCTCGACCGCCGTGCGGTGCCAGCCGCCGGGGCCGAAGCCGTTTTTGCCGCCGACCATGAGAAAGCCGCTGCCTTGGTTGAAGACCGCGTCGCGCAGCGCCTGCAACTGCGCGGGGTCAAAGGCGTCGGCCGGCGCGTCGGCGAAAATGATCGCGTCGTAAGGCAACAGCGCCAGCGCGTCGCGGGGAAAATCGTAGGCGCTCTGCGTTTCGACCGCGCGTCCGTTGCTGCCGCCGCGGAGGGCTTGCAACAGCGGCTCGATCTCGCGCCCATCGCCTTGCGGATCGGTGACGCAAAGCACGCGGCCCGCGCCGGGGAGAAAGAGTTCGCCGAGCGCGACGTTGTTTTCCCGCCAGGTGTCGGCGCCCGGCGCGGGGTCGATGGTGGCGGTGTATTCGTAATAACCCGGCCCGCGCAAATAAAGCGGCAGCGCAAAGCGGTTTTTGCCGGCGTCGAAGGTCACGTTTTCTTCCACGATGACCTTGCCGTTTTCGCGCAGCGTGAGCTTGCCGCTGCCGCGTTGGAGCGACGAAAGAATGACGGCGGCTTCGTAGGTCTCGCCGGCTTTGACGAAGCGCGGCAGGTCGAGCCGTTCGAGCCAGACTTCGTTTTTCAAATCGTAACTCACCGGCAGCACATCGACCGCGACACCGCGTGCTTTCAACTCGTCCAGCGTCGCGGCAAGGCGCAGGTTGCCGTCGGTCGCGTTGCCGTCGGAAATGAGCACGATGCGGCCCGTGTTCGTTTCGGGCAGCACGGCGGCGGAGAGCGCGAGCGCGGCGTTGAGATCGGTGGCGTCGCGGCTCACGCGGGAGTTGATTGCCTCGAAGGGCAGGTTGCGCCGCGGCGGCAATTCCACGGCGGCGTCGCGGGCGAAAACGACGAGGCCGGCTTCGTCGCGCGGCGGCTTGTCGCGCGCGGTGGTGAGCACGAAGTTGAGCGCGTTGTCGGACACGCGCGATCCCATCGAATCGCTGAGATCGAGCGCGTAAATAAGCGAAAGATCGCGGCTCGTGCGAACGGCGCGCGGTTGCGCGAGCAGCAGGATCAGCGCGGCCGCCAAGGTGAACCGAGTGAGTAGCGCGACGGTGGCGCGCGCGCCGCGCAGCCCGCCGCCGGCGGAGGCGACGTGCTGCCACCAAAACCACGGCAGAGTCAGCGTCAGCCAGAAGGCCGCGGGATTGGAAAAACGCAGCCAGCCGCGCACATGAGCCAGGAGCGCGCCGCCGAGAAACAGTAGCAGAAAAATCCCGAGCGGCCAGCCCTCGCGCCCGCGCACCGCGCGACGTGGCGTGGGAAAAAGCGCGTGGAAAATGCGGAGCAACATCGGGCGCGGCGGGAGCGGCCCTTAACTTAGCGGCGACCCCGCCACCGACGGCAAGCCGGAAGATGAAAAATGCCGCGCGGTCAGCGCGCCGGCAGCGCGCGCGCAATCTCGTCGGCCAAGCGCGCGATCAAGCGGCTCTCGGCGGCCACCACCGGCCCATAGCCGTCGCCGATGATCGGTTCCTGAAAATTCACGTTTCCCTGCCGGACGATCACGCCGCGCCCGGCGCGCGGATTTTCAATCGTCCACGTCGTTTCAAGGATGGCGCCGACACCGCTGACCGCGTGAAACTGCCGCACGTTGAGCACGACTTGATAACGCAGCGTGCCGGCAACCGCGGCGTCCCACGGATAGCTCGCGACGTTGCCCCAACCGCGCCGTCGCGCGAGGTCGGCGGCGAGCGTGCGTGCAATGTTGTCCTGGAGCGTGCCGGCCCAGTGCACGTTGCCGGGGATTTGAAACTGGTTCGCGTTACTTTGAAAAACCAGCTCGGCGCGGTCCACGTAGCCGGGCAGCGCGATGGGGCCGACGCCCACGCTCGCGCCGCGCGCGGCCGCCGGCGCGGGGCCGTCGGCGCTCAGCCGGTAGTATTGCTGCGCGGCGCTGCAACCGGCGAGGAGACCCGTGGCCAGCAAGGCAGAGAGCGCGCGCCGCACAATGGGGTTTTTCATTGTTTAAAAAAAATTCCGCTTGGTGCCTGCTCCCCAAAGAATCAACGGCTGCCGCGCGGCGGAGCGACGTTGCCGGGTTTGCCGAAAATAATCGAGTTCGGGTTGCGATCCAGCGTGCCCGACAAGCCCTGCAAAGCGCGCAAGGTTTCCGTGAGCTGCCGCAGCGTGGCGGAGAGGTCTTGATAGAACGGCGACTTGTCGTTGTAACCCGCCAGCGTCCGCTGCAACTCGGTCAGGTCCTTGCGCAGGCTGCCGGGCAACGCCTGCGTTTCGGATGAGCCGAGGAACTTGCTGAGATTGGCCGCGGCGTCCTTGACGGCGAGCAGCGCCTGGTTGGCGCTGTCCACGGTTTTGTCCAGCGGCAGGTCGTTGAATTTATCGAGCAGCGTCGCGAGTTTTTCCTGCAACTCTTCCAGCCCCGAGGAGATCGTGGGCAGCACGTCGTAGCCGGGGATGCTGACGACCTCGGCGGGCGGCGCGTCCTTTTGAAAATCCAGTTCCACGAAAAGCTGTCCGGTCAGAAAACTGCCGGTTTTCAAGCTGGCGCGCAGACCTTTTTCCACGCTCTGCGCGATGAGCCTCTGCGCCGTGGTGGGATCGTTCTCGCCGCTCGCCACGAGCAGAGTCGGATCGAGCTTGATGAGCACCGGCACGCGGCGCTCCGGATCGTCGGGGTAGTATTGAAACGAAGCGCTGATGACGGTGCCGACGCGAATGCCGCGGAACTCCACCGGCGCATCGACGCTGAGGCCGCGCACGCTGCCGGTGAAGAGCAGCAGATACGGCAGGCTCGGGTTGAAATCGGCTTTGCGCGTCTCGTCAAAACTTCCGTAAAGGATGAACGTGTGCCCATCCGGCAGAACTTGCGCGCGCGGCTTGTTGGAATCCGGCTCGGTGAAGGTGACGCTGGAGGCGAGCAGCGATTCCAGCGTGCCGGAGCGCAACTGCACGCCGTCCGCGCCGATCTTCAAATCGAGGCCGCCGGCGTTGAAGAAGCGCGTCGTTTCGTCCACGAGGCGGGCGTATTCTTTTTCAATGAAAGCGCTGAACTCCACCTCGCCGTTTTCGGGATGAAAGGTGCGCGTCTCGACCTTGCCGACGCCGATGCCTTTGTAGATGATCGACGCGCCCGGCCCGAGTCCGCCGGCCTGTTTGGCGAGCAGCCGGAAGCGCAATCCCGGCACGCCCGGCGGCGTGGCTGGCGGGTTTTCCAAACCGGTAAATTCGCGGCGGGGCGCCTTGGAAATTCCCGGCTGGAGTTCGAGGTAGTTGCCGGAAAAGAGCGTGTTCAAGCCTGAAATTCCGGCCGCGGAATAGCGCGCACGCACGATCCAAATCTGCGTGTCATCGACCAGCAGCCGCGACGCATCGCTGTTCATGTCGAGCTTCACCACGACGCCTTTGAGATCATCGGTGAGCCGGACCTCGCCGACGGTGCCGACGTTGACGCTGCGGCAGAGCACGGGCGTCTTGCCGGCAATGATCCCTTCCGCGGTGTCGAACCGCACCGCGATTTCCGGCCCTTTTGCCGAATAATACCGCCAGGCCAGCCAAAGGCCGAGCGCGGCGGCGATGAAGGGAACGATCCAGACGGGCGACAAACCGCCGCGGCGCGGACGACGCACGGGCGCCACGGGCGGCGGTGGCGACGCGGGGTGGGAAGCAATGGGCGCGGATTCAGTCATGCAAATTTTTTTCAAAAAACTCACGCCGCGCCGTCGGGACGGTTGCGGTGGGAAGCGGTGTTCAAACGACGTGCCGCGGCGTCCCAGATCAGGCGCGGATCGAAGGAGTGGGCCGCGAGCATGGTGAGGATGACGACGGCCGCAAAGGCAAACGCGCCGCCGCCGGGAGTGACGGTCATCACCGTGCCGAGCTGCACGACGCCGACGAGGATCGCCACCACGAAAACATCGACCATCGACCAGCGCCCGACGAAATCGGTGATGCGGTGCAGGCGCGTCATCGCCGATGGACGGCGGCCGGTTTGCGCGGCGCGGCAGAGGATTAAAATGGAAATGATCTTCGCGATGGGAATGACGATGCTGGCGGTGAAAATGATGAGCGCCACCGGGTAGTCGCCGTCCTGCCAGAATTGGATCACGCCGCTGAGGATCGTGTTTTGCTGGTTGCCCTTCACGCTGCTCTCGACGTTGAGCACCGGCAGGAGATTGGCCGGCAGGTAGAGCAGCATCGCGCCGAGGGTGAGCGCGAGGGTTCGCTGGAGCGAGTGCGGCTTGCGCAGGTGCAGCGCCGCGTGGCAGCGCGCGCAGTGCGCGTGGGCGACGGGCTGCACTTGTGCGCAAAAATGGCAGTGCGCCAGTCCGCGCGCCGCCGCGCTGGCGGGATCGAAGGCGGTTTTCGACGCCGTCACCGGCTGGCTCCTTCCATTTTGGACCAAAGCTCGCGGTGGTCGATGGCCGACAGCGCGGCCGTCAGGCAGACGATGAGTCCGACAAAGGCCCAGAACGACGTGCCCAGCGACAGCGTGGCCAGCTTGCCCAGTTTCAAAAGGCTCACCAGCACCCCGAGCAGATACACTTCCACCATGTTCCACCGCCGCGCTTCCAGGATGGCGCGATAGAGCCGGCCCGCGCCCGGCAGCCGGCGATGGTGGAAAAGCGGCACGAGCACGTAAAGCAACCCGCCGATGATGAGCGTCGGCGCGCCGAGCATGAATACGCCGACCAGCGCGCCCAACAGGGGAAAACCGTGTTCCTCCAATCCGGAGACGGTCCCACCCAGCACCATGCCGCTCTCCCGGTATTCGGCTTGCAGCGAGAGGAAGGGGAAAATGTTCGCGAGAACGAAAAACCAGGCCGACGCGCACACGAGCGCCGTCGCGCGTTGCAGCGCGTTGGGCCAGCGCGCGAAGAGGCGCGCGCCACAACGCGCGCAGATGATTTTTTCACCTTCGGCAACGGCGGGCGCGGTGTAGAGCGCGTCACAATCGTGACAGGCGAGCGTCGGCGATGGCAGGATGGGTGCGGAGTCCATGCGTTGGCGGGCAGGCAGTGTAATCCACCAGGCCGACGGCGCAAAAAATCGTCAAACGCGCAAGCTGACGACGCGCCGGTTTTTCGTGTCCGCAATCCACAGCCGGTGCCCGGTGGCATCGGCGCACAAGGCCCACGGCGTGCCAAATTCTCCTTCCGCGCCGCCGCCACCGGCCTGGCCGTAGCGGGCGAGCACCTGGCCGGAATCGGGATCGAGGCGCGTCAGGCGGCCCGCGCCGTATTCGATCACGTCGAGCGCGCCCCGGCCGCGCGCGGCGGCGGGATTCCAGATGACGCCGTAGGGCAGATCGAGCGCGCCGGGCGCGTGGCCGCAAGCGGTGAGAAATTCGCCGTTGTCCGCGCGATAAATGCTCACCCGATTGTTGATCGCGTCCGCGACGAACACCCGGCCGTCGTGCCAGCACAGGCCGCTCGGCCGTTGGAGCTCGCCGGGCGCCGTGCCGAATTTCCCAAACGCCGCCTGCCAGACGCCGTCGCGGCTCCAGCGTTGCACGCGGTCGTTGCCGCCGTATTCGCAAACAAACAAATTTTCCGCGTCATCCTTCGCGATGCCGACGGGATAAATCAGTTCACCCTGTCCCGTGCCGTAGCGGCCCCATTGCGCGGTGACTTGGCCGCGCGCGTCGAAGACGAGGATGCGATGATAGTGCGTGTCGCAAACAATCGTGCGTCCATCGCGCAAGGCGCAGATGCCTTCGGGTTTGCCGACGCCCGTTTCCGGCATCCGCCATTGCCGCAAGACCTCGCCGGATTCCGGACGGCAACACAAAATCCGCCCCGCGGTGTCGAGCACCAGGAGCGCCTCCGCAGGCGTGCCTTCGCCCGCGAGCGTGACCCCGCGCGGCGCCGGCAGGAGCGCGCCTTCCGGCGGCAAATTCCAAGCCCGCCAGTCACTCACCGGCAGCGTCGCGTTGCCGTGTTTTTCCCGCTGACAACCGGCCAGCGCGCCCGCTGCCGCTGACGCGCCGAGCGTTTCAAGAAAGCGGCGTCGCGAGAGCGTTTTCATCGCAGGCATTGTATCCGCACTCGCGAGCCGGGGCGCAATCCCGCGTTGTTCGCTGGACGATGGAAAAAACGGCGGGTTTCACCGGTCGCCGGATCGTGCAGTTCGGCTTCCGCGTGGCTTCCGAAAAAGCGCGTTGCTGTGACGACGAACCGCGCGTCGTCCGCGACTTCCAGCGAGATTTTTTCCGGTCGAACACAGGGCGTTTCCAGCGTCGGCTGGTTGCTCAGCCAGCGCGCGGCTTCCGCCGCCGGCAGCCAGTTCACGGGGCCGAGAAAATTTGCCAGTTCCTCATCCGGCGCGCTCTGATACAACGTCGGCACGTCGCCGGCGAAGCGCAGCCTGCTCGCTTGCAAACACACCGCGTGCGTCGCCTCGGCCAGCACGATCTCCGGCGAGTGTGTCGAAAAAATCAGCGCCGTCCCTTGCGCCTGCAAGTGCCCGCGCATCGTCCGCCAATAGCTCCCGCTGCGCGCCGAATCCACGTGCGCCAACGGCTCGTCCATGACCAGCACCGCGGCGTTCGGAAATGCCAGCGCCCGCGCCACCGCCAGCCGCGCGCACTCGCCGGACGACAGCGTCGCGGGTCGGGCGCGCGCGCGCTCCGCAAGATCAAAGGCCGCCAGCCGCGCGTCCAACGCGGCATCGCACTCCGCGTGTGCCTTGCCTCGCACGAGGCGCAGGTGCTCGCGCGCCGTCAGGTGCGGCCATAGTCCGGCGTTTTGGGGCACCCAAAAAAATGGCTGCGCACGTGGGTGCGGCGTCACGGTTCCGGCGTCCGGTTTTTCAAAGCCGACGAGCAGGTTGAGCAACGACGTTTTGCCTGCGCCGGAATGGCCGAGCACCGCCGTGACTTGATCCGCAGGGAAATCCAGCGCCGGGATGCGGAGCCGGTCGCCGAGCCGGATTTCTTGCAGCCGCCACAGCCACGCGGAAGGCGGCGCATTTTTTTCAACGATCCGAACGGAGTAGGGCGACATGTTGGCAAACGAATGCACCGAGCAATCCCACGCATCCCGGTGCCAGATAAGCGAGCAGCAGCATCGCGGAGAGCACCGCGCTGTGGCCGTAATGGGCGAGATTGTAAAGCCGCACGAAGACCGGCGGCAGACCCGTCGGCGCGAGGAGCGAACTGCAAGTGAGATCGAAATATGCCAGGCAAAAGAGCGCAAAAACTACGCCGGCCCGCGTCCGGCCCTCGAGTTGCCAGAATAACGCCGGCGGGCTGCCGGCAAGTTGCGCAACGTGCAGCGCCTCTGCCGGCCGCGTGGCTTGCCGCAGCGCGGTGAACAGCAACGCCGGCGGGAGCAACATCCACGTTAGGGCCAGCAGCAGCGGCAACGGCGAATCGTAGAGCTGGCCCAGGGTCAGCGTGGCTTGGAAAAGTGTCAGCACGCCGAGCGCAAGGAGCAGCGTGCCGCCCATTGCCGGCGCAGCGAGGACGAACCCGCACCAGCGGCAGCGGGCGCGGCGTTGCCAGAACGCCGCCGCGAGCCAACCGGCGCAGCACGCAGCCAGCGCGGCAAACCCGGCGCTGGTCGCGATCTCCTGCGCGAGCGCCGGATGTTCGGTCAAGCGCGCCAGCCCGCGCCACGCTCCGAACGCGAGCAACGCCACGGGCAAGGCCGCGCCGATGATGGCGCTCGCGCCGAGCAGCAGCCACGCAGACAAGCGCGCGCTTTTTTTTCCAGACGGTTTTTCTGCTTGGTGCAAAATCGGCCGGCGTTCGTTGGATTTGGATTGCAGCGCGAGCAGTCCGAGCACGCTGCCGAGAGCCGCGGCTTGGAGCAGTGCGGGCGCAGCCGCCAGACGCAACGCGGCGCCTGGCGCGAGACCGCCGGCTTGGGCGTTGAAAATCGCGACGGTCCACGTCTTGACTCCCACGAGCGAAGCCAGCTCGAACTCGCCGAACGCGAGCAAAAAAACGCTGGCCAGCGCCACGAACGGCGCCGGTCCCGCCGCGCGCCAGCGCAAGCGCCAGGCAACGATTCTTTTTTGCGCGGCGCGATGCGGCAGCAGATGCGCGCAATGTTCGCCCTGCGGCGTCAGTGCGGACGGCGCGAGCAGCAGGGCGATCACAGCCACGGGCAGCAGCCGCGTCCAGAGCAGCCAGGCATACAAAGCAGTCTGAGCGGTCGGCGCGCGCACGAGCATTTGCGCCAGCGGCGCGAAGGCGTAACCGACCAGCAGCGCCGGCGCAAAAAATGGCGCGAGCAAACAAATCCACGCGACCTGGCGCCGCCCACCGTTCGCTTCGAGCAAGCGCGCTTGGATGATGCAACGAGCCGCGCCGAGCGAAACGAGCGCCACGAGCAAGGCGCGTCCGGCAGTGGGCCAAAGGGAAGGAATGGGCAAGGGCGCAGTTGGCATCCAAACGTTCCTTTGATTTAACGCCGCGCCTGCGCCAGACCGGACTCCGCTTTCAGCCAAGTCAAACAAGCTTCGGCGACGGCATCCGGTTGCTGCGCCAGCGGATAAGCGCGCGTCAGTTCGCCGCGCAATGTCTGCACCTCCGGCGGCAGCGCGTTTGCGTCCGCCACCGGACCGAGCGGAATCTGGCGCGAACCGGACTTTGCCAGCGCCAGCTCGGTCTCCGCCGAGAGCAGGAAATCGACGAGCCGTTGCGCCGCCGCCAGCCGGCGCGTGCTGCGCAGGATGGCGACCGTGTTGGGAATGACAATCGTCGCGCCGTCGGCGAGCCGGACGGGCAGCATCGCGACCGGGGCGCCGTCGTCCTGGGCTTCAAAAAAATCGTCGGTGTCAGTCAAGCCCAGGTCGCAGACGCCGCTGGCGACGAGTGTTTTCACCGCGGCGTTGCCGCCCGCAGCTTCGGTGACGCCACGCGCGCGCCAGTCGCGATGCCACGCCCGCGTGCGCTCCGGCCCCCAGCGATCCCACAGCGCGGTGTAATGGGTGAACGTCGTGCCGAACAGTGGCTTGGCGAGGGCGACGCGCGTGAGATTCGGCGCAGCCAGGGCACGCTCCAACGCCGCGTCATTGAACGCGGGAAGGGCGCGCGTGTTTACGATCCAGACGCGCAGACGCGCGGCAAATCCGGTCCAGCGCGCCGCGGCGTCTTTCCACTCCGCAGGGATGCGCGCGTGGCCGGGGCCGCGGTAGGGCAGGAGCAGATTGGCGTCGGCGAGTCGGCGCGTGCCGAGCCATTCGTTGTTCCAAAAAACGTCGCAGCGCGGCGTCGCCGTTTCGCGCAGGAGCAGCTCGACGAGGCCGAGCGATTTCGTGGCCTCCGTGTCGAAGCGCACCGCGACGGGCACGCCGGTCGCGCGCTCAAAATCGCGCAAAATTTTTTCCGCAAATACCGCGTCGTGCGCGCAGTAAACGACCAGCGCATCCGCCCGCGCCCGGCGAAATGTGGTCCAGGCAAACGCCAGCCCGCACAAACCGAGCAGCAGCAAAAAAAAGCGACGACGCGGCATTCGTCGGGTTCAACGATTCCCTGCCGGTGACGGCGACGGCGCGGGCAGGTTGTCGAAATATTTTTGAATGCCCGTGTGATAACCGGGCGGCACATTTTCGCGCACGATGGCCTCGCCCACGCCATCGCGGACCTGGCGCGCGGCGCGGTCGTATTCCTCGCGGGCTTGGCCGGCGTCGGCCAGCTCGCGCGTTTTCCATTGCAAGAGCAGTTTGCCGCCGGCCAGCGCGGAGGTGGATTCCTCCGGTCGAAAGGCGCTGTCGGCGCCGCCGTTTTCCGGGCGAGTGCCGCCTTGTCCGATGCCCGCGCCGCTGCCGCCGGGACCGGGATTTTGCCCGTTGCCTTCGCCTGGTTGGAGGCCGGCGAGCTTCTGCGCATACAGGCTGGCATAATCGCCGGGCGACGACGGCGCGCCGTTGCCCGCGGGCTGGCCGTGACCGCCATCGAGCTGGCCTTCGTCGTTGAGACGCTTCGCCAGTTGCAACGCCTTGAGCGCGTTCTCCAAATTTTTCAAATCGGCCAATGACTGGCTCAGCGCGGCAAGTTCTTGTTCGCTCAATTTCAAGGAGTTTTCCGCCGCGGCGAGCGACTGCTTGGCGAGGTCGGCGCCACTGGAAAGGTCGAGTTGCTCCAGCGCGCGGGTGAGCGCGGAATCGAGCGCGGGCGAGCGGCCTTCTTTCGCTGCGGCGTCGGCGAGCGTTTGGAGACGCTGGCGCACTTGGTCGCGCAGCGTTTGTTTTTCGGCGGAATCCGGCATCGCTTCCAGGCGGCGGACTTTTTCCCGCAGGTCGGCGACTTCTTTTTGCAAGGGACTCGTGTCGCCGCGGCGGAGCGCCTCCTGCCATTCGCCGCGCGCTTTCTCATCGGCCGCATTGGTGCTGCGTCCAAGCGTTTGCCCGGCGGTGTCTGAGGCCAGCGCGGCGCGGAGTTTTTCTTCGCTGAGTTGACGCCAGAGCTGTCCGAGGTCGCGTTGATTTTCCAACAGTCGCTGGCGATTGGCGTCAGTCGCGTTCGGTTGTGCGGTCTGGAAAGTATCGCTCAATCGCGCCAGAGCGCGCTCGACTTCGGCGTGACGTTCCGCCGGCCGCTCGGTGAGCGTGGCAAGCTGCTGTGCCGTGGCGCGCTCGGTTTGCGTCAGGCGCTCGCGGAGCTGCGCGGTTTTTTGTCGCGTCCTGCCGAAACCGAACGGATCGAGCGCGGGAACGAACGCGGCGCACAAGCCCACGACAACAAGCGCGAGACCGATGTCGCGCGCGCCATGCAGCCAGCAAAACGGCACGACTCTAGCCGGCGCGAGCGCGGCGGCTGCCTGCTCGGCGCGGGCGAGGACGAGCGCGGAGAAATCGTCGCGCGCGCCCGGCGCGTCGAGACGCACGGCAGTGGAAAACAAATCTTGATGCTGGGGGTCGTTGGCTAACGTGCGGTCAGCGAGCGTGGCTGCCTGAGCAAGCGTGGGCCGACGCCAGCGCCAGATTGCGGCGGCGCAAAGGAACGCAGCGAAGAGCGTCGCCAGCCCGCAGAAGCCCGCGGACTTTGCGTCGGCTGGCGGCCAAGCAAACCAGCCGGTCAGCCGCGTTAGCAACAATCCCGCTGCGATGAGAGTCGCCATTGCCAGCGAGGCCCACCGCAAGCGCCGGCCAAAGAGCGCCCACTGGCAACGCCGCGCCACCGCGGCAAGCGCCCGCCGGAGCACCGTGTCTTGTGGATTGTGCATAGAAAGGTCAGGCGGGGTCGCTGAAACAAAGAAATAACTGCGATCCGTTCCCGGCTCAAGCAGCGTCACGCCGACCGGGCACGCTGTTCTTGGCCTCGATGCAAGAAGTGGCGGAAGAGGTGGGATTCGAACCCACGGAAGGTTTTACCCTTCGTTCGATTTCGAGTCGAGTGCCTTAAACCGGGCTCAGCCACTCTTCCTGGTTGATAAGTATTGGCATCAAAATCAACGTTACTATGTCCACACTTTCGCCAGCGGCAAGAAAAAGCGGACGAGTTTCATAACGACACTTCACTCGGTCGCGAAAATCGCCCGGTCGGATAATGATCTCACCGGAGAAAAACTCATCTTTGGGACGAGCGGGAGATGATCCGCAAGGTGGTAGTGTCTCAGTTTGTAAGCAACGCACAGATTCTCCGCTTGGAATTCAAGGACTTAACGGTAACGCAATTTTCAAACTGAGACACTACCGCTGGCAAACAGAAACGCAGTGATCGCAAAGCGTTTCTGCTCGCCGACGCCGAATTAGCGAATTTCACAACACACCCGTCACTTTGAATCATCGTCATCCCTCCGCGTCGGCCATTCTCCTGCTTCCCTTCGGTGTCTTCTGCGGAGCCACCGCGGTGGTGATGATTAAAGCCAGTCATTTGCATCCCGCCGTTCTTTCCGCCTATCGCCTGCTGTTATCCGCGCTGCTGCTTGCTCCTTTCTACTTCCGCAACCTCAAGAAATATCGCAACGAATCTATGGCGCGCCATTTGCGCGTGGTGCTGCCGCCGGCGTTAGGACTGGCGCTGCACTTCATCACTTGGACGCAGGGTGCGCAGTGGACGCACGCCGCGAACGCCACGCTGATTGTTTGCATGGTGCCGGTCGTGATGCCGTTCCTGCTCTACTTCATGGTCGGTGAAGTCATCTCGCGAGCCGAGTTGCTGGGCACGCTGGTAGCCCTCGGCGGCGCCGCCTGGTTGAGCGCGGCCGACTTCAGCGTCAGCCGCCAGAGCTGGTGGGGCGATGTGACGTGCTTCGTGTCGATGCTGCTCTTTAGCTACTATCTCGCTCAAGGCCGCGTGAATCGCGGGTTCCCGAGCATCTGGTTGTATTTGGTGCCACTCTACGCGGTTGCCGGATTGATCTGCCTGGTGATCGCGTTGTTCATGGCGGATCCGTTCCGCCCGCAGCCACCGCGGGAATATCTCCTCGTGCTCGGACAGGCATTGGTTCCAACCATCCTGGGTCACTCCATTTACAATTATGCGATGAAGCATGTGCGCGGACAAGTCGTCAGCATCGTCAACTTGTTCCAATTCCTCTTCGCCGGCGCGCTGGCTTATTACTTTTTTGGTGAAGTGCCGCGTTCCGCTTTCTATGTGGCCGGCGCGCTGGTGGTGGCGGGAGCGATCGTTGCCATTCGCGCCATTGCCACCACTCGCGTTGGCAAACGTGAACTGGATGAAATGGCCACCACGACGCCCGAGGCTTAGCGTCGCGCGGTTCAAATTTTTGAGCCGACAGCAACCAGCAACTCTTCATGCGCAACGTCCACCTCACACAGATGTCGTCGAACGAAAACCGAACACCCGGTCCGGGAGGCGGGGTCGGCCACCGCGTGGACGCGGCGGCACCGGCGGCAAAGCGGCTCGATTTCCTCCCATAACTTGTCATTCACCAACGGCTTGGCCATGCGCCAAACCTACCAGAAAATCAGGTTTTGGTAGATGCTCTAAATATCAACCACGATGTAAGCCCAACCGTAGCACTTGAGTTTTCCGACATGACATCGGCCTGCGTTTTGGTCTGCGCCTCGGTGTCAAAGCCGACTCGGCACGAATCTTCATGGCAGGAGTGAAAGGAAGCTGCAGAGCAAGGAAGCTAATGAATGACGCTTTCTTGGTGATTTCGCAAACTACCTGCCATGCCTTGGATTCGGTAGTGGCAGCAATGATCAATCGTTTCCTATTCCCATTCGACCATTACCAAGGAAACAGCCTGGCGCGGCAATGCAAAGCAAAGAACGCCCTGTCCATTCTCTACGTTCATTTCCCGAACCGGTTCCAGTTGAGCTAACAGGCTGGCCTTTTCCAACTCGGCGTATTGTTGTGCAGACGGCGACTGTGGAGCGCCTAGGCGCTGCCAGGCGGTGAATGCATTGCTGTGCTCATGGTCAATGCGGAAATGGTGCAGATGCACCCTGGCAACTTCCTTGGGAATCCCCTGGATTTCGAGAGACACGGCGGCAGCGGGGCCGGGAAAATCGTCGTCATGATAATGCCAGCATAGGATGCCCAGCTTCTTTCCGTCGCGCGAGGCCAGCGCCGCCACGTCGGGCGCGCTGCGGACACCTTCCTTCATCATCACTTCCAGGTTCGCGGCCGCGGAACTTTCCGCCGCGATCCGCTTCCCGCCCAGCTTGCTGAACATGCGAAACACGTTGAAAACCGGCAGCGTCAGCCCGTGGCTCGCCAGCACCCGGAAGCCGGCGAAATAAGGTTGATCCTCGAATTCAAACGCCCAAGTGACCGCGCCTTCGAGGTTGACGCCCCGTTGCGCCGCCAGGTCGTGATGCCGGGCGAACACTGCCGCCGTGTAGCTGGCATACATCGTCGTGTTGCGATAACCGAGTTGCGGACCCTGGCAGGCCGCGCAGCCATCGGGATCGGACTCGCCAATGATGACGGGCACGCCCTTGAGTTCGGGAAACGCAGCCGCGATGGCAAAGCCGCCATCGAGCGCGCGGAGCTGGCTGGCGATGCCCATGCGCACGTGTCCGTCCGCAAACGTCGGCGCGCCTTTGGCATGAAACGCCACGAAGTCCAGCGGCGTGCCGGCTTCTCCCGTGGCGTAGTTCGTGCCGCGCAGGCAGTGAGTCAGAAATTCCCTTTGAAACTCTCCGCCCGGCCCCGCCGTGTGCGCGCCGCCGACTCTGGCCTTGGGGAGCGCCCGCCGCAGGCCATCCACGGCATAGTCATAGAGCTTGTGGAATTCCTCGCGCGTCCCTTTCCAATAGTCGCTGTTCGGCTCGTTCCACACTTCCCAATACCATTGCTCCACTTCCTCCCGCCCGTAACGCTCCAGGCAATGTTTCGTCCATTGGAAGATCAACTCCCGCCACTTGTCGTAATCCTTCGGCGGATAGGCCCAGCCAGCGATGATCTCCTTGTATGGCAGGCCCGGTCTCCAATGGTGCTGATAAGGCTCCGGGTGAATGGACAACGCCTGCGGCATGAAACCAAGCTGCACCAGAGGCCGCACGCCGCGCTCCAGATAGGCGTCGAAAATCGAGTCCACGATAGTCCAGTCATAGACGGGATTTCCCTGCGCATCCTCGGTATAGATATTCGTGCTGCCCCATTTCAACACCGCCGTGCCGTCGCCGGTGCAGAGCAGGTTGTGCGTGCGGAAATAGGTTTCCCGCGGGCGCAACTTCCCGAGGTCGGCGAGCAGCTTCCGGCCATCCTGCATCGTGGCGTAGTTCGGCTCATCCGCGCCGAAGAAACGCCAGATCGGTTTCAATGCCCCCAACGCCCTGCCCGCATCGACGCGGATGGCCACGGGAAAGGCGCTCCGGTCTGCTGCGGCGCTTCCTTCCGCGGCTTGGAGGTTCCGGGGCGAGGCGTCCAGGGCGGACACGGCGCAAACTCCGCCCACGAGGTGCAGGAACGTCCGCCGGTCGAGGTTGGAGGAAGAGTCCGCAGTCATGCGATCAAGCACGATCAAAACTCAGCGGCGGCGGAAAGACAAGCGGGCCTGACCTAGCCCGCTGCTTCGGGAGCACGAAAGCTTTTACTATAGAACCCAGACCGATCAAAGCAGCAAGGGCGGCGCTTCCCAGCCGCGAGCATCTCGCAGGCCTGGGCGATCCGACGCGCGCGGGTCTCTGCCTGCCTGGCGGAGGTCATCCAGTGAATCCAATCCCGGCGCGCGACGGGCGTGATGGCCGGCCACAACGCCCGCGCCTTCGGATCAGCCGCCGCCAGCGCCTTCCGCCATTCCGTCGGGACCCTCGGTTCCGGTTCCACTCCCACCGGCGCGATCTCCAGCGTGACGACATCGCCGGCCTCCGCGCCCGCCGCGGCGCGCAACTTCCCGTCCACCTTAAGCCAATGGCTCTGCTGGCCGTCGGGTGCGAGCGTCGCGCGAAAGGGGCAGCCATTGAGCGTGCCTTCCACCGTCGTCATGCCCCGCGAAGGCAGTTGCGCACTGGCCTCCTTGGGCAGGATGAGAAAGGTCCACGCGCCAGTCCGCGCGGTCGCCGCCGGCCGGAGGAGTTTCGCTGTGAAACGGACCATGGCAGCGGTTTCGCACCTGCTTGGCTGGTGACGTGGCGAGTGATTTGCGTCGGGAACACAGCGCGATTCATTCACTCCAAGCTGCCGGATGCGAGGCTGATTGTGCGGCATGGGTTTCTAGTTCGCTGCTGCGCAGGGTGAGGCGACGTCATAACTCAAGCATCTCTGCAAACTCGTTCAATGACGGAGCGACGTAAACCCAGCGAAAACGCATTGGTGAAGTTTCATGAAGGGGAAGGAGGCCGCTGAGACTTTGCGCCAGGGCTGCTTCCAAAAAGTCGGGCAACTCCGCCTCGCTCCCGCTGGCTTGTCTTCCGCCGACAGAGGCGGCACAATTAAGAGCTGAGTTTCCCCCCTTATGAAAATCAAACATCGTCTTACCCCGCTCGAAGACATCGAGCGCATCCTGGAGTTTGACTTTGTCCGTGCCACCGAAGCCGCGGCGTTGAATTCGATTGACTGGCTCGGGCGTGGTCAGAAAGAGCTGGCCGACCAGGCGGCGTGCGACGCGATGCGCGGGATGTTCGACCTCGTGGATATCTGCGGCGAGGTCGTCATCGGCGAGGGAATCAAGGACAACGCGCCGGGCATTTTCAAAGGCGAACACCTCGGGCGCTGGATTCCCGGCAGCCCGAAATTTGACCTTGCCATCGATCCCATCGACGGCACGACGAACATCGCCAAGGGCGCGCCGAATTCCATCTCGTGCATTGCCGCCGCCAGTCCGGCGGAAGGACAGAAAACGTCGATGCAAGACATCCCGAGCTTTTACATGATGAAGCTTGCGTATGGTCCCAAGGTCGTCGCGCACATGAAGCTGCGTGGAGTGAATTCCCTCTCGGTGCAAAACACTGTCGAGGAGACGATCATCGAAGTCGCGCACGCGCTGCACAAACGCGTGCAGGATGTCGTCGTGGTGGTGATGGACCGTCCACGGCACGCCAAACTTATCGAGGAAGTGCGCAGTGTCGGCGCGGCATTGCGCATGATCGGCGACGGCGACATCACGGCGGCGATGGCGCCGAGCTTGCCGGAGAGCGGCATCGACCTTTACCTCGGCGTGGGCGGCGCGCCGGAAGCGGTGCTCGCCGCGGCAGGCATCAAATGTCTCGGCGGCGATCTCCAGGCGACGATGTGGCCGCGCGATAATGCGGAGCGGCAGGAACTGCTCGATGCCGGGCTGACGGCGGTGGATTTTTCGCGCGTCTTTTTCGCCGATGATCTCGCGCATGGGCGGCACATTATTTTTTGCGCGACCGGCATCAGCGACAGCGCGCTCCTGCCCGGCGTGCAGGTGCGTGGGACGACAGTCGTCACGCATTCCGTGCTCATGCGGGCGAAGAGCCGCACGGTGCGTTTCATCAAGTCGCACCATGATTTGACGACCAAGACAATCCGGCTGCGTTCGAGCGGCCGCGAGCACGGGCTGCACCCGAAGGCCGAGAAAAAATTGCGACGCGAAGAAGCGAGTGAAGCGAGGGAAAAAACGGATTCAGCGGCCCAAGGCGATCGCGCCCCGGATTTAACCATTGCCGCCCGCGCCGTTTGACGGTTCATTGCCGGCTCATGTTATTTGACGAGCTTTCGTTGTCCGAAGACGCCCGGCTGGCCGTGCGCGCGGCGGGTTATGTTGAACCCACGCCCATTCAGGAACGCGCCATCCCAGTCGTGCTCTCGGGCCGCGACCTGATCGGCTCGGCGCAGACAGGCACGGGCAAGACAGCGGCTTTCGCGCTGCCGATCATTTCGCGCCTCGACCAACCACCAAAGCCCGTCGCCGCGGACGGCGACGGGAAGTCCGAAGCCCGAAGTCCGAAGCTCGAAACGGAAGGACACCATCCGCGTGGCAGGCGAAGCCGCGGCGACAGCCGGAGTCGCGGCGGGCAAAAGCAGCCGACGTTCGCGGGGCCGCGCGCACTGGTCATCGAGCCGACGCGGGAGCTGGCCTTGCAGGTGGAGGAAGCATTTCGCACGTTCACCAAATTCAGCCCGCTGCGCGTCGGCGTGATGTATGGCGGCGTCGGCTACGCCAAGCAGGTCGAGTTGCTGCAAAAGGGCATGGACATCTGGGTCGGCACGCCGGGCCGGATGCTCGATTTTTTAGAACGCGGCGAGTTGTCGTTGCAGCACTTGCAAACGGTTGTGCTCGATGAAGCGGACCGCCTGCTCGACATGGGATTCCTGCCCGACGTGCGCCGCATTTTGGAACAATGCCCGCCGCGCGACAAACGCCAGACGCTGCTCTTTTCCGCCACCATCCCGCCGGAAATCCAGACGCTCGTGAACTGGGCGATGACGGAGCCGGAGATCGTGGAAATCGGCATTCGCCGCTCGCCCGCGGAAACCGTGACGCACGCGCTCTATCCGGTGGCCAACGATCAGAAATACCAGTTGTTGCACGAACTGCTCGAACGCACGCACTATGAAAGCGTGATCGTTTTTTGCCGGATGAAAAGTGGCGTCGATCTCGTCGCCGGCAGTCTGGAACGCGAGGGACACAAGGTCATCGCGATGCACTCCGACCGGAATCAATCCGAACGCGAAGAAGCGTTGCGCGGATTCCGCGAGGGCAAATATGAAGTGCTCGTCGCGACCGACATCGCCGCGCGCGGCCTGGACATCGCGGGTGTCACGCACGTCATCAATTTCGACGTGCCGCAGCATCCCGAGGATTACGTTCACCGCATCGGACGCACCGGCCGCGCCGCGAAGGAAGGTGATGCGCTCACGCTCGTCACCGCGGACGAGGTGCTGCATGTGCAGAGCATCGAGCGCTTCATCGGCCGGCCCATCGAGCGGAAGAAGATCGACAACTTCAACTACACCTACACCGCGCTGTTCGCGCTGAAGGAAGGCGAGGGGATCGACCGTTTCCGAGTCAGCGGCGGACGGGCCGGCAAAGGCTACAGCTTCTCGACCGGGCGCCGGCGCCGATAGCCGCCGCTGGCGCAGCGGGAAAATCGCTCACGCCTGCCGGTGCCGACGGAGGCCGTTTTCTTCGAGAAATTCCTCCAACTCGTCCACGTCGAAATCCGGCAGCACTTTGTCGCCGACAACCAGGGTGGGGGCGAGGGACTGGCCGGAAAGGCGTTTCATTTCCGCATAACCTTCCGGGTCGCGGCGCACATCGATCTCTTCAAAGGCGTAACCTTGCTCGCGCAGATAATCGACGGCGTCCTCGCACCACGGGCAGCCGGTTTTTGTATAAAGAATGAAGGAGTTGGCGTCAGCAGCAGCGGCGTCGGGAGTCATTGGGCCGAAGGATAATGGCGGCCATCGCTTGATTCAAATTGTGGCGGCGATCTTACGGAAAAAATCGGCGAGCCGGGGCGCGACGGCGGAGAAGGATAACAGCGCGGCTGCGCGCGCCTGAGCGTCGGCGATGGCGCGATGGCGGGCGGCAACATCGCGCAGGAGCATCGCGGCCAGCTCGGCGAGTTCGGCGGGTGATTTGTTGTGCCCGGCGAGGTCGGGCGAGGCCAGGATTTCGACGGCGCCATCGCCGCCGACGCACGGCACGCGACAGAGCAGCGCGTCGCCAGCGACCTGGCCAGGGACGGCGCTGCGGTCGAGTTGAAACACGAGTTGGTGCCGCGCGATCAGCCGCAGATAATCGGCGTAAGGCAGCGGGCCATTGACATAGTGCCGCAAGTTGTTTGCACCAGGAGACAGCGAGAAACCGAGCGCCTCCAGCCGCCGCGCGCCGTGCCGGCCTTCGGAGTTGATGACCGTGACGGGTTCGCCGGTTTCCGCGCCCAGGCGCGACGCGCTCAACACTGCGGCCAGGTGCTGGCGCGAGAGGGTGGCAAACTCCCGCGTGCCAACCAGAGTGCCGCTGGGTGCGTCAGTTTCTCGCGCAGAAAAATCCCAGCGCGGATCGTCCACCGGATACGGCGTCGGCAGAAATTCAACCACTCCGCGGGCACCCGCGTCGCGGAAAAAATCCGCCAGCCACGGCGTGGGCGCGATGCACCCCGGAGCCTCGCTGACGATCTCGCGAAAGAGCCGCAACGCGCCCGGTTTTGCCAATTGCGCGGCGACTTGAAATGCGCCGGTTTCCTTGAAACTCACGGCGACCGGATGGCCAGCGGATCGCAGCGCCCGCAGGCAATTCAGACCGCCGGCCAGATCGCGCCGCAGGAGGAGCAATACCGGCGCGGGCGTCGGCGTGTTGCGGCGCAGGACAGCGCGCAGATCGGTAAGAAATTCTCCGCGCAGACACGCCGCGTAAGCGTGAAAATTGACTGGCGCGTGCGGTCCAGCAGACGAGCTATGCGGGTCGCCAGCAGCGTCGGGAAAAGCCTGGGGCGCGTCGCGCCCGCGCGGATTAAAAACGAGCAGACGCGGATGCTCAAACAAGGTCAGATCGGCAAAAGGCGCCGTGTTCTTGAGCAAATCAGGACGGCCGCAGCGCAGACGCCGTCAGCGTGTCGTCGCCTGTCCGCGGCCGGCGCGTGCGCCATGCGAACCAACCGAGCGAGCCGACGAGCGCGAGCAAGCCGAGGTCCGCCACATGAGCGTGAGCCGCAAGGCTGCGGAAGGAGGGAGCGGCATTTGTCGCGGAGGACGCAGGCGCAGGAACCAACGGTCGGCGTGGCGCGGCCAACGCAGTCGGTGCCGCGATTGAGTTGCCCGGATGAGTTACGGAAGTTCGTAACGCGTCGAGATCGGTAACGGGCTGGATGGGTGCGGACGACGTGCTGGAGCCGGTGTAGCTGGTCGTCGTGGAATCGAGCGGAAAAATGCCGTTCGCCGGCCGCTCCGTCATGAAGCGATATGCCTCAGGATCGGCTGCCATCTGGCAATACTGGCAGGCGCGGCTTGCCGTTGCCGGAAGACAAACGGCGGCGGCCAAAGCGAGGGCACCGGTGAAAATCTGCAAGGGCCGCGCCAGGTTCATCGGTGAAACCATTAGCCGAAATCCCGTCTCCCGGCAAGACGACTCAATACCTGGTAAAAAAATTTGCGCGGCGTCTTCATTGCACGAGCCGCACGGTCCAGAAATCAGACGCGAGCTGGGCTTCGTGCAAATACAAATAAGGAATCGTGAAGTAACCGCGCCGGCCCCATTTTGGTCCCCACGAATTGCGCGCGAAAAAAACCTGCTTCCCGTCATCGTAGCCGACCGCCAGCGCGGCGTGACCACCCACGGGTCGGTCGCCGGCTGTTGGCATCGGCACCTCGCCGCTGCGGGCAACAGCGCTCGATTCGATGGAAGCGTGCGCGGTGAAGCCAAAGGCAAATGGATAGCTGGCGGCGAGGCAGCCTTTCATCTGCGCGAGGTTGCGTGGGATTTTTTTGTAACGCACCGCGCGATGCCGACGCGCGACGGTGTAGCAACGCACGGACGGACGCCGTTTGAATTTGGCGAGGTCATACGGCCAGAGCGATTCGGGACAGGCGCCGTAGTGCGCGATGCTCTTGATGCCGTCGCGCATCATCGCGCCACTGTCACTGCCGACGCTGTTTTCAATCACGCGTTCGTTGTAATAAATGAACAGCCGCGAGGGCGTGAACACTTCGGCCCAGCCTTGTTTCCTTTGGTCGAACTCGATGGCTGCGGCGAGGACGTTGGCGGTGCAGGCGCCGAGATGACCTTGGGTATAAACCGGCGGGCAATGACCGGAGAGATCGACGCGCCGGGGCAAGGCGGCGAGCACTTGTGCATCGGCGGAAAAAAGGTGGTCGCGTGCGTCGGGCAGATCGGGCAGCCAGCCGAAGCGCTGGGTTTTGCGTTGCACGATGGTCTGGGACGGGTGGATGATGGCGGCATGTGGCGGCATGATGACGCGAGTGTACCTGAGTCGAGCTGGCATCGGCGAGGAGATTTGCGCGCGATGGCGGCAAGGCGGTTGGCAGAATTTTCTCCCCTGCGTTTTCACGGACATCGTTTTCAAAACCCGTCGAAAGGAGCTTTCGCCCATGCTCTGCTGCTCAGCATTTGCCTCTTGTTCTGTGCGGTCACGGCCGCGCGGGCGGAGGAAAAATTTTCGTTTGCAACCACGCCGGGCAAATTGCCGAAGGACGTGGTGCCGCGCGCGTATGCGATCCGCGTCGCACCCGATCTGGAAAAGCTGACTTGCGAGGGCAGCGAGACCATTGATCTCGAAGTCCTCCGGCCCACGCGCCGCCTCGTGCTCAATGCAGCGAACATGGAGGTGACGCTCGCCTCGCTCGCGGGCGTGCCGGGCCGCGCCAAGCCGTTGGAATTGCCGCCCGAATTGAACGCGAAAGCGGAGACGCTGAGTTTCGCGTTGCCGCAGGAATTGCCCGCGGGCAAATACCAGCTTGCGCTGAGCTTTCGCTACAAGCTCGGTCAACAGGCGCAGGGACTTTATTACGAGCGTTACGACACGCCTTCTGGGCAAAAGAAAACGCTGCTCGCCACGCAGATGGAGCCGGCGGATGCGCGGCGGATGTTCCCGTGTTGGGACGAGCCGGTGTTTCGCGCGACGTTTCAGTTGAACGCAACGTTGCCCGCGAATTTTAAGGCGGTTTCCAACTTACCCGTGACACGCGAAACACCCGGCGCGAATGGCGCAAAGGAAGTGGTCTTTGCGCCGTCGCCGCCGATGGCCAGTTATCTCGTCGCGCTCATCGCGGGCGACTTGGAGGAAGTCAAAGGCGAAGCTGAGGGCGTGCAGTTGCGAGTGCTCACCACGGAAGGCAAACGGGACTCCGCGCGCTATGCGCTGGAATCGACCAAACGCATCCTCGCGTATTACAACGACTACTTCGGCCTCAAGTATCCCTTGCCGAAACTCGACGAGGTCGCCGTGCCCGGCGGCTTCGGCGGGGCGATGGAAAATTGGGGTTGCATTGTCTATAACGAAACCGCGCTGCTCTTCGATCCCCAGCGTTCGCCGGCGGCGACGAAGGAGCGCGTTCTCGCCGTCATCGCGCACGAGATGGCCCACCAGTGGTTCGGCGACTTGGTGACGATGGCGTGGTGGGATAACCTTTGGCTCAACGAAGGTTTCGCGAGCTGGATGGGCACGAAGGCGACCGACAAGCTCAACCCGCCATGGCAGGTCTGGCTGCGCGCGCACGCGGCGAAGGAACACGCGATGACCGAGGACGCGCGCCCGACGACGCATCCCGTGCAACAACCGGTGAAAACCGAGCGCGATGCCATCGACGCGTTCGACGCGATCACGTATCAAAAAGGCCAGTCGATCATCCGCATGATCGAGAGCTGGCTGGGCGAGGAAAAATTCCGTGACGGCATCCGGCGCTATCTCGCGGCGCACGAATATTCCAACACGACGACCGCCGATTTGTGGGCGGCGCTGGAAGAATCAAGCGGAGAAAAAGTGGCCGACATGGCGCAAGGCTGGACGACGCAGCCGGGGTTTCCATTGTTGAATATCCATCGGTCTCCGCTCGACACCGGACACGGCGAGCAGCCTTTGGTTTTCGCGCAGGAACGCTTCCAGGTGGGCGCGGACGCGACGAGCGGATTTGACTGGCAGATTCCCGTGGCTCTCGCCGGGTTGCCGGCGCGCGCGGACGACGCGCCACTGCCGCATCCTTTGCCACAATTTGTGCTGCTCAAAACCGAGCGAATTTCCTGGCGACCCAACTCGAACGAGGAAGAAAATTTTTTCAAGGCGAATGCCGGCGAGGTCGGTTATTACCGGACTTGTTACGCGGACCCAGTGCTGGCCGCCCAAATCCGCGCACGCATCGCCCGTCTCCCTCCCGCCGACCAGCTCAACTTGCTCGACGACGCTTGGGCGCTGACGGAGGCTGCCCAGCAACCAGCCGCCGGGTATTTCGATTTGCTCGATGCCTTGCGCGGCGACGTGAACGCGGCGGTTTGGGAAGGCATTCTCGAACGGCTGCGTGCCATCGACACGCTGGAATTTGGCCGACCGGGACGCGCGGGGTTTCAGCAGTTCGCGCGCAATTTATTGCAGCCGCAACTTGATCGGATTGGCTGGGAAGCGAAGGCTGACGAGGACGCGCTGAATCCAGTGTTGCGCGACGGACTCATCGCGGCGCTCGGCGAGTTTGGCGACGAAAATGTCGTGGCGGAAGCGGAGCGGCGGTTTGACGAATTCGTCAAAGATCATGACACGAGCGCGCTGCCCGCTGATCTGCGGCCGGCGGTTTTTACCCTCGTCGGACGCCACGCGGACGCGCGGCGTTTTGACCAACTGCACGACCTCGGCCGACGTGCGATGCGCACGGAAGACAAGCAACTCGCCTATCGCGCGCTCGAGGGCGCGAACGATCCGGAGCTTTGCAAAAAAGCGCTGGCGCTCGCGTTGGAACCCGACGAGTTGCCGGCGCCGGCGGTCGCGCGGCAACTGTTGCCGGCGGCATTTCACGGCGAGCATCCCGACCTCGCGTGGGAGTTCGTGCGAGCGCACCTCGACGCCTTGCTCAGCCGATTGCCGAGTTTTGAGATCAACAAGTTTTTTGGCCGCATCCTCGACCAAAGCAGCGACGCGGCGCAGGCCGACGACTTGGAGAAAATCGCGGCGACGCATCCCGAAGCTGCCGGCTCGAAGGACTTCGCCAAAACGGTGGAAGCCATCCGGCAGCGCGCGGAGTTGAAAGCGCGCGAGGTGTCGAACATTGACGCCTGGATTTTGCAGCGCAATGCCAGAAACCGGCCGGTGACGCCGTGAGGCATGAGGGCAATTCATTTCTTCTGAACCATGAAAAATAGAAACCGCTGCACCCACGACATCATTGAGCTGCCGGACCGCCGCGAACTCGATGTATTCACCAACCACGACCGCGGCTGGCGGTTGACCGTTTCGCGCGTCGGCGCGGAGCTGATCGGCCTCGCACGCCACACGCCATCTGGCGATTGGCGCAGGTTTCTCTGGCGCGACGGCGAGACGGACAAGCCGGCGGAAGGCTGGGGCAATCACGCGACGGTGATGGGCTATTACCTGCACCGTCTGCTCAACGAACGCTCGCTCTATCGCGGCCAGGAAATCCGCGGCGGCACGCACTCGTTTATCCGGCACAAAACCTTCCCCCATCCGCGCGGCGAATTGTTTCTCGACGGTGGAGTGTCGCTGGTTTACGACGTGAAGCCGGCGATGTTCGAGCCGCACGAGTATCCGCTCCGCGTGGCGCTGCAATTGAGCTATCACTTCGCCGCGGAGGACGATGATGCGCTGCACGTGCAGTTTCGTTTCAAGAACGAAGAGCTTGAGCTTTCCGCGCACGTCTCGTTCGGATTGCACCCTGGCTTTGCCGTCGGCTCGCTGGCGGATTGCGTTGTGGAAATGCCCGCGGGTCGTTACGTGCGCTGGCTGGCGCCGGGCAATTTTTTGAGCGGCGAAACGCAGACCATCGACCACGCCGGCGGGCCGATGCCGTTTGCCAAAAGCGAACTACCCGGTTCGTTTCTGCTCGACCTCACGGAAATTCCACCGGAGGCGCGCGTGTTCACCTTGCACGATGCCGCCGGCGGCCGGCGGGTGACGGTGCGATGCGTGCAGGCTCCCTATCTGACGCTGTGGAGCGACGGCCACGATTTCGTCTGCATCGAGCCGTGCTGGGGCATGCCAGACCACCATTCGCAGCGGCCGTTTGAGGAAAAACTTGGCATCCAGGAAATCCCGCCGGGTGGCGAACTCCTGCGCGAATTTTCGCTACGCGCCGAATTGCTGGCGTGATTATTTTCCGGGCGGCGGCGAGCCGTTGGGTTCCGATTCCCACGGCATGGTGGCGAGGCTGCCGCTCTCGCTGGCGCGCGGACCGTTCAGTTCCTGCGGCCCGTTCGCGCCCGCGAAGGCACTGGCAGGTCGCGCCGGATGGCTTGCGCCCATTACCCCGAGCCTGCGCGCGCCCGTCGAGGCATTGGATTGGAAAAATCCCGCCCAGCCGGCCGGCTTGGTTTGCGGTCGGAGTGGGAGCACGATGTTCACGCACGTTCCGCGGCTGCCGGGGTCCAGCTCGATGCGTCCGCCGTGGGCGAGGATGATGCGCTGGGCCAGCGGCAGACCCAGCCCGAGACCCTG
>JAFAXH010000075.1 GCA_019241085.1 Verrucomicrobiota bacterium | reverse complement strand
GGAGTTCCTTGGAAGCACAATGCGCTACGACACTCGTTTGGCTCCTACCGCATGGAAGCCACGAAAAACGCCGGGCAAGTGAGCTTGGAGATGGGCAACAGCGCTAAGATCGTCATGGCGCACTATTTTGAAATCGTGGACGCCAAGGCAGCGGCGGCTTACTGGAACATCTTCCCTGCCCTGACAGCGGGCAACGTGGTCGGCATGGACGGTAGGGCAGCGTGAAGCGCCACTCGGATGCTGTCTTGCCCGGAATGAAAAGGTGGCGCACAATGCAGGCGATGGCTTACCGTGTTCTTCTCATGGAAACCGAGGAAGGCTTTGCCGCGTTCTGCCCCGCACTGCCCGGCTGCGCTTCGCAAGGCGCGAGTCTCGAAGAGGCAACAGTGAACATCCGCGACGCCATCGCCGAGGTGCTGGACGCGGGCGGTGCCCCGGCCAAGGATGGAGGCAGCGCGGCGGAAGCGGAAATCTTGCGCGAAGCCGCGGCAGACCGGCTCAAGGTGACGATGCGGGAGGTGCAACTTCCCGTCCCGGCCTAGGATGCCCAAGCTTCCCGGCATCTGGCACAAGGACGCCATTCGCGCTTTGGAAAAAGCGGGCTGGCGCGTGATTCGAGAAGGCAAACACACGATTCTGGGCAAAGGCGACGCGGCGCTACCCATCCCGCGTCACAATCCGATCAACGCGCTGACAATGGGCGCGATTGCGAAGGCCGCCGGACTGTCGCCGGAAGCGTTTCGCCGGCTGCTGTGAAGGCAGTTTTTGGCCGCAATTCACGAAAAAATCGAAAATTTTTTTCGGAAAAATGGCGCATCGACAGCGCAAACAGACTCATACCATTTCTCGGATTTGATCCATCAATGAAGACAGGGGAGGTTCGGTGATGCCCTTTGTTCCCTTGCCGCGCATCGTGGAGAGTATCGCCGAGTTGCTGGAGCTACGCCGGGCCGAGCGTGAGGAGCGGCGGCGCGAGCGGCTGCACGCGCTCTGGCTGGTAGCCAGCGGGGCGGTGGGCAGCCGCAGCGCGCTGGCGCGCCAACTCGGGCGCAACCGCGAGACGGTCAGCCGCTTGGCTGGAGGATTATGTCCGGGCAGGGCGCGAGGGCTTGCTGCGCACTCCACGGCCCGCTGGCCGCCCCCACCAGGGCGACATCGGCTTGCCCTCGGATGTCCGGGAAGCCATCCGCGCGCGTTTGGCGCAGCCCCAAGGCGAGCGCGGCTATCTGGCGTTGTAGCGCTGGGCGCGCAGTGAGCACGCCATCTCCTACAGCTGCTCGCACTTTCACCGCTGAGTGCATATGACCAGCTCGCAGCCACCTTGAAGGTCGCCCGCAAGAGCCACGGTCAAAAAAGAGGAAGAACTCGCCGCCTTCCGCACCGCGGGTCTGAAGGAGAAGCTCGCCGTCGTCCAGGCCGCCCACCCCAGCCGACGCATCTGCTTGTGGGCGCAGGACGAGAGCCGCTTTGGCTTGCAGACGATCCAGCGCCGTCGGCTGACCCTGCCCGGCGTCAAGCCCGTCTGCCCCTTTCGAGCAAGCCTGCGAGAACTTCTGGCTGTGCGGGGCCGTGCAGCCCAACACGGGTGAGTGCTTCGTCTTGGAGTTGCCCGCTACGGATAGAGCGATTGCCTGCAAGTCTTTCTCGACCGGTTCGCCGCCGCCCACGCGCAGCAACCCGACGAAATCCAAGTCTTGCTCCTGGACAACGGCGGGGCGCACCGCGCCAAAAAGCTGCGCTGGCCCGAGCGAGTGGTGCCGGCCTACCTGCTCGCTTACTGCCCCGAACTCAACCCCATCGAAAGGTGGTGGCAAGAGCTCAAGGACGCTCTCTCCCCAACCAACTCTTCGGCACGCTCAATGCCCTGCGCGCCGGCTTGGACCGCGCACTCGCCGCTTGGCACCAAGACCCCGTGCGCCTGTGCTCACTCACCGGCTATCCCTACCTCATCCACGCTCTCGCATCGCTGGATTGATTGCGAGAGATGGTATCAGACTAAGATTACGATTAAGCTTAAGTGTTAGAACGGGCTTACGAATTCCCGCGCCGATTCTTCCTCGCTCAATCGTTCGAGAAAACGCTCGACATACTTCTCTCGCGTTGCTTCTGTTTTCGCCCGGTCCAAATACAGCACAACCTGCCGACGCCCCGCCGGCGTCATCCGTTCCCAACCCTTTCGCGCCAGCGAACGCACCGCCAGCGCCCGCGCCAAATCTGGCGGGACTTCCGGCTCGCGCGACACGCGGTCCGGTTCCAACGAGATTTCCAGCGTGTCGCCCACGTCCAGCCCCGCGGGGCGGAGCACCTTCATGTGCAGCGTCATGCGCCCCAGCCCGCGTCCGCCGGGGACGATGGTGTTTTCCAAAGTCTGCCCGAGATAATGCGCGAGCACGGGGATGCGCGCGTTTTTCCTGGGAGATTTGTTTTTCCCAATTCCATCACCGCCGAGCCTCCGCATCACCGCCGCCGGCACGTCCACGCAACGCATGATCCAGACTTTCTTGATGCGCGCGGTGAACGTCTCCATCGGCAAGGAAAAAAAATTTGCACCGCAGCTCGCCAGCCCGGCTCGCTGCTCACGCCGGAAACACGACCTTGTCGTAAATCTCCGCCAGCGGCAGATCGCAGTTCACCGCTTCCAGCGGCACGCTGTGCGCCGGCTCGGAGTATTCGCTCAACAGCCAGCGTCCGTCCGCCTGCCGGGTGAACAGTTCCACGCGCATCCGTTCCTGCGCGACGAGCACGTAATGTTGCAACGACTCCAGCCGCCGGTAGCGCGCGAATTTTTCTCCGCGGTCAAATGCCTCGGTGGAAGGCGAGAGCACTTCGATGATGACCGACGGATTGAGCAAGCTGTTCGGGTCGGACGCAACATCAAACTGCGGTTCGCCGCAGAGCGCCGCGAGGTCGGGATACGTCCAAAGCTCGCCGGCTTTCGCGCGCACCCGCAAGTCGTTCGCATACCCTTGGCAGCGGCGTCCGCGGAACTGATTGTAAAGCAGGCCCGCGATATTGAATACGATCACGCCATGCATCGGCGACGCGCCCGCCATCGCGTAAATCTCGCCCGCCACATATTGACTGCGATAGTCGGCTGGAATTTCCAATGCCAAGTATTCCTCCTGGGTAAAAAGACGTTTGGGCAGCGCGGACATGGCGCGCATAGAGTAGCTGCTTTGCGGCACTGCGGGCAAGGACGAAGCAAAGAATGCCGCCGCGCTCACTCAATGAACGCCAGCGCGAGTCGCGCGACTCCGTGTTAAAGCTTCTGCCGTGGCAACCACCACCGCCACTGTTGCACCGGGAAAAATCCTCAACCGCGCCGGCCAGGAATTGCCGCGCGCGAAGTATGATTTCGCCGTAATCGGCGGCGGGCTGCTCGGCATCGTGTGCGCGTGGTTTCTGCGCGAGTTCGCCGACGCGGGGAAAATCGTGCTGCTCATCGAAGCGAGCGGCATTCCCAGCGAAGAAGGTGCGACGCACGTGGCGCCGGCGTTGCACCATCATTTTTACAACCACCCCGAAGAACTCGCACGCGCCGGGTGGTTGAGTCATTTTTTGGAAAATCAAAACACCGCGACGCCGCTCTTTTCGCGCGTCGGTTTTCTTCGTCAGCACCGCGCGGACGATCCGCCGCCACGTCCTTTCGCCGCATGGCGCGCGGAGCAATCGGCCAACGTGCGGCATAACCTCGCCGCGCTCGATGCCGGGTTCGCGGAGGACACGTCGGTGGTCTTCGATCCCGCCGGCGGCTACGCGCACGCCGAGGCGCTCGCGCTGCACCTCGGACGCGCGGCCGTCACGCGCGGCGTCGATCTTTTACTCAATGCCCGCGCGGCTTTCGATGACGGCGATCCGACGACGCTGCGACTCGACCGATTGGAAATGAACAACCGGATGCAAGTCGAAATCGTGCGCCGGGAAACGGTCCACGCGGCGACCGTCATTGTCGCGTGTGGCGCGAGCGGCGCGCGCTTCATCGCCGACCAGCTTGGCGCATCGCCGCCCGCCGGCTTCGGCCGTAGCTACGTGCAGTATCTACGGTTTGAAAACGACGCCGATTTGCGTCGCGATGCGCGCGGCGTTTTGGCCATGCCCGTCGTCGCCACCGCGCGCGGCGGTTTCGCCCTGCGCCCGCACGGCGACGGCGCGCTCCTCGTGCCCGTCGCGCCGCCGCTCGCGCCCGACCCGGCGGACTACGCACCCGCCGGCGGCAGATTGCAGGGCGTGCCAACCGGATTGCGCCAGGAACTTCTCAATCGCCTCGTCGCCGCGCTCGATGCCGTGCCTGCGCTCGGCCGCGCGTCGCTCAACCTCGGCCAGACCGCGACTCAACTACGCGGCGCCTGGGAAGCACTCACGCCGAGCGGCAGACCGGAATTTAGGCAAATGCCGGACACCGCCGTCTGGCTGCTCGCCGGCGGCGGAGAGCATGGTTTTTCCCTCGGCGTTGCCAAGGCGTGCGAACTGGCGCATCAATTGAGCGCGACCACCGCCGCGCCGCTGCCGTGGCAGACTACTTCCCTGTCATCCTGAGCTTGTCGAAGGATCGCTGGCTGCCTTGCCTTGGCTCGCAGGATAACGAACCGCAGTTTGTTTGTCCACCTAGCCAGACATTCAGTAAGCGATCCTTCGACAAGCTCAGGATGACAAGGGAAGTAATCCTTCGCGTCGATTCGCAGCTTCTCCTCCCATATGCTCACTCTACCCGAAAAGTTACTCTTCCTTCTACTCGCCGCGGCCTCGCTCTACTTCGCATGGCTCGGCTTCCGACGCATCTACCGGCTTGTCGCCAGCGGCCAGCCGCATACTTATTATTTTCGTTTCAATCACCTGCCGCGACGCATCGCCGATGCGCTCGTGCGGACGATCTCGCAGGTCACCGTCTTCCGCGACCGGCCTATCGTCAGCTTCTTTCACTCCTTCATCTTCTACGGCTTTCTTTTCTACGGCTTGGTCAACCTTGTGGACCTGGCGGAACTCGGACCGCGTGGTTGGTTGCAAGACCTGAACTTCGGCGCGGCAGGCAAGCTCTTCCGCTTGGGCGCGGATATTTTCGGCACGCTCGTGCTCGTTGGCGTTGTCTTCTTCGTCATCCGCCGCTGGGGCACGGGCGACCGGCGATTTTCATTTAATGCCAACACGCTGCTCCATCCCGACGTGCAGACCGGCGGCATCCGGCGGGACAGCGCGATCGTCGCCGGATTCATCTTTTTGCACGTCGGCTTCCGGCTCTTCGGCGCGGCGTGCGAACTGGCCACGCGCGGGCACGCGGACCCGTGGCAACCGGCGGCAAGCCTGGGCGCGCGCGTGCTCGGATTCGGCCGCGATTGGACGCTCGGCTGGCACGTCGGCTGGTGGGGCGCGCTCGGCTTGATCCTCGTATTCCTGCCGTATTTTCCGCGCTCGAAGCACATCCATATTTTCATGGCGCCGGTGAAGTTCGCGCTCAACGCCCGCACCGCCGACGGCACGCCGGTCGCGCGCGGCGCGCTGGAGCCGATCAACCTCGAAGACGAAACCGCCGAGCAGTTCGGCGTCGCCAATTTTACTCACTATAAAAAAACGCAACTCATCGACCCCTACGCCTGCATTCAGTGCAACCGTTGCAACGACGCCTGCCCCGCGCAAACCACCGGCAAATCGCTCTCGCCCGCGGCGCTGGAGATCAACAAACGCTACGAGCTGAACCGCATCATCGAACCACTCGCCGCCGGCGACAAAAGCGTGGCCAGACCGGTCGGCGAAATCTTGCTCACCGATGAAGCACTCTGGGCTTGCACGGCGTGCGGCGCGTGCGTCGAAGTCTGTCCCGTCGGCTGCGAGCAACTCTCCGACCTCATCGACATCCGGCGCGATCGCGTGATGACGCAAGGCGAGTTCCCGCAGCAGCTCAACAACGCCTTCCGCAGCATGGAGCGCGCCGGCAATCCGTGGGGTATTTCCCAAGACAAACGCGAAGAGTGGAAAGCCGGTCTCGCCGTGCCCGTGCCGACGGTTACCGAGAATCCGGATTTCGAGGTGCTCTACTGGATCGGCTGCGCCGGTGCGTATGATCCCGCCGCGCAAAAAACGGCGCGCGCGATGGCTGAGATTCTAAACCACGCGAAGGTGAACTTCGCCATTCTCGGCAAAGCCGAAAAATGCACCGGCGATCCCGCGCGCCGCGCCGGCAACGAGTATCTCTACTATCAACTCGCCACCGAAAACGTGGAGACATTAAACGCCGCGCTCGTGAACGAAAAGCTCGATCCGAAAAAACCGAAGCGCGTGCTCACGCATTGTCCGCATTGCTTCAATGCCTTGGTGCGCGACTATCCGCAGCTTGGCGGCAATTACGCGGTAGTTCACCACACGCAGCTCATCGACGAACTCATCAAAGGAAACCGTTTGCCGGAGATGATCGCGCAACGCGGCATTGTTACTTACCACGATCCTTGTTACCTCGGCCGCCACAACGGCATCTACGATGCGCCGCGCAATATATTAAAAGATAATAGCGATCTTGTTGAAATGCCACGCAATAAGAACAACGCCTTCTGCTGCGGCGCCGGCGGCGCGCAATTCTGGAAGGAAGAAGAACCTGGCCGCGAAAAAGTTAGCGAAAACCGCTACCGCGAAGCCGAAGCCACCGGCGCAAAGACCATCGCTGCCGGTTGTCCCTTTTGTAAGTCGATGCTTCAAAGCACACCGAGCGCGGGCGAGGAAGGCGCGCCCGCGGTGATGGATGTGGCGGAACTAGTGGCCGAAAACTTGCGACGGGTGAAAGCTAAGCTGACATCTGGCGCTACACAAGCTAACAAATACTAATAATTACTCACACGCGATTTGATTTAATCTTATGAAATCTTTGACGCGCTTTATACCTTTGCTGGTATTCATCATCGGCATATCAGCTTGTTCGAGAACACAATCAACAAAATATCAACTAACAAAATATGCCTGGCAAATTATCGGGCACGATGGCAACATTCAGATGATTTATCTTGATCCCATTGCCTTGGATGATTCGGTATTTCTCTCGCAATTAGTATCCTATCTATCTCAAACGGATAATGTCGTCCAGTTAATGTTCTTTGATGATCTATCCCGCACATCCAAGCAGATGCCGATGTCTGATGACGAGATGTTACACCTCAAAGCTCAATACAACTGGAATCCTCATACGAATTACGAGCGATTTACATTCGAGGATGTTACTGACGCTAACACGTCTCCTCCAGAGTTGACCGCACGAGAAGCAGTTATTTCGCGGAGATGATCGCTCCTCGTTCTCTAACAAAGCTGGCTCGTCAGCTATCGCCCGACGCTTGAAGAAGCGGCGAGCTATTGGGGTCAATTCGTGAATTTGGCGCTTGCCCGCACCAATGCCGAAGGCTAATCTGCTCCACCATATGCCTGCCACGCTTGACGAACTTCTCCCGCAGGCGCTCTCACTGACGGACGACTCTAAGTTGCGTCTGGCCGAAGAATTGATCGCCAGCGTCGGCGTGTCAGACAACGACAACGCGGTTGACACCGCACTGGTCGCGCGCCGTCGCGCGGAATTTTTGGCCGGCACGGCAACGCTGGTGCCCGCGGAGGAAGCGTTGCGGCAGGTGCGCGCAGAGCTTTCCGAACAACGACGCGCTGGCGCGGCATGAGATGTTCGCTCCACGCGGAGGCTTTGGCGGAATATCGGGATGCGATGCTTTATTACGCTGGGCGCGCTCCGGGCTTGGCAGAAGCGTTCACGGCTGAAGTTGAAGGGGCCATCGCCTCAATCCAAACTTCTCCGCGCGCTCGCGCGGCGAACGCGCGTGGGACACGTCGCTTTCTGCTGCGACGCTTTCCTTACGGAGTGCATTACGGCATCGAGCAAGGCTCCGCGCTTGAAGGAGAGGAACTGATCGTAATCTACGCTGTGCGACACACCCGCCGAGATCCAGACTCCTGGCAACATCGCGTGCCGCCGCATGTGGGCAATGATTGATGATAAGCAGCGTGTGCTTGGGAGGCAGAGTCTGGCGGTGAGGTAAGTGGAAGTGCCGGTGAATAACATCACGCCGCGTTTCTCGCTCAACGCTTGAACAAGCTGGCTGGCTGCGTCTAATTGCCGGCTCCCCCTTCTCTCCTTTTTCCTCGAACGCATGAAAATCATTTCCGTCCTCAAACAAGTCCCCGACGCCGAGGCGCGCATCCGCATCAGCGGCGACGGCAGCGGCGTGGACCTCCAAGGCGTCACGTTTGTCATCGACGGCATGGATGAATATGGCGTCGAAGAAGCGTTGGGCTTGCGTGAAGGCGGTGGCGCGGGGGTGGGCGCGGAATTGATTGGCCTCGCGCTCGGTCCGAAGCGTTACGAGGACGCCATCCGCCGCGCGCTGGCGATGGGGCTCGACCGCGCGATTCACATTGAAACCGACGAAGTCATCGACGTGATCGCGCAGGCGAAAGTCCTCGCCGCCGCGATCCAGGCGGAAGGCGCCGACCTCGTTTTTGTCGGCGGCAAGGAAGCCGATTGGGACAGCGCCGCGCTCGGTCCCGCGCTGGCCGAGGCGCTCGGCTTGCCGCACGCGGATTGGGTGACAAAACTTTCGTTGCTGCAAGGCGGCGGCAAGATCGAAGTCGTCCACGACATCGACGACGGCGTGGAGACGCTCGCGCTTACCTTGCCCGCGGTTGTCACGACGCAGCAAGGCTTGAACGATCCGCGCTATCCGACCTTGCCGAACATCATGAAAGCCAAGCGCAAGGAGTTGAAGAAAACGACGCCGGCGGGCTACGGACACGCGGGCGTTTTATCGCAAATCGTTGGCGAAGAAATTCAGCTCAAAGCGCGGCGCAACGTCGTCATCGAAGATGAACCGCCGAAGGCCGCCGCGCGGCTCATCGAACACCTGCGCGATGAGGCGAAGGTGCTCTGATGTTTTGTTTGCGTTTGGAATGCCTCACGCAAAGGCCGCAAAGGTCGCAAAGGTTTGAAGGAGCGATGCAAAATTATTACAAAAATTCTGTCGTGAGCTATTTTCCTTGTCATCCCGAGCGCGGTCGAGGGATCTCTTACTGCCTGCCTTGGCTCGCAGAATGCCGTGAGAGCGGTTTGTGCATCCACCGAGCCGGACAGTCAGTAAGCGATCCTTCGACAAGCTCAGGATGACAAGGTTAATAACCCTCGGCTATCGCTCGGGATGACAAGGATGAAAGTTGTGCCGGCAGCGCGAAACGCAAAGCGGCCCACAACCAAATCTTCTCAGTCTTTGCGGCCTTTGCGTGAGGCTTCTTTCCATTTTTCCTACACAAAAATTCCCCTTCCAAAAAAATGCTTCTCCTCGTTCCCGAAATTTCCGACGGCGCGTTGCGCCTGAACAGCGCGCGCGAACTCGTTGGCGCCGCGCGCGGCATGACGCAGGCGCTAAGCAATAGTCCAGTCGCCGCGTTGTTGCTCGGCGGCAGTTCGCTCGATGCAGCGGCGCAAGAATTGGCGGCGTTCGTCGATCAAGTCCACGGCGTCTCCGCTCCGGCGCTGGCGCAATTCAAAGCGGAAACCTGGACCGACGCCGTCGCCGCTGCCGCGCGGGAACTCGGCGCGAAAATCGTGCTGCTCGCCGCGACTCGCGCCGGCTTGTCGTATTCGCCGCGCGTCGCGTTGCGGCTCAACGCCGCGTTGCTCGAAGACGTGCTCGCGCTCGAATCCACCGACGGCGGCGCGACCGTCACCGCGCGGCGGCTGACCTTTCTTTCGCGCGTAACTGAGAGCGTGCGCAGCGCCGGCTTGCCCGTCGTCGTTTCGGTCAAGCCCAACATGTTTCCGCCCGCCGAGCCAGCCGCGACCGCCGGCGTCGTGCAGCCGCGCGCCTTTGCCGTTTCTTCAAACAACGCCGCGGCGGAAAAAAAGGAAATCGTCAGCACAAACAAAGCGACCAGCGCCGCCGGCAAAATCTCGCTCGACGAAGCCAAGATCGTCGTCACCGGCGGACGCGGCGTCGGCGGCGCGGAAGCATTCAACGGACTCATCGAGCCGCTCGCCGACGCGCTCGGCGCGGCCGTCGGCGCGACGCGCGCCGTGGTCGATGCCGGCTGGCGGCCTTACTCCGATCAAGTCGGCCAGACGGGCAAGAGCGTCGCGCCCAATCTTTATGTCGCCGTCGCCGTCAGCGGCGCGGTGCAGCACCTTTCGGGCATGAATCGCTCGAAGGTTATCGTGGCGATCAACAAGGACAAGGACGCGCCGATTTTCAAAGTCGCTGATTACGGCGTGGTCGGCAATGCGAGCGAAGTCGTGCCGGAACTGCTCAAGGCGCTGGGGAAGTGAGCGGCGGTTTTTTTAGACAGAATTAACAGAATTTTACAGAATTAGGCAGAGGCTGACAGGCAGAAACAACAACTCCCGAAGCGGTGGATAACGGACTACGGGAAGGAACACTTTCTTCGACTCCGGAAATTCTGTAAAATTCTGTTAATTCTGTCCAAAAAAATCTGCCCGTGTTTCCGAAAAAATCTGCCCGTGTTTCCGCCTTGCCAGATCAACTCTCCGCCTGTCGCGCGAGCAGCCAGAGCAGGTCGGAGACGCGGTTGATGTAGCGCAACGGCAGATCGCGCACGGGCGAGCCGGCGCGTTGCAAGGCGACCAGCTGACGCTCGGCGCGGCGGGCGGCGACGCGCGCGAGGTCGAGCGAGGCGGCGAGTGCATTTTTGCCCGGCGTCGCCCAGCCGTCGAACTTCAACGGCGGATCGCCGTTTTCCAGCGCGGCGATGCCGGCGTCGAGCCGCGCGAGATCGTCCGCCGTCACCCGGCCGAAACGCGAATCGAGATAGCGCGCGGCGTCGGCATCGTCCGCGGACAACTCGCCCATGAGATTGACGAGATCGCGCTGCACGGCTTCCAGTTGATTGATCAAATCCGGCTTGCCTGCCGCGACCGCTTTCGCCCAGCCGAGCGCCGCGTTAAATTCATCGAGCCGGCCGACCACTTCCACGCGCGGATGATCCTTCGGCACGCGCTGGCCAAAGACCAAGCCCGTCGTGCCGTTGTCTCCGGTGCGCGTGGCGATGGACATGGGAAGAACGGGAAAAAATGACAACCGAAGCGCAGCGGAGATAGGCGAAGCCAAATGCAGAATGACGAATGACAAACGACCAATGATGAATAGACCGAGATTTATGATTTACGATTTATGATTTACGATATGTAAAGAATTCGAACCCCGGCTTCCGTGTTCATCATCCGTCATTAGTCATTTCTTCTCATGCGCGTTCTCGCTATCGACCCTTCGCTGCGCGGCACGGGCTACGCGATTTTAGAAACCGCCGCGCCCGCCGTTGCCGCCAGCGCGCTCGGCGCCCGGACGCGGCACGATCTGGCCGACGATCCGGTGCCGCGTCAACTGCCCGCCGGCGCCACAGCCGCCGCCGCGATCCTGCCCGCGCCACGCGTCGGTCGCGGTGTCGCGCGAGCTTGCGAATACGGCACGATCAAAAACAAAAGCGACCTGCTGCCCAGTTCGTGCCTCGTCGCCATCCACGACCGGCTGGCGGAATTGATCTACAAATACGCGCCCGATTGCTGCGCGGTGGAAGGCGTCATCTTCGTGCAAAGCCACCGCACGGCGATCACGCTGGGCGCGGCGCGCGGCGCGGCCGTGCTCGCGGCGGCGGAGCGCGGGCTGGCGATTTATGAATACGCGCCGCGGCTGGTGAAACAAGCCGTCGTCGGTCGCGGCGCCGCGGACAAAACGCAGGTCGCCTTCATGGTGCGCGCGCTGCTTGGCTTGACCGAGACGCCACCGCCCGATGCCGCCGACGCGCTCGCCATCGGCTTGACGCATCTGCGCGCACAAGAAAATCCGGCCGCGCGCGCGGCGTTCGGCGCGCTCGTGCGAATCTAAGCCCGGCGGAGCCGGGAAGCTCAAAGCTCGAAGCTCGAAGTTCGAAGTTCTAAACAAGCTCGAAGCTTCCAAGTTGGAAAAATGGAAACGTCATCACTGCCAACGCATCATTTTGAATGTGAAGTTTTGATTTTGTTTTGAGCTTGGAACCTTTGAGCTTGTTTAGAACTTCGAGCTTAGAACTTCGAGCTTTGAGCTTTCCTTTCTCGTCCATGCAACGTCCCAAACTTCACGTCGAATGGCTCGGCCGCGACGTGCCCTACGCCGATGCTTTGACGAAACAGGAAGCGCTCGTTGACGCAAAAATCCGCGCGCCCGACGCCGTGCCCGACACATTGCTCCTGCTCGAACACGCGTCCGTTTACACCATCGGCCGCACACCCGACCGCTCCAGCTTGCGCCAAACCGAGGCGCTCCTGCCGCATCCGCTTTTCACCATCGCGCGCGGCGGCCAGGCGACGTATCACGGGCCGGGCCAACTCGTCGGTTATCCGATCCTCGACCTCGCCCGGCGCGGACGCGACTTGCACCGCTACCTGCGCGCGTTGGAGGAAGTCCTCATCACCGCGCTCGCCACGCACGGCATCGCCGCGGCTGCGCGTCGCGCCGGACTCACAGGCGTTTGGGTCGCCGACCGCAAGATCGCCAGCATCGGCGTCGGCGTGCGCCGCTGGATTTCCTTTCACGGCTTCGCCGTCAACGTCACGCGCGCCGCGCTCGACGGCTTTCTCTCCATCACGCCCTGCGGCATTGCCGGCGTGACGATGACTTCAATTGAAAACGAAACCGGCCACGCGCTATCGCCGCACGACTTCGCCCAAACGGTCGCCGACATTTGCCGTGCGCAACGATTCTGAGGTTTTTTATTTTGATGTTCTCACGTTGCGCTTGGGAACTAAGGGAAGCAGTTGTCGTGACGTGTGGAGCAAATCATTGCAGCGCATGGTTAGGCCATTCGATTGTAGTCATTTGAACTTCCAATTGGTTTTGCGCCTCCGGCTCCAATAACGGGTGACGCCTGCCATTCGATCCTTCCACCCTTTCGAGCCTTGGGGGCGTTGTCGCCACCCTAAATCTGAGTCAGATGGTTTGATCGTGTAGTTTGGAAGACCGCTGCGAGTCTGCAGGAATTCAGCGATGATTTCGGGGGAGACTTTGAGGTAGGGCGTGCCTCGGAGCTTTTCCAGTTTGTCTGATGTGATGTGCTTATAAGCCCGCGCAGATACCGTCAGGCCGGTAAGATAAGGTTCGGGCTGCCAAAAATATCCGTCGTCCTTGTCGAAGAAGATGTCGTCAAGGTAGGCAGTCTTCGGATCGCTGATGGCTGGCCACCCATCGATGTTTGCGTGGACGGGAAAAGCGTAATACTCGAACGGACTGCTAATGACGTGGAACTCTGGATAGTAGCTCCAATGAACCTCGTGTATCCATGAGCGGATAGGAACACGCATGACGATGCTGCGGGTATCGGACTGCCGAATCTGCGTGAGTATGGCAAACTCGCCGGAACGCTGCTCCAACTCTAGCTGATACTCAGGAAGGCGCTGCTTGGCAAGTTCTGTGAGTTGCCGTCCAGCCTTGTCGAGCGGTATCTCTCGATCGAGCGAATAGCGGATAATGTCGTCGATCAGATATGTAGTCTGCTTGTCCATTTTAGGATGCGAGTAGAAGAGCCTAACGGGATCAAGCTCAGCGATGGAGGCCGCCAATGAAAAATGTGAATGACGCTGTAATGTCGCCGGCAGACTCCCTTCGCTGCAGTGCCGGGTTAGAGGTCGCGGGTGTTTTTGTAGAGGCTGTGATAAGCCGAAAGGCACATCGGATCGCAGTCAGCGTTCATCCAGCGGTAATACAATGTGAGCAGTGTTCTCCAAGAGTAACCCCTTGCGCCTTGATGACGCGCGCTAATCTCTTTGGCGCACTCCAAGACTCGGCGGGAAGCACGAATCTCTTCGCAGATTTCGAGCCGCTCGATGGCTTGTTCTCGGCGACCCGGTGGGAGCGCCAGCAGGGCCGGCGGAATGTTTGGGCCGGTCGCCCGGTAGTAACCGGTCTTGCGGATTTGAGGAAGCACCTGATGAAAAACCCAGCGTTTGACCGCTCCAGCGTGCGGGCTGCGGCTTGCAAAAATGATGCGGTAAAAGCCGGGCTCGGTCACAAAAATCATTTCCTGCCGACCGCTAGGGGTGTCCACGGAAACGGACACTTTTTCGTCATCTTGGAGGCTAGCAATGGCGTCCTTATATTTGGAGATGTTCGCCATCTCACAAACGTCCTTGGCACATAGAAGGGGAGCTTCCGCGGTGCCCGCTATACGAAGCGTCTTTTGCTGGTGGTAGATGATTTGCTTCATCGATCAGCGGTGAGCGGCGCTGCACCTAACTTTGAAATAGGCGAAAGGGGTTTGCCACTGAAAAAACGGCTCTTGTTCGACTAAAACGGATTCAGCCATCATTCTTCAGAGCAGGTGTTCTCAGAATACAAGCAGGATTAACCTCTCTTTAGCACTCGACCGGGGGCGAAGGATGAGGCGAAAGAACATCTGATCGATCGCTGTTTTCCTCTCGTTCCCCAAACGCAACATGGGAACGGGGCAGCAAAACATTATCTTTGAGCTTCAAAGGACCATGTCGCCGGGTGGCAGGCGGGAGCATTGCTGGCTTGGGCCGCTGGAAACAGTTTTCGATCGAAACACTTTTCATCTTGGCCTTCTGACGCGGTTTTCGGGTCATTCGCTTTCCATCTGCGGCGTCTGAGACGGTTTTGATGTCGTTCGCTTTCCGTTTTGCGCGATGAAAACGGTTTTCAGGCGATTTGCTTTCCGAATTGAGCGTCTAATGCGGTTTTTGCCTCATTCGCTTTCCGTTTGAGGCTGCTGACGCGGTTTTCAGGCGATTTGCTTTCCGCCTTGGGCTTCTGACGCGGTTATCCGACGAAAAACTTTCCGTTTGACTGTTTTGCCGAAGTTTTCGGCCAAGATACTTTTCATTTGGCTTTACTGCCGTCGTTTTCAGACAAGAAGCTTTCTTTCTGTCTGTCTTGTCGCCGTTTTGACACCGCGGCTGATTTGTTGGCAGGCTTAAACTTTTCTCCAAACAGTCAGGCGAAGCCGAAGCTCCGCAAATCGGACGGCGCACCGTGCCCAAATGCCATTTGGGCACGCGGGAGCGACTCTGGTATTTTCCCCGCCTCCCATGATGCTGCACGTCGCGTTTCCCCTGCCCGGCTGGGTGCCGGCTGGCGTCGTCGTGCCGGCGTTTCTCGTGCTCGTCAGCCTGGGCATTCTCGGCCTCATGCTGTGGCTCGCGCGCTGGCTGCCGCGCGACGAGTTTCCCTACGAACGCGCCCCGGCGCTGTTCACGCCGGCGGAGCGCGCGTTCCTGCTCGCATTGCGCGAAGCGGCCGGCAGCCGCTACGCGATTTTTGGCAAAGTGCGTCTCGCCGATCTCGTGCGTCCACGCGCCGGGCTGACGGGCAAAAGCTGGGCCGCGGCGTTCGGGCGCATCTCGCGCAAGCACGTTGATTTTGTCTTGTGCGAACCGCACGACGGCCGCGTGCTCGCCGTGGTGGAACTCGACGACCGCAGCCATGCCGGCGCGGGCGCGCGGGCGCGTGATCGCATCAAAGACGGCGCCCTGCGCGCGGCGGGCGTGCCGCTGTTGCGGATGCCGGCGCAACGCGCGTATCACGCCGGCGACTTGCGGCTGCGGCTGGATGAATTGGTGCGCGATGCGCTCACGTCCGCGACGCTGGCGCGGGATTGATTTTTTCGCTTCAACCCAGCGCCGCGCGCACGCACGCCACGGTTTCATCCAACTCGGACTCCGTGTTGTAAAAATGCGGCGAGAAGCGCACGTAATTTTTCCCCGCGCGATCGCGTCGCAGCGATGCCACGATGCCACGCGCCTCCAGCGCCTTCACCAACTGCCGCGCGTCGTGCTGCGGATGCCACGCGGTGAGGATGCCGCTCGCGTTCGGCCCGGCCGTCGGGCCGAGAAATTGAAAACCCAGCGCCGCCAGCGCGTCCGCCAGCCGCGCGACATTTCCCGCGACCCGCGCCGCGACCCGCGCCGCGCCGATGCGCTCGAACAGCTCCAGCGCCGCGCGCATGCCCAGCAGCGGTCCGACGTTCAACACGCCCGGCTCGTAACGCCACGCGCCATTGGGCAACACGATGTCCGGCTGCGTCACGAAATCCGGCGCGCGCACGTTCGTGCCGAGCAGCGCGGGACGCAGCCGCGCGAAGTGCGTTTTTTTCACCCACACGATCCCCGCGCACAACGGCCCGAGCAGCCACTTGTGCGCGTCGGCACACAGGAAATCGGCGTGCCGCACGCTCGTCGGAAACGCGCCGAGCGTCTGGATCGCATCGACGCAAAAGAGCACGCCGCGTTCGTGCAGCAACGCGCCGATGGCGTCGAGATCAATGCGGTAACCGCTCAGAAAACTCGCCGACGCCAGCGCGACCAAACGGGTCTTCGGCGTGAGCGCCGCCGCGACGAGTTCCGGCGTGATCTTGCCCGCGCGCGCTGGTGCCAGCGCGACCGGCCGCACGCCGCGCGTCTCCGCGAGATTCGTCCACGGATAGACGTTGGCCGGATAATCGTCGGGATAGAAAACGACCTCGTCGCCCGCCTGCCAATCGAGTCCCGCGGCGATCAAGCTCAGCCCGAGCGAGGTTGGCCCGAGCAGCGCGATCTCGTCCGCGTGCGCGCCGTCGCCGAGCAGCCGCGCGGATGCCTCGCGCGTCAGGCGCAGCTCGCGCAGGATTTCTTCATACGATTGCGCAAACGTCGTCGCGCCGCGCGCGAACGCGATCTCCGCCGCGGCCACCGCGCGCGGCAACGCCGTGACCGCCGCGTGCGCGAGAAAGATTTTTTCCGCGCACACCGGGAACTCCCGCCGCCGCGTCGGCTCATCCGTCCACAGCGTCTCCGAAAAATCCGTCGTCATTGCCGGCAACTTCTCACGCGCAAACGCAAATCGACACCAGGAAAGAACTGATGGCGACGACGCACCGCGGGAACCGAATTAAAAAACTCTCTCGCTCTCTTCTTACTCCTGCGGCGGCGACGCACGCACGCTGAGCGTCTCGATGCTCAAGGCGCCGTTTGCACCGGGATGCAGGCGCAAGCGTTGGTCCGTGGAAAAATCGACCGCGCCTTTGCGCGCGCCGCTATTCTGCTGGCCGAGCAGAGTCAGCTCGACCACGCCGGCGTTGTCCACGCTGACATTGGTGATCGCGATGCTGCTCTCCTGGAGAAGACGGCGTTTGCGCGGGGCGAGAAACGCGGCGGCATTCTTCTCCGCCGCTTTGCCTACATCCGGACAGCCGAGCAGCTTCGGGCCGCCAGCCGCGGCGACATGGCCCGCGTGGCAGTCATTGTAGTTCCATTTCTCCTCCGTCAGTTCCACGAACCACGCGGAATCCGGCGACCAGTTAACGGAACACGCGCGGTGATTGTAGCGCTGGCGAGTGCCGAAAAACGCGCAGCCGGTTTCGCCGAGAATGCGCGCGGTCGCCAGCTCGACGACGTAGTTGCGCAGTTTCTCGTCATTGTCGTTGGCGGTGTAAACGGTCGCTTCCGTGAAATCGGAATCGCGGTAATCCTTTTCCCAAT
>JAFAXH010000059.1 GCA_019241085.1 Verrucomicrobiota bacterium | reverse complement strand
GATTTCCGACGGCTTGATCTCGCTGCGGCCGCCCCAGAATACGTTCGTGTAACTGACGGGTATGCTGCACGCGGCGAGGTGCGCGTCGATGGCGGCTTTGTGCTCCAGCAGCCGGCCTTTTTCCGTGCCGTGCGCGACGGCCATGATATTGACACTGCCAAACTCGGGTCCCGCCTCGCGCCAGTAGCAATGCGTGAGCACCTCGTGCCGGCCAACTTCGCCGCCGGCCTCGATCTCGCGGCCCGGCGGCACGGCCCAGTGAAAGAGCGCGTTGAAGCGCGTGACGCGCACGCCGGTCTGGCTCGGTTTGACGTGTTCCAGGAAGGTCGAAAACCGCCCGACCAAGCCCCGTGCCTGCAAGCTCTCCGCCACGCGGCAAAATTCCTCCAGTGAAACGCCGGCTTCTTCCGCCCGGCCCAGCCAGGGACCGTCGGCGGTGATTTCGTCGGTGGTCAATTCCCGCTTCAGCGCGAGCAAAATTTTCCACTCGTGCTCGCTCAAATCGACCGTCTCCACGGGCATGATGCGCGCCGGCTGCGCGGCTCGCGCGCCGGGTTCCATCGTCTTGCGCCGCACGTGCCCGACGCCGAGGGTGAAGATGCCCTTCGCCGGCATGATGCGGAACTTCTCCGCGCCCACGCGGGCCGCGAGCCGCTGGCAATGTTCGGTGAGCGAAAATCCGCGCGGCACTTTTACCGTCGTCCAGAGTCGGTAATCGCTGCCCGCCGTTTCCTGGTCGGTCGAGCGCAGGACGACGTGACCGCTGAACGGATCGCGTTGAAACATGAAATCAAACGCCGCGTCGAGCCGCGCCGCCGGCACCTGCCAGGCGACGAGCGCGCCGTGGGCGAGATTCGTGGCGAGCAAGGTCTGGCGCACACGGCGGATCGTGCCGGCCGCCAGCATGGCACGGATGCGCGCGAGGACGACCGGCAGCGCCACCCCGCTGCGCGCGCTGATCTCCGCGAATGGCGCGCGCACGAAGCCGGCGATCTGATCCTCGCTCACGGCCAGGATGCGGGCGTTGACGGGGTCGTGATGTTCGACGGGGATTTCGCTGTCGGCAGTCGTCGGGTCAGCGGGGGAAAGAGCGGTGGTCATAGTCGGTGGTCGTCTCGCGCAACGTGCGGAGCCGTTAACATCAACACATTGCCGCGGCGTGCTCACGTCTTTTTTGCAGCGCGCCGCTTCGCGCACGGCCGCGGGGACCAGCCGCGCCACGGCAAACGAATCTTTTTCGCAGCCGTTCTTCTCATCGCTCCACCAACCGAAATAACGCCCATGAACAACGACCCATCCGTGCCAACGAACGCCGGCGGCAGCCTCGTCCGCGCGACGTTCGGCAACCGTCGCGAGGCGCAAAAAGCCATCAACGAATTGAAAACCGCCGGTTTCCTCGGCAGCGAGATCGCCGTGACCTCCGAGGAGCAGCCGATGGTCAAGATCAACGCCGGCCCGCGCGCGGCCGAGGCCGAACGCATCCTGCGCGCCGCCGGCGGCAGCGCCGTCACGCGGGAAATGACCGACGCGGAAATCCTCGCTGCCACGGAAAAAATCCAGCCCAGCCCGCGAGCGCGCGCGGCCGTCGAAGCCATCGAAGAAGCCGAGCATGGCGTGCCGCCGACTGTGCCGCGCCCGCACGCGAACGACGACGAGCGCAGCGGCAGGCTCATCAGTTGAAAATGAAGAATGCCGAATGACGAAGAATTGGTGATTTACTATTGATGATGGATGGTTTGAGAAATCCGAAATTCGTCATTCGACCTTGTTCGTTCGTTATTTTCCTGCTGCTGTTCGCAGCAGCAACCGTCCGCGCCGAGCCGATCCGCGCCCGAGCGCTCGGCGTGCCATTCGAGGGCCAGCCGGGACCGCTCAACGCCATCACCGATGTGCCCAGCGTGACGGTCGGGCACACGACTTTGATCGCTGGCGACGGCCCGCTCATCGTCGGCCAGGGGCCGGTGCGCACGGGGGTTACGGCGATCCTGCCGCGCGGGCGCGACGCGCTCGACGACCCGGTGTTCGCCGGAGTTTTCGCGCTCAATGGCAACGGGGAAATGACCGGCGCCGCGTGGGTCGAGGAATCCGGTTTTCTCGAAGGCCCGGTGCTGCTCACCAACACGCACAGCGTCGGCGTCGTGCGCGACGCCGTCATCGCCTGGCGCGTCGCGCACGGGCCGCCGGACCAGAGCGGGTATTATTGGTCGCTGCCCGTGGTGGCCGAGACCTGGGACGGCTGGCTCAACGACGCCAACGGTTTCCACGTCAAACCCGAGCACGTTTTCCAAGCCATCGACCGCGCCGCCGCCGGCCCGGTCGCGGAAGGCTCGGTCGGCGGCGGCACGGGAATGGTTTGCTATGAATTCAAAGGCGGCATCGGCACCGCCAGCCGTCGCGTGGGCAGGGGTGACGCCACCTACACCGTCGGCGTGCTCGTGCAAGCCAACATGGGCTTGCGCGGGCAGCTCGTCGTCGCCGGCGTGTCCGTGGGCAAGGAAATCCCCGAGGGCGCGCGTCGGCGCGAGGAGTCCGGCTCGATCATCATCGTCATTGCCACCGACGCGCCGTTGCTGCCGCACCAGTGCAAGCGCCTCGCCCGCCGCGCCGCGCTCGGCTTCGCGCGCACGGGCAGCGTTTCGGGCAACGGCAGCGGCGATTTGTTCATCGCGTTTTCCACGGCGAACTCCGGCGCCGGCGCGGCGTCGGGAGCGCGCTCGTTGCAGATGTTGCCGAACGAAGAACTGTCGCCGTTTTTCAACGCCACGGTGCAGGCAGTCGAGGAAGCCATCGTCAACGCCCTCGTCGATAACGAACCCATGACCGGCCGCGACGGCCACCGCGTCGAGGCGTTGCCGCACGAACGGCTGCGTGAGGTGCTCCGACAGTATCATCGACTGGAGTAAGTTTCCGACAAGCGTGGGTGGATCGCGCGTTCCGTCGCGCGATGAATTGCAGCGCAAGCTGCCTGTAAATGAATTCAGAGCCGCGCATTGCGCGGCTAAGCCATCGCGCGACGGAGCGCGCGATCCACCAAAAGCTCCCCTCGGCGCTCGACAATTTTTCTCGCGCCCGGCACGCTCGGCGGCTCCTGAATTTTGAAAAAGCTCCACTTCATATTTCCCCATCCGCTCGCGTTGCTCATCGCCGGCATCGCGCTCGCGGCGGCGCTGACGTGGCTCGTGCCGGCGGGGAAATTCGAGCGCCGCACGGTCGAACTCGACGGCACCAAGCGCGAGGTCGTCATCCCCGGCACCTACGCGCGCACGGCGGCGCACCCGGTCGGGCCGTTCGCCGCGCTCGTCGCCGTGCCGAAAGGGATCATCAACGCCGCCGATGTTGTCGCGTTCGTTTTCCTCGTCGGCGGCGCGTTTACCGTCGTGGACAAAACCGGCGCGTTGCGCGCGGGCGTCGATGCGCTGGCGCGGAAATTGGGAACAACGCGCTGGCTGGTCATCCCGCTCGTGAGTCTGCTCTTTGCCCTCGGCGGGATTTTGGAAAACATGGAGGAAGAAATCATCGCCCTCGTGCCTGTGTTGCTCCTGCTCTGCCGACGGCTGGGTTACGATCCGTTGACCGCCGTGGCGATGAGCATCGGCAGCTCGCTCGTCGGCGCGGCCTTCAGTCCGATGAATCCATTTATGAGCCTCATCGGCCAGCGCGTTTCCGAAGTCGCGCTGTTTTCCGGCTGGCAGTATCGCACCGTCTTCCTCGTCCTCGCGCAAACCCTCTGGATCGCCGGCACCATGCGCCACGCCGCTGCTGCCCACCGGCTTAATCCTAATCATAATCCTAATCCCCAGCCGCCGGAGTCTGCGCCGACGAGCGAATCAAAAATTGAACTGACGCCGCCCCCGCACCGCCACGTCACCGCGCTCGTGCTCGCACTCGTCGCCATCGCCTTCGTCGCCTTCATTTACGGCGTGCTCAAACTCGGCTGGAGCTTCGAGGAAATGACCGCCGTTTTCTTCGCGATGGGACTTCTCGCCGGCTTGGTCGGCGGCCTCGGGGTCAACGGCACGGCGCGCGCGTTTGTCGAAGGTTTCCAAGCGATGGCCTTTGCCGCGTTGCTCAGCGGTTTCGCCCGCGGCATCCGCCAAGTGCTCGATGACGGCGGCGTCATCGACACCGTCGTGCTCGGACTATTCACGCCGCTCGCCGGCTGGCCGCGGGCCTTCGCCGCCGCCGGCATGGTGCTCGTGCAAACGCTCGTCCACATCCCCGTGCCCAGCGTCAGCGGACAGGCGGTGCTGACGTTGCCGATTCTCAATCCGCTCGCCGACCTGCTCGGGTTGTCGCGCCAGGTCATCGTGCTCGCGTATCAATACGGTGGCGGCATCTGCGGCGTCTGGTCGCCGACCAATGGCTCTTTGCTCGCCATCCTCGGCGCGAGCGGCGTGGCCTACGGCCGCTGGCTGCGGTTTGCGCTGCCGCTGTGCGGCCTGCTGCTCGCACTGGGGATTCTCGCCGTCGTGCTCGCCGTCATGATTGGTTTGCAATGACGCCAGAAAATTTTGGGGAAAATTTCCGCGCAACTCGTGCGGCCGAGCGCAGTTGCAAACTCGTAGTTTTGCAAACAGTTTGCACCTCCACATGAAACTCGCTTTCCAACTGCTTCCCCTGCTCCCGGCCGCCCTGCTGCTGGGCGCCTGCACCGAGACCGTCGTTTACCGGGATCGTCCCGCGCCGCGGCGGCCGGTGGATGAAACCATCATCGTCGAACGCGGACCTTACCCGGCGCCGGCGCCCATCGTGGAACGCCGTCCCATCGCGCCATTTTACGGCGCGGTCTGGGTGCCCGGCCACTGGCGCTGGAACGGCCATCGCTACGTCTGGGCGCGCGGACATTACCGGCGCGTCTGAGGAGCCAGCCGCGTCCGTCAATCCTCCACCACGTCGTTCGGCAGCTCGTCGCGCGGCGTTTCCTCCCCGCCCGCGCGCGGCGGGAAATGTTCGGCAAGCACGGCGCCGATTTCGTTCACCGCCTCCACCACCGCGCCGGTGAAGTCGCCGGCTTGCAGCTTGGCGCGCATCGTGGCGTTCACGCCGTGCCAGAAGTTGTCGCCGCACTTTTCGTGGATCGCCCGGTCGCCGAACACGGCAAATTTCCGCACGCGCGGCGCGAATAAAATCAGCGCCGCGTTGCGCTCGGCGGTGCGTTCCATTTTTAATTCGGCAAAATGCTCGCGCGCCGCCGCCAGCGCGTCGGCCACTTCCAGGCGAGTCACAAAAACTCGGATTTCGCCCGAGGTCTTTTTTTCCGCCTCCGCGATGGCCGCGACAACCTTTTCGTGGTCCAGCGCTTTGACAAAATCGCGTGCTCTCATATCGGCGCTAAAAAAATTTCACCAATCTCCGCTCGCCCCGCCGCCCCCGCCGCTGTCGCCGCCGCCACTGGAAAAGAATCCGCCGCCATCGTCGCTGCTGCTGCTGCTGCTCCCGCCGCCGCTGCTCCAACTGCCGCCACCTCCGCCGCCTCCGCCAAATGGCAGGAAAATCGGGCTGAATCCGCCGCCGCTATACATCCCGCCGCGCGGCCCGCTCTGCCGTCGGTTGACGAAAATGACGAACAGGAAAATCGCCAGAAAAATCAGCACCAAAAATCCCGCTGGAATCCCGCCGCCGGTGCTCCTTTGGCCGCCCGGATGTTGTTGCTGATACGCCGTGCGCCCGGTGCCTTTGTAGTCTTCGCCTTGCACCGCGGCGATCATCGCGGCGACGCCTTCCTGCAAGCCGCCGTCGTAATCGCCCGCCCGAAATTTCGGCGCGATCACGTCGCCGATGATCTGCCGGCAGCGCGCGTCGGGCAGCGCGCCTTCGAGGCCGCGGCCGGTCTCGATGCGCATCTTGTGGTCTTGCACGAAAACGAAGAGCACTGCGCCATTGTTCTTGCCCTCCTGTCCGGGCCGCCAGACGGCGAACATCCGGTGGGTGTAATCCGCCAGGTCGGTCTCGGTCTGGAGCTTCGGGAAGATCGCGACAAGCAACTGCGTGCCCGTTTGTTTCTCAAAGTCCTCCAACTGCCGGTTGAGCGCATCCGCCGTTTCCGGCTTCACGGTCAACGCATAATCGTTGAAATACCGCGTCGGCGGCGGCGGAATCACGTCCGCTGCGCGCAGCCACACCGCGCCCGAGAGCAACAGCGCGAGGAGGATGAAAACTCGGGTTCGCACAAGGTTATTATTGGTCAGACCGACCCTTGCCAAAAAAACAGCCGGAGAACGCAAAGCGCGCTTCGGCTCGCCGGCATGGTTTTCAATGGCTTGGCGCCGGGGTCGGCGAAGCGCCAAACGAGCCGAAGTTCACGCTCGGCGCCGTGTCCGCCCCGGCCGCGCTTTGGAAATACGGCCGCTCCTGGAATCCGGTGAAGTTCGCAATGATCACCGTGGGAAATGTGCTGCGCAGCGTATTGTAGTGTTGCGCCGCCACGTTGAAGTCGTTGCGCGCCACGTTGATGCGATTCTCTGTTCCCTCGATTTGCGCCTGCAAATCGCGGAAATTCTGGTTCGCTTTCAACTCCGGATACCGCTCCGACACCGCCAGCAGCCGGCTCAAGCCGGACGAGAGTTGCTGCTGCGCCTGTTGAAATTGCTGGAGCTGCGCCGGGTCGGTCGGCGCGTGGCTCATATCCACCGTGACTTTCGTGGCGTTGGCGCGGGCGTTGATGACCTCCGTCAGCGTCGATTTTTCAAAGTTCGCCGCGCCTTCCACGGTTTTCACCAAGTTCGGAATCAAATCGAGGCGGCGCTGATAGGAGCTTTGGACGTTGCCCCACGAACGATCCAGATTTTCGCGGGCCGGAACCAGCTTGTTGTAGCCGCCGACGCCAGTGGCTACGAGGATCAGCACGCCGAGCAGCAAAACTCCCACGCAGCCCAAACCGATGATTTTATTGTTCATGCAAAAAGAATGTGTCGCTTTGCCTGTCAATCGGCAAGTCGCCGTCCGGCGCGCGCTTCCCACTGTCGGGTTTTCCTCGCCGCGCTCGTCACGAACTGCGCCGCCGCCGCGCTCGGAGATTGCGTTTCCGGCTGGTTCGGAGCATCATTGCCGGCCATCGTTACTTTTTGCCTTCTCCCCCGTAGAAGATGGACACCCTCGCCAAGGATGACCCGCAACCTTCGCCCGCCGCTGCCGCCGTCGCAATTCCCGTGGCCCGTTCCCTCGCAGATAAAACTGCCATCGACCGCGCCATCGTCGGCATCGCTTTTTTCAAACTCGCCAAGGGAATTTTCTTCCTGCTGATGGCCACCGCGGCGCTGCGGCTCTGGAGCCACGATGTCAACGAGGTGGCCCATTACTGGATGCGCCTGCTTGGCATCAAGCAGGAGTCCCGTTACATCAACGAAACGCTGGAGCACTTCGGCCCGATGGTCGATTCCTGGCGGCGCATCATCAGCCCGCTGCTCTTCTTTTATGCCGCGGTCTTTTTCACCGAAGGCGGCGGTTTGCTCCTGCGCAAGCATTGGGCGGAATGGCTCACGATCATCGTCACCGCCTCGCTCATTCCGCTGGAACTCTACGAGTTGTTTCACAAGCCGAATTGGATCAAGGTCAGCGCGCTCCTGGTCAATGTCGGCATCGTCTGGTTTCTCGTGCTGCACCTGCGCAAGACACGCGACGCGCAACGCGGCCAGCTCACGCCTTGAGTCGGCCGACCGCGTCGCGTCGCGAAGCGCCCACGCCACGATTTTCGCCGTTCGGCGCCATGCCTCGATCCCCTGCGAAAACGCACCAGCCGCGTCGGTCAGTCGCCAGCGCCGCGCAAGGCGAACCCAAACCGCGCCAGCCGCGCCGCCGGCGAGCGGCAACCTCCAAAGCCGCGCCGCTCGATGCCGCGGCCGTCGCGCGCCAATTGCTCGACTGCCACGCCGGTCCCGACGCGGCGCAAGCTCCGACGCTTTACACCAGAGCCGCGTTCGCCCGCGGCCTCTCCGTCGCCGCGCGTCGTTCACTCGATCCCGCGCTGGCGCACCTCGGCGCGACTCGCGAATTGCTCGCGCTTCGCCACGGGCGCAGTCAGCTCTATCTTTTCGCCGCTCCCCTGGCTGCCTGGCTGGCCGGCAAGCCAAACGCGCCTTCCTCAGCTTCACCGTGGACAACCGCAGACAAAAAATACGCCGCGGCGCTGATGCATCACTACGGGCGGCTCGTGCGCGAGTCGGGCGGATTTCCCGACGTAGCCATTGCCGCCCTGCTGGCAGCGTTTGGCGCTGATGAGGAGGCCGGGAATCTCACGCAACTCCACGCCGCATTAATCTATTTTTGGAAAGAAGGTTGCGCCGTCTTCAGCCTCGGCGACTGGTCGCTCGCCACGTCCGAGGCGCGCGCGGCTGCGCTCCCGCTTGCGGGCGAACATTATTTATTGGTCAGATTGCTCCCGCCCGATCCCGCCGCAGACGCGGTTCGCAACGTCTGACGTGCCGGCCCGTCGCTGCTGGCATCGAAGACCTGGCCGGCAGGGTGAATGCCGGCTTGCGGCGCAACATCCCCTCAATGGTGACTACGGGTTTTTTCGGCCCCTGTTACAAAGAATCTACAAAGTTCTGAAAAAGGGCCGTGGCGCGATTTGCTTGTTGTAAAGGCGGCTCTGTCCGAAAGGACGTGCCGCCTCGACAATACCAAGCGCCGCGGTAGTGGGCTACTTCGAGGTGGATGGCGACTTCCGGGTGCCATCCACCCAGTGATTGCAAAGTAACCCGCCTCCTGCGCCGCTCCCCGCTTGCGGGCGAACATTGTTTATTGGTAAGATGGCTGCCCGCCGGGCGTCCCGCAGGCTCCGGCGCCAGCACGCATTCCAAATTTTGAATCCCGGGCCGCCACCATTGCCAAACCTGTTTTCCGCTTCGGCGGCCCAGACCGATCCGTTTGCGGATAACATCTTTCGCGAGCCGCGCCAGGCGCCGGCGGTTTCCGTGCCGGGTCTCAACGACCCCGCGCTCGCCACCTTGCTCGCCGCTTTCCAGCGACTCACCGTCGGCAGCCCGCCGCGCTGGCCGGCGCCGTGGCTCGACCAGGCGCTGCTCGTCGTCTCGCCGCAGCCGGGCTATGGGAAGAGCCATCTGCTCGGTCGGTTGTTCGCCGCCCTCGCCGGCCGCGCCACGCTGGTCAACGTCACGCCGTTCCAAAGCCCGAGCCTTTGCTGGCAATCGGTGCTCCTGCGCGTCGTGCAGGAGTTGACTTTCCCCGACAGCGTCGCCGCGAGCGCCAGCGTGGCTTTGTCCTCCGCGGCGGCGACGCGCGATCAACTCGACACGCTCGCGCACAGCGTCCTCGCGCACCTCGTCGCCGCGCTCATCGACAACGGCCGCCTGCCGCATCCGCAGCCCGCCGAAGCCACCGCCTACCTGCGCAACGATCCGGCGGGCGCCTTGTGCCTGGGCGAGCCGACGCATCCTTGGGCGAGCTGGCTTTATCAGGCGTTTGACTCCTGCCGTGGCGAGCTGCACGACGAGTTGAATCGTCTCGGTCTGCGCTTGCACTCCACCGGCTGGCTGCGCGTGCTCTGGGCCTACGCCGTGGCGCGCGACGAG
>JAFAXH010000052.1 GCA_019241085.1 Verrucomicrobiota bacterium | reverse complement strand
CCTTCACGCTGCAAGCCGGCATCCCCTTGCTGGAAGCTGCACGGCGTGGCTTTGCCGCCGAGGGGTTTGCAAGTGGCGTGCTGAACATCAAGGGCGGCGGGACACTCGGCCCGTTCGCCTATGTGATGCCGGCGCTGTCGAAGACCGGCGAGAACGCCGCGTTCTACAGCGAGACCTTCCGCCCTGACGGCAATGTCTGGCTCAAGCAGGCGACCATGACGCTCGGCGAGCGCGACGGCGCACCGCGGGTCGCGTTCGACGTTTCCCACGCGGAGGGCGCGCTGAGCCGCCGGCGCGATCCGCTGGCTTGGCTGGCGTTCCTCGCGCTGGCTGCGGCGCTGGTGGCGTTCCCGGCGGTGCAGGCGGGCGGGGCGTGGAAATTCGGGCTGGGATTTTCCGTCGCGTTGCTCGTGGCGTTCGCGCTGCTGGCCGGCGTGGCGCGGACGTTGATCTGGGCGGCGCGGCGCTTTCTGCCGGCGCGCTGGCCTTACGCGTGGCGGCAGGGCGTGGCGAATCTGCACCGGCCCAACAACCGCACGCTGCTGCTGACGTTTACCTTGGGCTTGAGCACGTTCCTGCTGCTCGGACTGGACTTGACGAAGACCGCGCTGCTGCGGCAATTCGCCTCGCCCCGAGATGGCGGCAGCAACGGCCCCAACCTCGTCTTCTTCGACATTGGCAGCGACCAGCGCGCAGCGGTCGCTGACCTCGCCCGCGCGCAAGGACTGACGGTGCTCGAAGACGTGCCCGTGGTGCAGATGCGCCTGACCTCGCTCAAAGGCGAACCCGTCGAGAAACTGCTGCGCGACCGCGGCCCGCAAGGCGCCGGCGGGGACGAACGCAGCCCGCAAGCCGCCGGCGCGCACGCCATCCCGGACTGGCGGTTGCGCCACGAATACCGCTCGACGTATCGCGATCACCTGACCGCCGGCGAGGAGATCACCAGCGGCCATTGGACCGGCCGGGCGCAGTTGGAAAAGGACGCGCCCGTGCCGGTTTCCATCGAGGCCGAGGCGGCGCGAGAGCTGCGCTTGAAACCGGGCGACGCGCTCGTGTTCGACGTGCAGGGCGTATCGGTGCCCGCCGTGATCGGCAGCGTGCGCAAGGTCGAGTGGGGCCGCTTTCAACCGAACTTCTTCTTCGTCTTCCCGGCTGGCGGCGGGCTGGAGGAAGCCCCGGCGTTCCATGTGCTCGTCACCCGCGCGGGCAACGCGGCGCAATCCGGCGCGGCGCAGGCGGCGCTGGTGAAAGCATTCCCCAACGTCGCCGCCATCGACCTGAGCCTGATCGTGCAAACCGTGCAGGGGATCGTGGACAAGGCGACGACGGCGGTGCGTTTCCTCTCGATCTTCACTGTCGGCACCGGGCTGCTCGTGCTGGCGGCGGCGATCCTCACGGGACGCTTCGAGCGCATCCGCGAGAGTGTCTTGCTGCGCACGCTGGGCGCGTCGCGCCGGCAGGTGTTCACCGTGCTCGTGGTGGAATATCTCGCGCTCGGCTTGCTCGCGGCGCTGACCGGCGCGGTGCTCGCGGCAGCCGGGAGCTGGGCGCTGGAAGTGTTCGTTTTCAAAATCCCGTGGCTCCTGCCGCCGCTGCCGCTGGCGATCAGCGTAGGACTGGCGTGCGCGCTGACGGTCGGCATCGGATTGCTCGCCAGCCGCGGTGTCTGCGATCATCCGCCGCTGGAGATTTTGCGGCAGGAAGAGTAGCGCCGCGCGCGACGTGCGGCGGACGGGATTCTCCTTGGCGCAAGCAGGCCCGAGGCTTATCCTCGCTGCATGAAAACGCAGCGCACCGTTTGCCGGTGGCTGACGGCGGCGATGATGATGTGGGTTTGCGGCAGCGGTGCCGTTCTGCCACTGGGCGCGCGGGGAGAAGAAAACAGCGCCATCGCGCCCGACGCCAATTCCACGCCCGCAATCTTGTGGGAAATTTCCGCTGAAACTCCGTCCGTCGCGCGAGTGCGGCGCGACGCGGTCGGTGCGTTGCGCGCGGGCGACGCCGCGCGGCTCGACGTCGCGCCGGGCACGGGCTACGCCGCGATTGTGCAAGAGACGTATCGCTCGTATCTGGGCAACCAAGTGCGCGCCGGGCGCATCGTTGGGAGGCCCGGCTCGGCGTTTACTTTGGTGCAGCGCGGCGCCGTCGTGCTCGGCGATATTTCCGTCAGCGCGACGGAGCATTATTTGCTCGGGCGCGACGCGCGCGGGCAGCAGATCATCACGCGAGTGACTACCGGTGCGGCGGGCGGCGGTTGCGCTTGCGCGGCGAACAATGAAACGGTCGGCATCGGCGTGCTCGCGCCGGACCCCGTCCTGCCGCGCAGCTTGCGCCGCGCAACGCGGTCCACGGAGGCGAACGGCGCGGCCGTCGCAGCAGAAATCACGCGCGCGGCGACGGTGACTTATCCGAACCCACCGTCGCTGCCGCCGGGCAGCGAGTTGCCGACGTTTGATCTGCTGGTCGTTTACACGCCGGCGGCGCGCGACGGCGCGGGCGGCGACGACGCCGTGCAGGCGCTGGCGGAATTAGCCATCGCGGACGCGAATCAATGCTACGCCAACAGCGGCATCAACGTGCGCGGACGGCTGGTTGGCGTGACGCCGGTTGATTACCAGGAGAGCGGCTCGATCCGCGCCGACGTGGATGCCCTGGCCACCACGGACGACGGGATTTTGGACGAAGTCCATCCGCTGCGCGACCAGCTCGCGGCGGACTTTGTTTGCCTGTTCACCAACCGCGCCAGCGTCGATGGCTACAACGGCTACGCGCTCATCATGCAGCAGCTCCAGCCCGATTGGGAAGAGACGGCGTTCTCGGCCATCAACGTCGGCTCCGTGCTCGTGGACCATCTTTTCGCGCACGAGATCGGGCACAACATGGGCTGCGATCACGACCGGCAGAACACGACCGGCTACCACTTGTTTCCCTTCTCGGAAGGCTGGCGTTTTCACGGCCGCGACGGCCTGCTTTACCGCGACGTGATGGCGTATCCGCCGGGCGTCAGCACGCCGAATTTTTCCAATCCGCGAGTCGCTTATCTCGGCGCCCGCACCGGCTCGACCAACGCCGCCGACAACGTGCGCACGATCAACGCGAGCGCGCCGTTCTTCGTCGATTTCCGCTCGCCGGACGGCCTAGGGCGCGTCTCGGTCGCCGCATCGGTGCCGGCGACGAGCGTGAAAAAACCGCAGTTGCCGGGGCAATTCACCATCGCGCGTTCCGGCGCGGTGAATGCGCCGCTGGAAGTGTTTTATCAAGTCGGCGGCAGCGCCGTGGGCGGCGTCGATTACGCGACCTTGCCGGCGAGCGTGACCATCGCCGCGGGCGAACACAGCGCCACGCTCGATGTCACTTTGCTCTCGCCGCCGCCGGCGGCCTACGCGAGCAAAACGGTGACGTTGGAGATTTTGCCCATGGATGGCTACGCGCTCGGCAACTCGCCGCAAGCGTTGGTCACGCTCGAAGGCGCGCGGTATCGACCGACGGGCAGATGATGGCGTAGCGCGGGCAGTGATTTCAATAAGGAGCTTGGGCACGCCGGTCGGATTCGGCCTTGCCTCCCGGCGGCATTTCTTGGATAGTCGCAGCCCCGTTTTCTCACCAACCAGCGATTGTCATCCTTTCCGTATTTTTTATGAATGCTGCCTCCACTTCGAGCAAAGCCGACGCTCCGTCCCAACCTGCCGCCTCGGCACCCGACCGCGGCGAGGTGATGAACGGCGCGGAGATTCTCGTCGCCTGCCTCGAACGCGAGGGCGTGGACGCCATTTTCGCCTATCCGGGCGGCGCGTCGATGCCCATCCACCAGGCGTTGACCCGCTCGAAGAAAATCCGCACCGTCCTGCCGCGGCACGAACAAGGCGGCGTCTTTGCCGCGGAAGGCTACGCGCGCTCCACCGGCCGGGCGGGCGTTTGCATGGCCACCTCGGGGCCGGGCGCGACGAATCTCGTCTCCGGCATCGCCGACGCCTACATGGACTCGATCCCGCTCGTGGCCATCACCGGCCAGGTGCCGCAGGAGATGATCGGCAAGGGCGCGTTTCAGGAAACCGACGTGTTCGGCATGACGCTGCCGGTCGTGAAGCATTCATACCTCGTCTGGGACATCAACGACATCCCGCGCATCGTGAAGGAAGCCTTCCACGTCGCCCAGTCCGGCCGGCCCGGTCCGGTCCTCATCGACCTGCCCAAGAACATTCAAAACCAAAAGACCCAGCCCATCTTCCCCGCCCGTGCCAACCTGCGCGGCTACGACTTGCCGCAGGGCGTGGACGAGCTGGCGCTCAATGAACTCATCGGCCTGATCGGCAACGCGAAGAAGCCAATGATCTATTGCGGCGGCGGCGTCATCTCCGCCGGCGCGTCGGTGGAACTGCGCGAGCTCGTCGAGCGCACCGGCATCCCCGTGGCGACCACGCTCATGGGCATCGGCAACTTCCCAGAGAGCCACCCGCTCTCGCTCAAGTGGCTCGGCATGCACGGCACCGTCTATGCCAACAACGCCGTCAACGAAAGCGACCTGCTGCTGGCCATCGGCGTGCGCTTCGACGACCGCGTGACCGGCAAGGTGGAAAAATTTGCCGAGCACGGCACCATCGTTCACATCGACATCGACGCCAGCGAGATCAACAAAAACAAAGTCGTGCGCCTGCCGATCATCGCCGACGTGAAAGTCGCGCTCGCCCGGCTCAACGCCCTGCTCGCCAAGGCCGGCTGGGAACGTAATCCCAACGCGGGCGGCGCCCAGGGACGCTTCGCCGCGTGGGACCAGCAGATCGTCGAATGGAAGACGGCCAACCCATTGAAGTTCAAAGAGACCGCCGACGAAACCATCCAGCCCCAGCACGCCATCCGCCTCCTGTGGGAGCTGACCCGCGGCGAAGCGATCATTACCACCGGCGTCGGCCAGCATCAAATGTGGGCCGGGCAATTCTACGATTTCCTCCACCCGCGTTCCTTCATCACCTCCGCGGGCCTTGGCGCGATGGGCTTTGGCTACCCGGCCGCGCTCGGCGCCAAGGTGGCGCATCCCGAGCGCGAGGTCATCGACATCGACGGCGACGGCTCGTTCCTCATGAACGTGCAGGAACTGGCGTGCGCCAAGGTTGAGCACATCGCCGCCAAAGCCATCATCCTCAACAACCAGCACCTCGGCATGGTCGTGCAATGGGAAGACCGCTTCTACGGCAGCAACCGCGGCCATACCTACCTCGGCGACCCGCGCCAGCCCGGCGCGATCTATCCGGATTACGTCAAAATCTGCGAAGGCTTCGGCGTGAAGTGCGAACGCGTCAGCAAAAAGAGCGAGCTGCGCGCCGCCCTCGAGCGGATGCTCGCGGCCCAGGAGCCTTATGTGCTCGACGTGATGGTGCCCTACACCGAGCACGTCCTGCCCATGATCCCCGCCGGCATGACGTATAAGGATATCATCAAGGAATAAAGCGCCGCCCTCCAGCCTCCGCTCAGCACCACCCCGTGCCTCGCGAAACGGCATCACCCCGTCTGCCAGGTGCCAGCTCGCTGACCGGATGATGCCGTCTTTCAAGCAAGGAGATACTCTGTCTCACAGTCCGTCGGGTGATGCCTTGCAGGCTGCGAAGCGGCACCCTGCGGACGCCTTTGCGCCGACCTTCCAGGTGAACCTACCAGCCTGCCCGCGCGTTCTCGTGCGGACAACGGGTTGAAACACGCTACCTAACCGCTGGCATCCGCCTGGCCTTGGACCGCCGCAGCCGCCGTCGGCAGCCCCTCTTTGCGTGCGAGGCGGATTTCGCCGAAACCCGCCTCTTGCATCACGCGCAGCTTTTTCATCCGCACCAATTCCAGCAGCGCGAGGAAGGTGACAACCCATTCCGCGCGCGGCGCCGTAGGCGAGAATAATTCCTCGAACGCCAGCGACGCGCCCGCGCCCGCCGTCCACTCCAGACTTTCGAGCCGGCGCAGCAACTCGTCGATCTTGTCCGCGACGGTGAACCGTTCCTCGTAAATCTCGCGCGCCGAGCGACCGCCCGTGCGCCGCGTCGCCGTCAGCCGGCGCAGCAGACGATGAAACGCGTTGAGCAAATCGAGCGTGCTCAATTCCTCCAATGCCAGCCCGCCGCTACCTTGCGCCGCGGCGGCAGCCAGCGCGGCGTGCGCGTCGGCATCGGCGGCGGCTGGCGGGCGGGTGAAAAGATCGAGCCGCGCGCTCTCGCGTTGCGCCAAGGCGGCGGCGGCTTCCTTGAAACGTTTGTATTCGAGCAACTGCCGGATGAGTTCCCAGCGCGGATCGTCGAGCGCCGCGTCGTCCGCGCCGGCGTCGTCGGCCGGCAACTCGTCGGGCGGGAGCAGTTGACGGCTTTTTAAATAAAGCAACTGCGCGGCGACCGCGATGAAATCGCCGGCGGTGTCGAGGTCGCGCAACGCGGCGGCGTTGGCTTCGAGAAATTCGACGTATTGCGCGGTGAGCCGTTCGAGCGAAAGATCGGGCAGCGCGATCTCATCGCGCCGCACGAGAAAGAGCAAGAGATCGAGCGGCCCGGAAAACACGTCGAGCTGGACCTGATAATTGGCGGCGGGCATGGCGCACCGCTGAGCAAGCCGAAAAAACGGGCGTCGTGCAAAGAAAAATATCATCGCGCATTCTGCGCGCCGAGCCGAATCCGAATGAAAGGCGGCATTAGACCTCCCGCAAAAGTGAGCGTGGGTGGATCGCGCGCTCCGTCGCGCGATGGATTAGCCGCGCCAGCGGCTCTGAATGAATTTCAGGCGCCTGTCGGCGCAATTCATCGCGCGACGGAGCGCGCGATCCACCCGACTTTTGCCGCAGAGCTATTCTCCATAACGCCATGAACGCCGCACTTCCCACCAACCGCCTCGCGCACGAAAAATCGCCCTACCTGCTCCAGCACGCGCACAATCCGGTGGACTGGTTTCCGTGGGGCGAGGAAGCCTTCGCGCAAGCGCGGGCGGAGGACAAACCGGTCTTCCTCTCAGTCGGTTATTCGACCTGCCACTGGTGCCACGTCATGGCGCACGAGTCGTTTGAAAATCCGGCCATCGCCGCGCTGATGAACGCGCATTTCATCAACGTCAAAGTGGACCGCGAGGAACGGCCCGACGTGGACCGGCTTTACATGACCTTCGTGCAAGCGACCACCGGCAGCGGCGGCTGGCCGATGAGCGTCTGGCTCCAGCCGGATGGCAAGCCGTTTCTCGGCGGCACGTATTTCCCGCCCGATGATCGCTACGGCCGGCGCGGTTTTCCAGCGTTGCTTGGAGCCATCGCCGAGGCATGGAAAAAGGATCGCGCCAAAATCGCCGCGCAGAGCGAGCGCGTGCTCGACGCCTTGCGCGACATGACCACGGCTGCGCCTGCGGATGAGAAAGAAACGCTGCCCGACGCGACGCGCGTGCTGCAAACGGCGGCGGGTCAATTCGGCGCGCAATTCGATCCCGCCTGGGGCGGCTTCGGCGACGCGCCAAAATTCCCCCGGCCCGCCGTGCTCGCGCTGCTCGCCCGCGCGCAATCGCCGACGGCTGACCTGTCGCCGCGCGAATGCGAGCAGGCGCGCGAGGCGCTGCTCATTACGCTCGACCGCATGGCGGCCGGCGGCATGAACGACCAGCTTGGCGGCGGCTTTCATCGTTACAGCGTCGATGCCTTCTGGCACGTGCCGCACTTTGAAAAAATGCTCTACGACCAGGCGCAGCTCGCCGTCGCGTATCTCGATGCGTTCACGATCACCGGCGAGGAAAAATACGCCGACATCGCGCGCGCCACGTTGAACTACGTCCTGCGCGATCTCACCGCGCCCGACGGCGGTTTCTATTGCGCCGAAGACGCCGACAGCCTGCTCGCGCACGGCCGGCCCGAGCACGCGGAAGGCGCGTTTTACGTTTGGACGAAAGCGGAAATCGAGGCCGCGCTGACGCCGGAGGAAGCGCGCTTTTTTTGTTTTCAATTCGGCGTCGAGGATGACGGCAACGCGCCGAGCGGCAGCGACCCGCACGGCGAGTTCGTGGGAAAAAACGTGCTCATCCAGCGGCACACGACGGCGGAAACGGCGGCGCATTTTTCCCAGCCGGAACACCGCGTGCGCACGTTGCTCGAACTGGCGCGCGAGAAGTTATTTCACCTGCGCAAAAAACGTCCGCGCCCGCATCTCGACGACAAAATTGTCACCGCTTGGAACGGCCTCATGATCTCGGCTTTCGCGCGCGCCTACGCGGTGCTCGACGAGATCAAATACCTGCGCGCCGCGCGGTCGGCGGCAGATTTCATCCAGGCAAAACTTTACCGCGCGGACGACGGCATTATGTTGCGCAGCTTTCGCGCAGGCGCATCGCGCATCGAAGGTTTCGCGGACGATTACGCCTTTCTCATCGCCGGCTTGCTCGACCTTTTCGCCGCCGATTTTCGCCCGGCCGATCTCGCGTGGGCGGAACGTTTGCAGGCGGCGCAGGACCGGCTCTTTTTTGACGAAACCGCCGGCGGTTATTTCAACCACAGCGCGCGCGACGCGACGGTGCTGTTGCGCATGAAAGAAGACCACGATGGCGCCGAGCCGGCGGCGAGTTCCGTCGCCGCGTTGAACCTCGTGCGCCTCGCCGCGCTGACCGGCCGCGTGGACGAGCGCCGCGCGCGCGCCGCGCAAACCTTGCGCGCATTTTCCGCCCAACTTACCCGGCTGTCGCAAGCCGTGCCGACGATGGTTTGCGCGCTCGTCGCGCATCACACCGAGCCGCGGCAAGTCCTCATCGCCGGCGCGCGCGACGCCGCCGACACGCGGGCGCTGTTGCGCGCCGCGCGCCGCGATTTTCAACCCGACCTGACCTTGCTCTTCAGCGACGGCAGCGACGAGAGCCGCTGGCTGGCCGAGCGGTTGCCTTATCTCGCCAACGCCGGTCCGGTCGAGGGCCAAGCGGCAGCGTATGTCTGCGAGCGGCAAACGTGTCAGTTGCCCATCACGGACCCGGCGGCGCTGCTCGCCGCGGTCGGCGCGTCCGCCAGAACGGCAGATCGAGCAACGTGAAAAGCACGAGCGCGAGCGCTTCGAGCACGAGCAGATACCACGGCCACGGGCCGAGCAGATCGAGCAGCGAAGATTGCCGCGGCTTGCGCGCGAGATAGCCGAAATTCGTGCCCGCCAGCCAGTTCACCGCGCCGGCGCAAAGGAGGTAAAATTGACTCCAGCCCCACGCGCGCCAGACGGCGCCGCGCGCCGGACGCAAGCCAAAACGCAACGTCAGAAAAAGCACGGACGCGATGATGCCGCAGTGCGAGAGAAAAAAGGAAATGAAGAACGGACTGCCGGGGTCTTCCGCCGTGTCGGGCGTGAGCACGGCTTGCAAGGTGCCGCCCAAGCCCCAGAAATACGCGAGTTCATAAACAAGTTGACCATTGCCAAAACGGAACACGTCCGCGCGGTGCAGCAGCGCCGCACCAACGACGAACACCGCCCAATCGCAAAGGTGCATCGGCAACGCCTCCGGCCAGGCAGCGATGCGACCAAGGTGAAACGCCCAAACCACGACGAGCAGACGGTCGAGCAACAAGCCGACTGCCAGCGTGGTGCAAATGATCCGCGCCAGCACGGGACGCCCGCGCGACACCGCCCACAGCCCGAGCGGCGTGAGCACGGTGGCAGCCAAAATGACAAGGTGCAGTGGACCGAAAAGCGCGAAGCGGCGCGCGGGTTCGAGTACCGTTGTCGCCATCAGAGAAATCATATCGCTATTCATGCGGATGCTGATGGATTTTTCCCCGCCAAGTCACAAAGACATAAAGTAGAAGGTGGAAAACTCCGAGGCACTTTTCCCTTCGTTCATTTCCTGGTGCCGTGGTGGTTAATACCGCAGCACTTTCGACAAAAATTGCCGGCTCACCTCGTGCTCCGGCGCGCCGAAAATTTGTGCCGCCGAGCCGCTTTCCACGATGCGACCGTCGGCCAGCAACGCGACCTGGTCGGCGACGCGCCGGGCAAATCCCATCTCGTGCGTGACGAGAATAAAATCGCGTCCCTCCTCGCGCAGTTCCTCGATCACCCCGAGCACCTCGCCGGTCATCTCCGGATCGAGCGCGCTGGTCGGTTCATCGAAGAGCAACAGCCGCGGCCGGATCGCGATGGCCCGCGCGATGGCGACCCGCTGACGCTGACCGCCGCTCAGTGCCGCCGGTTTTTTGTCCGCGTGCGGCGCGAGGCGGAAGCGCGCCAGCGTTTGCCTCGCGCGGTCGCGCGCTTCCGCCGGCGCGACGCCGTGAACTTTTTCCAACGGCAGCGTCACGTTTTCCAACGCCGTGAGGTGCGGGAACAAATTGAACGCTTGAAACACCACGCCGATTTTTCGCCGGTGCGCGGCGAGCGCGCGTTCGTCGAAAACGACCGCTTCGTTGTTAATTTCCACCCGCGGCCAGCACGCGAACGCGCCATCCGAATTCAGCACCGGATCGGGATATTCCAAGCCGGCCAGGATGCGCAGCAAGGTCGATTTGCCGCCGCCCGACGGGCCGATGAGCACGAGGCTCGCGACGGCGTCGAAATCGAGCGTGACCCGGTCGAGCACGCGTGTCGCGCCAAACGTTTTCGAGACCGCGGAAACGCGAAGTTTCACGGGGGCGATGAACTGTGGAATCAGGCTTGCGGAAACCGCGCCTTCAACTCATCCAGCGCCTTCGTGGCGTCCTCGGGGCGGTTCAGTTTCGTGAACATTTCCGCCGCCTTGCGCAAGGCTTGCGGCGCGACCTCGGCGTCGTCGGTCAGGATGGAAATGCTCATGTAAGCCTTGGCCGCGGCGTCGAGGTTGCCGCGCGCCGCGTCGATGTCGCCGGCCAGCAGGCGCGCGCGGAGATTGCCCAGGCCTTCGGGCTGCAACTGCGCGGCTTCCTCGGCGCTGTGCTCGGCTTCCTCAAAGCGCCGCAGCGCGAGCTGCGCGCCGCCCTGCTCGATCAAGCCAAGCGCGCGCGCGGGTGGCGAGGCGCCGACGAGTTCCAAATATTTTTGCACGTTTTCCAGCGCGACCTCCGGCTTCCTCAACGCCAGCCGGCAGCGCGCCAGTTTCAGCCACACCTCGGGCGCGTCGTTTGTCGGCGAGTTGACGGCGGACTCCAGGTTTTTCTCCGCCGCGGCGTATTCCTTATCGCGGTATTGCGCTTCGCCCAGCCAGCGCAGCACTTGGGCGGGAATGTCGGGTTGATAACGCTCGCGACGGTAGGCATCCACCTCGCTGACGAGCCGGGATTTGTTCTGCAACTGGTATTCGCAAAGGATCAGGCGCAGCGAGGCTTTCGCGGCGTAATCTTTCGCGTCGAGCATGCGCGCGGCATCGAACGCCGCCCGCGCGCCGTTGAAGTCCTTGTCGTCATACAGCGCCGTGCCGATGTAGAAGTTCGCCAGCCCCGCCACGTCGCTCTTCGGATAATCTTTCAGCAACAGCCGGAAGGTTGCCACCATGCCGCGCGGGTCTTCCAACTGTCCCTGGAGCAGCGCCTTTTGCTCCAGCGCGATCTCGCGCTCGCGCGCCTCGGGATAGTTCGCCGCCAGGTCGGAAAAATCCGCCAGCGCGGCGGGAAAATTCTTCAACTGCTGATACGCCACCGCCCGTTGCGCCAGCGCCTTGGGCACGAACGGATGTTCGCGGTTCGCGGTGATGAATCGCGTGAACACCGCCACGGCTTTTTCCGGCTGCTGGCTCTGCGCGTAGCAATAACCCAGGCGGTAGAGCGCTTCGGCGCGGTATTTCGCGTCGAGATTGCGCGCCGATTCGAGCGCGGCGTAAGCGGTGGCCGCCGCCTTGTAGTTTTCGTGTTTGAACAACGCGTCCGCTTTCATCAGCTTCACGCGGTCGCCGCGGACCGGGTCGCCATTGACCAGCAGAAAGTTGTCCGCCTCCTGCACGAAGATCGGGCTGTTGGAGGAATACAGGCTGATGATGCGCTGGTAACGCGCCTCGCTCGCTTCCTTGGCAACAGGAAACTGCGCCATGAGCTGATCGTAGATCGTCTGCGCCTCGGCGTGCCGGCCGAGCTGCCGTTGCGCGTTGCCGGCGAGTAGCATCGCCTCCGGCTTGCGCTCGTCGGGGATCGCCGCGATCGCGCCGACGTAGAGTTTGACCAGCTCCTGGTATTTGTTCGTGTCGTAATAAATGTGCAGCAACTCCAGTTGCGCCGCGGCGCGCAACGGTCCAGCCTCGGGCATGGCGGCGCCGCGGGTGAGCAACTCGACCGCGTGCTCGTTCAACTTCGCCGTGGCCGGCGCCTTCGGATCGCTCGCCTGCGCGATCTCGCGCGTGAGCAAGCCGGCTTTGATCAACGCCTTCGCCTTGAGATCGGCGTGCTGCGTTTCCCTGGCCAGTTCCTCGAATTGCTTCAACGCCTCGCCGGACTGCTTCTCCGCGAGATACTGGTTGGCGAGCGCGGTGCGCGCGGTGTCGTGATAAGGGTTGTTGCCCCGCACGGCGAGGATTTCGAGGAAGATCTCCTTGGTCTCCGCGCCGCGACCGAGTTTTTCCAGACAAGCCGCTTCGTAATAGCGCGACGACAGGAGCACCTCGTTGTTCTTCGCCAGGCTGGCGCTGCGGGCGTAGAGTGGCGCGGCGGCCTTGTAGTTCTTTTGCTCGAAATAAATCGTCGCGAGCTGGTAGCTCGCCGGCCCGACGAAGTCGCCGCTTTGGAACTCCGCGAGCAACGTCTCGTAGTTGACCTGCGCCGCCTTGCTGTTCTTGAGGTTGCGGTAGCACTCGGCCAGAAACCAGAGCGCGCTCTGGCGGTCCGTCGCCGGCGCGTTCGGATACTGGCCCAGATAATTCTCGTAACCCACGGCGGCCTGCGCGAACTGCTTCTTCAAGTAAAGGCTGTTGGCCGCATCGAGTTCGAGCAAATCGGGCGTCACCGTGGTCGTCGCGCCACCGGCGCCGCTGCGGCCGGGCGCCAGGCGGATTTCGCCGTCGTTGCTCTCACTACCAGCACTGCCACCACCGGCGGCGGGCGGCGGCGTTCTGGTCGGCGCGGCGCGGCGCGAGGGCGAGCCTTGCGCCAGTTCGACGGCATCGGGCGAAGACGAAGGCGAAGCGGCGGCTGCCTCGGCATCCGGGGCCGATGGCGGGACGGGCCGGGCCGCGGCGGGCGTGGGGCTGGGGAAATTCAGCGGCAGCTCGCGCGGCGTCGGCAAAGCCGTGGGCGCGGCTGTCTCCGCGGGCGTGGGCGTGGGCTGCGGCGCGCGGGGGCTGGCCGCGGGAGGCTCCGGGCCGACCGGCAGGGCGCGGCGGATTTCCACGTTGTTGCCCCCCGGAGCCGCCGTCGGCGTCGGCGTGGCAAACGGCGAAAGCTGCTGCGCGCGGGCGACGGATGCGCCTTGGATCGCGGCAAACGTCGCACAGCCCGCCGCAATCCTAACGACGGCAGCGACAGACACAAAACGCGAGACGTGACGACGAAGACGCGGCGGCTGGACGATGCTCATTTCCCTAATTGTAACCAACCGCTCACCGCGCGCTCTCGGATGCTGCCGTCGGCGGTTTCGCCGTCGCGAACGCCACGTTCCACACGTTAGCCGCGCGGCACACATCGAGCACGTCCACGATGACCTTGTAGCTCGCCGCCTCGTCGCCGCGCAGGATCACGGCTTGATCGGGATAAAGCTGCGAGAGCTGCGCCAGCTTGGCCTTGAGCTGATCGAGGTTGAGCGTCTGGCGGTTGAGGATCACGCTGCCATCGGCCCGCACGTTGAGGATGCACTCGCTGATGCTGCGGCGCGTCTCCTTGCCTTCCTTTGCGGTGGGCACCTTGACTTCCAGCGCCGTTTCGTTGCGCGAGAAATTATACGTGACGATGAAGAAGATCAGCAGGCAACAAAACACGTCGATCATCGGCGTGACCTGAAAGCCGAGGATCGGCGGCGGGCGAACGCGTTGGCGGAGCTGCATAAAAAGGGAAAGCTCGAAGCACTAAGTTCGAAGCTCGAAACAAGCTCAAAATTCCAAATCCAAAATTGGAGCTCGCATCGCTAGCTGTCGTTTTGAGCTTCGAGCTTGGAATTTGTTTAGAACTTAGAACTTCGAGCTTAGAACTTACTCAGAATTCATCTTCCAACGCCACCGGCTCCCGCTCGCGCCGACGCGCCGAGCCGGCGGAGGCGCTGCTGCCGGCGGTTTGATAATACATCGCGAGGAGCGCCATCACCTGCGTCGCCGCCGCTTCCAAATCCGCGATCAACCGCCCGACGCGCCCGCGGAAATACGCGTAGAACGCGAACGCCAGGATGCCCACGACCAAGCCCGACGCCGTGCAGACGAGCGCCTCGGAGACGCCGCTGGCCAGCGTCATCGGCTTCGAGGTGGCGATGTCGTTGGCGAGCGACGAGAACGACTTAATCATCCCCGACACCGTGCCCAGCAAGCCAACCATCGGCGCGATCGTGCCTACGTCCGCGAGATACGAGATGCGGCTGTTGAGCATCGTCGCCTGCCGCACCGCCTCCGTCTCGGCCACCTCGCGCAACGTCTCCATCGTCACCTGCGGATTCTTCGTGGCGAAGTCGAGCGCCCGCTGCGTCACCTGCGCCACCGCCTCGCTGTGCCGGTTGGACACGGCCAGCAGCCCGAGGTAATCGCGCTTGCGCAAGAGCGCCTCCGCCGTGTCGAGATAGCGGCGGGTGACCACGTTGCCCCGGCGCAACGTCAGGAAATAAATCATCACCAGCAGCGTGCCGATGAAGAGCAGCGCCGCCAGCGGGATCATGAAGACGCCGCCCGAGACGAGCACGTTCCAGAGCGTGGTGAAGCCGTCCGGCGACGACGGCGCGAGCGCGCCGGCATTGGCATCAGGCGAAGGCGTGGCGGCGGCAGCGGCGGCGGCGAACCAGAGCGGAAGGGGATGGCTGGCGGCGGCAAACAGGAAAATCATGAGGACAACGGGAGCAGGCACGGCATGAAAAATCCGCCGAATCTAGCCGCCGTGCCGGAGCGTTGCAACCCGCCTGGTCCCCACTCCTCTCGACGCGCCTGGCCTGTGCGAGATTCAAAGCAGGCCGAATGCGTTCCTGCCGCGTCGTGCGCGGAGCCGCCGCGAGCAAGGTTCACGACTCCACTTCGGCGCTTGGGATTTCTGGCGTTCCTCGCGCCGCGTGCCACACGCGTGCAATCTCCACGCGCTTCCACTCATGATTCACACGGTAGACAATGCGATAAGGCCAAAAGATAATCTCGCGGATGTGCCGGATGCGATGCTCGGGGACCACCCGGCCGCTCTCAGGCTGCTCCTGCAATATGTCCGATGCGCGATGAGACGGAGTGCGAATGCCTGCGCGCGTTGCGGACTGTCCCGCGAGATGTAGCGGACGATGTCGCGCAGGTCATCGCGAGAGAGCGGGGACCAGATCAGTTTGTAAGCCATGAGGCCAGTTGGCGCTTCAGCTCCTCGTGGGAAAGGCCCTCTCCGCGGTCAAGCTGGTCGAACCCCTTCTGGATGGCGGCGATGAACTCCACCCGGTCGGCAATCTCGTCCAGCGAGGCGTCGTCTGGCAACTCTTGGATGGCGTCGAGCACCAGTTCTTTCTGAGTCATAGGCAGAATGTGGTGTTTACGCGCGTGCAGAGCAAGTATGAGAGAGAGCACCGGGTTAGACGTTGCGGGTGGCCGCTCGGATCAAGCGTCGGAGTAGCAAACCGACGAGCAGCCACCAGGCGCTGCCCACCAGAGCGTAAACCGTCGCATCAGCGAGCAGTTTTCCGCGATAAGAGTGCGCGCCCACAGCATCGGCCAACGCCGGACGCGCCCACTCGGCCAGCAACGAGGCCGGAAAGTCGGCGTAGCAAACGAGCACGGGCAACAAACCGAGGCGCTCAGGCTGGTAGAGGGCAAAACCGAAGCAAAAAGCCACAAAGGCAAGGTGCAGGAGCACAACAGTGGCGATCAAAAGCCTCATGGACCAACAAAGGAGATGTCGCTGGGCTTCGCCGAAGTTTGAAACAGGCAAACGGCGCCTTTCGCACCCTGCGATCTTTCGCCTGCGAGGGCGGCTTGGCAAGACGAAAGGGGTGGCCTAGATGTAGCGACTATCACCCCAGCACGGCGCAAGGAGCGGTAGGGTGCAGGCAAAAAGTCGCCTGCCCTTCGCCTGAGCCTAATATACCCTCTGGCCTCGCCTATGTTACCCAACGACCTCGCCTAACCCAGGCAACGACCTCGGGTAACATCATTTGACCTCGGGTAACATCCCCTCGGCCTGCGCCCAACATCCCCGCAGCCTGCGGGTGGCACCCCTTTTGACCGCGCCCAAGGCACCTTCAGCCTACGAGTGGCCTACTTTTCCCCTTGGGGTGGCATCCCTTTGGCCCGCGCCCGGCGCGCTCAGTAATCTATGATCGGCTTGGTGAGCTTTTGCGCGGCGGCGGACTGCGGCGCGGCGGCGGCGTTGCGGCGGGCTTGTTCGCGCTCCTGCTGGCGGCGGGCGCGGATCTCGGCGGCCTGGCGCAGACGGGCTTCCTCGCGGGAGGAGAGGGTCTTGCCCTTGGCCTGTTTGGCGAGCAGCTCCGGCTCCTCGTCGATGAGGCGTTGTTCCTCCTCGAACTTCTTCTTCCGCTCGATGGCGGCGCGGAGCTTGGCCTTGTCGGGCCGGCCGTTGGCGTCGAGATAGGCGTTTTGATACATGTATTGCAGCGCCAGCTCGCGCTCGTGCTCATCGATGACGCCATCGCCGTTGAGGTCGAACATGCGGTCGATCTTCACCGCCGTCTGCTGCTGGCTGCCGGTGGCGACGGCGCCTTGTTGCGCGCGCGCCGGGGAGACCGCGCCCAGGCCACCGCAACCCAAGAGCACAGCCGCGGTGGCGGCGAGCAACGGCGCGCGCCGCGACCGGGCGAGCCGGCTGGGGTGGGGCAGGGACGACGGGGCCTGGAGAGAAGTCGGTATCATGGCGAATCGGGATGAACGGGGCGCGCAACGGGGACCGGAGAGCCGTTTTTAGGCTAAGAGCGGACCCCATTCTCAGCAACCCTTTTTCTTGCTCCCGACTCGGCTCGATGGGGGAGCGGCGCGCTTCTGTTGCAGCGCGTTTGCGAAACGCCGTTGAGAACCGGGCTGGCCGCCGACGCTGCTTTCCCACCCATCCTCGTTCGCAACTCCACCGCACTCTTTTCCCAGCCATGTCTCTTTCCGCCTCCCCTTCCGCCCCTGCTGCCGCTGACGTTCCGGTTTCGACCTTGTTGGAAAACCTCCCCGCCGGCCTCGGCCAAACGCGCCCGGCGCACGCGGCGCTCAACGCGTGGATCGACGATTGCATCGCGCTCTGCCAGCCGGAGCAGGTCTTTTATTGCGACGGCTCCGCGGCGGAGAAGGCGTATCTGGAAAAGGAAGCCCAACGCATGGGCGTCATCCGGCCGTTGAATCAGGCAAAGCTGCCGGGCTGCTTTTACAGCCGCTCGCACCCGCAGGACGTGGCGCGCGTGGAGCACCTGACGTTCATTTGTCTGCCCAACAAAGAGGATGTCGGCCCCACGAACCACTGGGCCGATCCGGGCGAGATGCGGGCTAAGCTCACCGACCTCCTGCGCGGCGCGATGCGCGGGCGCACGATGTATGTCGTGCCGTATCTGATGGGTCCGAAAGGCTCGCCGATCTCGCGCGTCGGGGTGGAGATCACCGACTCGATCTACGTCGTGCTGAACATGCGCATCATGTCCCGCATGGGCCAGGTGGCGCTCGACACCATCGGCGCGCAGGGCGACTTCAACCGCGGCCTGCACTCGACTTTGGACATGAATCCCGAGCGGCGCTACATCGCGCACTTCCCGCAAACGAACGAGATCATCAGCGTCGGCAGCGGCTACGGCGGCAACGCGTTGTTGGGAAAGAAGTGTTTTGCGTTGCGCATCGGCAGCTACCTCGCCCGGCAGCAAGGCTGGATGGCCGAGCACATGCTGCTCATGGCCGTGGAATCGCCGGAGGGAAAGAAGCACTACATCGCCGCCGCCTTCCCGAGCGCCTGCGGCAAGACGAACTTCGCCATGCTCATCCCGCCGGCTTCTTACCAAGGCTGGAAGGTGACCACCATCGGCGACGACATCGCGTGGATGGAGGTCGGCAAAGATGGCCGGCTCTACGCGATCAATCCCGAAGCCGGCTACTTCGGCGTCGCGCCGGGGACGAATTACAAGTCCAACCCGAACGCGATGAAGTCCATCGAGAAGGACACGATCTACACCAACGTCGCGCTCACGCCCGACGGCGACGTCTGGTGGGAAGGCAAGGACGGCGCGCCGCCCGCGCAGGCGACCGATTGGCTCGGCCGGCCGTGGACGCCGGATTCCAAGGAAAAAGCCGCGCACCCGAACAGCCGCTTCACCGCGCCGGCGACAAACAACCCGGTGCTCGCCGAGGAAGTCGAGTGGCCGCAGGGCGTGCCGATTTCCGCGATCATCTTCGGCGGACGCCGCGCCGGCGTGGTGCCGCTGGTCTATCAAGCCAATGACTGGACGCACGGCGTCTATCTCGGCGCGACGATGAGCAGCGAGACGACCGCCGCCGCCGCCGGCGCGCAAGGCCAGGTGCGCCGCGATCCGATGGCGATGCTGCCCTTCTGCGGCTACCACATGGGCGACTATTTTCAGCATTGGCTCGACATGGGCAGGAAGCTGACGAATCCGCCGCTGGTCTTTCGCATCAACTGGTTCCGCAAAGGTCCGGACGGCAGATTCCTCTGGCCCGGCTTCGGCGAAAACATGCGCGTCGTCGAGTGGATCATCGACCGTTGCGAAGGCAAGGCCGGTGCCAAGGAAACGCCGATTGGCGCGATGCCCCGGCGCGAAGATTTCAACCTCGCTGGCCTGCAAGGCGTCAGCGACGCCGACTTCGACGAACTCCTCGACGTGCCGCCCGAAGGCTGGCGCAAAGCCGCCGAGGAACAAGCGCCCTTTTTCGAGTCCCTCGCGCCGCGTTTCCCGCAAGAACTCGAAGCCGAACGGCAGAAATTGCTGGCAAGGTTGAAGTAGTTCGCTGCGCTGGAAATTCGTGCGGCGATTTTTGAATGCTACTTAACTGGAGAATCAGTCTGGTTACGCACGCAGCCAGAACTACAATTCCAACTTTTACCGAGGTTAATGCTTAAACCAAGAGCTTTGACACTTGTTGAAGGAACTCATCAAAATCGGTGCCTTGGATATCCTCTAGCCTCATTTCTTTGGCGATTCTTCCACCAATGTTTTTCACCTCGAAACCCAATTGCCTGCCAACAGATTTCTTTGGATCGAGATTAGTGATACATGAGGGCATTTGCCCTTTCATCACCGCAGCAATAGCCTCTACGGTGAAATAATTCTCCAGCGAATAACGCTTCAAGCGAGTCACGGGAATTCCGAGATCAGCGCACTTCTTCAAGAAGCGTTTCCGGATTACCGAACTTCCAGGATCTCCGTCAACCAACGCGATGAGTTGATGCGTTTCCTGAAATACAGTTAGATCAAGCTGGTCCATGATATCGCCTCCCAGCGGCCATATCTTGATACTACTACGTCGGACTAAATCCATTTTTTGGAAGAACTCTTCGAGGACAACCTTATCTTTTGGTCCCTCGCATAAAACGACTAAATCGGAAATCAGATTGTCTGCAATCGAATAGCCAAGCTCTGTCAATACGACAGCGCGGCTGGTCGCGTTTTCGACTTGCACACTGTCTGTCATTCGACAGGTGAAGACACGGTCAACAAATTGAGTATTAAGAAAGACGCTAGAGTGCGTGGAGATGAAAAATTGCTTCTCCGATTTCTCGCGAAGAAAGGTAACTAAGCGTCGCTGAATCTCAGGATGGAGATGATTCTCAGGCTCTTCAACCAAGATCACCGAGTAATTCGATGCCAATGTGTAATAGAGAATAATGAGGAGTTCCTGAAGACCTAATCCGCAATCGACAGCTTGAATCCATTCGCTGCCTTTACGCCGAAAGCGCAGCTCGATTGTCGTTGGACTCGGCGTTGTGTTTGGGTCCTTCGCCTGAACGAATACATCGAATTCGTATCCGGCGGAAACCTCCTGAAATGCGATGGTAATCGCGTCGAACCTTTTCCGAACTTCCGACGTTCCGTCGTGATTTTTTGCAGCAAACAGGAAATTTAGGATGCCCCGTCCATCCGGCATTATGTCTTCATGCGCGTTAACTAGCTTGGACGCCTCAAGTCGGCGTTTCGCGGGGATTAACACTACGTTAATTGCATCACTAAATTCCTCTTCATATGCCCGGAAGACATCCGTTTGTTCGCCGGGCGTTGTTGCGCCGAACTTACTTTGCCAAGCGGCAACCAATGCAGTCCAAAATTCGATTTTCTCAGTGGAAAACCAAATTACCCGATTTGCTGCTGCTTTCAAAAGCACAGTGGGATACGCATCAGTAAACCGCTGCTCCCTCCAATGTTTTCCTGCCATGCTTCTTTCGTTGATCCGTTTAGTTTCTCCTTCACCAATATGTTTGCCAATGACACGGAGATTCTTGTCTGTGAGACATTCAAGAACGGTCGTTTTCCCGCTATTATTTGGACCGCATATGACATTGATCTTTCCGAGGTTAAGGAGAGTTGCCGTCTTCAAACCTTTGTGAGTTTTGAGACGAACGTGTCCGAAGCCGTTCATATCAAGTAAAGCGAGGGTTTGTTGGCAATAGCTGATTTCGTTACCGAAGTCAGCCATTTTTGTCCGCCTTGGTTGTTCTCCCGCAACCAACTCAATGCCCCGCCGTCGCGCGCGCCTCATCTTTTTGGTGACGCAACTGTTCTTCCATGACGAGGCGCGTCAGCTCGCGTTCGATGGCGTTGAACTCGGGGCTGCTCGGGTCGCGGGGGCGGGGGAGGGTGATGGGCACAATCTGTTTGATGGTGCCGGGGCGGTAGGTCATCACGATGATGCGGTCAGCGATGTAGATGCTCTCGTCGATGCCGTGCGTGACGAAGACTATCGTGCGCCGGAAGTCCTGCCAGATGCGCAGGAGTTCGTCTTGCAGCGAACGACGCGTGAGCGCGTCGAGTGCGCCGAACGGCTCGTCCATGAGCAACGTCGGCGAGTCGAGTGCGAGGCAGCGCGCGATGGCGACGCGCTGTTTCATGCCGCCGGAAAGGTCTTTGGGAAAACGGTCGCGGAAATCGGTGAGCGCCAGCTTGGCGAGCAGGGCGTCCACTTTCGCGCGGATTTCGGCTTTCGGTTTGCACGCGAGTTGGAGGCCGAAGGCCACGTTGTCCCAGACGGTCATCCACGGGAAGAGCGCGTATTCTTGGAAGACCATCGCGCGATCCGGGCCGGGCGCGGTGACGACGCGGCCGTTGGCGACGAGCCGGCCGGCGGTCGGGCGCGAGAAGCCGGCGATGGCGTTGAGCAAGGTCGATTTGCCGCAGCCGCTCGGGCCGAGGATGCAGATGAATTCGCCGTCGAAAATCTCGAGGTTGATGTCGCGCAACGCCTGCACGACCTCGCGGCCATCGCGCGAGCGGAAAACTTTTTGCACGCCGACAACTTCGATGCGCGGGGTAGCGCGTTTGGTGGTCATAGGGGGGAAACAGATGCCTCACGCAAAGGTCGCGAAGGACGCAAAGGTTTAGAAGAAAATGGAAGAATTAATAACTTCGTTCTGCTCTCTTCCTTTGCGTTCTTTGCGGCCTTTGCGTGAGGCATTCTTCCCAACGTGGCAAACGGAAGAAGTTAATTATTCGCCCCTGCGTCGGCGCCGCGGTGCCAACGCAGGAGATAGGAATTGAGCCGGTCCATGAGCGTGTCCAGCCCGAGGCCGAGCAGACCGATGGAGATCATGCCAGCGATGATTTTGTCGCTCCAGAAAAACTCGCGCGCTTCGGTGATGCGCCAGCCGAGACCGTTGTTGGTGGCGACCATTTCGGCGACGATCACGCAGATGAACGCGACGCCGATGCCAACGCGGGCGCCGGTCAAAATATACGGCGTCGCCGCCGGCAGGATCACCCGCCAAAAGAGTGTGAAGCCACGCGCGCCGAGGTTGCGGGCGGCGCGCAGAAAGATGCCGTCCACGTTGCGCACGCCGCTGATGGTGTTGACCAGCACGGGAAAAAATGCGCCGAGCGAGATGAGAAACCACGCGGGCTTGTTGCCCAGTCCGAACCAAAGGATCGACAGCGGAATGTAGGCAATCGGCGGGATCGGCCGCAGCACTTGGAGCAGCGGATTAAAGAACCGATAAACCGTGTCGCTCGCGCCCATGAACAACCCGAGCGGCAGCGCCAGTCCCGCGCCGATGATGAAACCGACGACCACGCGTTGCAAGCTGGCGAACGCGTCGTCCCAAAGCTCGCCGCTGAACAGCCAACGGACGTAGGAGCCTTGTTCTGCAGAGTAAGGCTGCGTCGGCTCGGAATATTCAATCCACTTGCGCAACACTTGTGTCGGCGGCGGCAGAATCTGCGCGCTCGGCAGGCGCGCAATCAACGCCGGATGGTGCTTCAGCAGCGGCCATTCTTTCACCCGCGGATCGCTGATGAATTGCCAGAGGAGCAGCATGAGCAGCGGCACGGCCAGCGACTGCGCGAGCTTGGCCGGCGCATTTTGCCAAGGCAGCGACACGCGCGCGGTGGCGACGGCTGGCGGTTGCTGCGCGTTTGACGCAGCAACGGCGGTCGCGTCGGTTGTTGCTGGAGTTTGCGCGGAAGGATTTGCCGTAACGGAATTCATTACTTGAAGCAAAGTTATCTCTACTACGCCTTCCGCAGCTTAATCGTAATCCTAATCTTAATCTTAGTCTCTGCCGCCGGAGGCACAGACACCGCGCTGCGAGCGCAGAGGATTAAGATTAGGATTACGATTACGATTAAGCAGCTGATTGAGGAGAAGAACACGCTGCCTAGTTCTATTGAACCGCCAGTTCCTTTTTCGCCTTGTCCAATAGGTCGAGCTTCACCCAATCCGTTGCGACGGGCGGATTTTTCAACCGGCCGACGCCGAATTTCACCATCGCATCAGTCGTGGTTTGAACGTGCTGCGGCGTGATGTCGTAGGTGAAGGCCGCGTTTTCCATCGCGGCTTTGTAATCTTCGTCGCTGAGCTGGTTTTTAAACAAACTTTCGCGCACGTATTTTTCGGCGAGCGCCGGGTCGGCGAGGAATTTCGCGGTCGCTTCGACGAAACATTTCATCACGCGCTGCGCCACGTCGGGTTTTTCCTTATACATCTTCTCCGTCATCACCATCGCGCGGACTGGTTCGCCCATCGGCGTGTCGTAAGGTTTGACGATCTCCTTGCCCCAGCCTTTGGCGATGGCTTGGGTCGATTGCGGCTCGCTCTGGCACATGGCGTCGATCTGTTTGGCTTGCAGCGCCTGGTTGCACTCGGGATAGCCGAGATACATGATTTGCACGTCCTTCGCGCCGGGCTGGTCGGACCAAGTGAGGCCGACTTTGTTTAACTCGGCAAACAGCGCGAGTTCCTGTGCGCCGCCGCGCGGGACGCCGACTTTTTTGCCTTTCAAATCAGCGACCGATTTCAAGTCGAGGTCCGCGCGGCCGACGATGCGAATGCCGCCTTTGGCAAAGCCGGCCACCACATAGACCGCCGCGCCACTCGCGCGGCCGGCGATGGCGCCATCGAGCGCGCTGGCGGCGATGTCGATGTCGCCCGCCATGATCGCGGGCACGATGTCGATGCCTTTGGCGAAGATCTGTTCTTTGACCTCCAGGTTATATTTCGCCCCCAATTCTTTCATGTAAGAAACCGCGCCGTAATGGGCGAATTTCAGGTTGCCCAATCGCACGACATCGGGCGCGGGCTTGTCTTCGGCGAACAGGCGCGGAACGATGGCGCAAGCCAGGATGCCAAGGACTGCGCAGTGGAGGAACAATCGACGGGGGACACGGAGGATTGAGTTCATAGGCGGGAGCAGCGGAAACGCCGCGCAGCACAATCCCAAAAGCAAGGAAGACGCGCGACTTCCTACAAATTAAAACGGGAGAAACCGCCCGTTGGCCGGCGAAGCGGATGAAATAACCGCGCCGCCGATGCGCGCTAGACCGCCAGCTCGTGCAGCACATAGACCTTGCGTTCTTCCAGCAAGGGCACGCAGCGGCCGAGCACGTAGTCTTTGTATTGCGGATTGTCGCGATGCGCCAGGAACGCTGCGTGGTCGCGGTAGCGCTCGTAGTGCGCAAAGAGCCGCGGATCGTCCGCGCCGCGTTGCGCGGTGAATTCCAGGCAGCCGGGTTCCTGGCGCACGATGGGGAGGTATTCGGCGAGTAGCGCCGCGAGCTTTTCTTCCTCGCCCGCGCGGGTGCGCCAGACGGCGATGATGGTGATTTGTTCGGACATGATGATTCGGATTATCTTAACACAAGGAGTCAACGGTGGCGCGTGGTCGCGCTCACACATCCAGCGATGTCGTCGAGCTTTGATCCCAATACGTGACCGCGCCATCTTCCGCGCCTTTCACAAAGCGCACCGCGCCATCCTGGCTGACGATGATGACCACGGCCTCGGGAACGGCGCGGCAAAAGCGGTAGGCGGAACGATGGCGCGTGCCGACGCTCTCGGTCGATTCCTCCTCGTAGCGCGCGCCTTCCAAGTCGAGCGCCTCGCGCACCGTCGGCACGCCCGGCAGCGCGCCGGAAATCTCACCGCCAAAGCCGAGCAGCTCGAAGCGTTTCGTCAAGACCACCGCGCCGTCCACCTCCGCGCAGCCGGCGATGAGATACGCCATCTCGTAGATCGCCTCGTCCAGCGCCGTCAGCTTTTCATCGTTGCTGTCGGAATACTCCTGCCAGCCGACCATCCCATCCTCGCCCAACGTCGCGCCGTGCGACTCGGCCAGGCGTTGGGCGATGCCCAGAATCAACGTGCGAAATCGCTGCCGCGGCTCGCCGGGCGCGAAGCGGTATTTCACATCGATGAACGCATTCGGCCCGCAACAATCCCGCTCCAGCGCGGTGGGCAGGATGAGGATCGTCGCGCCGTGCTGCGCGCTCCGCAGAGCGGAGATCAGGCGCTTGATCAGGTATCGCGCCACGTTGCGGATCACCTGGCCGTCGAGTTGCGCCCACGGCTGGCCGCTCGCGGCGCGCGCGGCGGCATGGGTGGCCAGGATTTCGGTGCGCACTTCGGCGAATGCCGCCGGCAGCCAGTGCGATTCAAAGGCATTGAGCGACGGCCCGCTCAACTGTCCACCCTCCAGCCGCGCCACCACCCGCGAGCCAAAGCCGACCGTCAACCGGCCCGGCGCCGTCACGCTGACCACCAGCGCCGGCGGCAGTTTTTGCGTCCGGCCCCGGCCGCCGTAAATATTTTGCAGCCAGCGCAAGCCCGAATGGATGATGCCCCAAATGCGCAGGCCGCCATCCTCGCTCCAGCTCACCCCGAGCAGCGACCGGTAAAAATCCGCCGCGGGCGACAGGCGCCGCAGTTCCAGCGGATTGAGCGGACGCGTCTGCAAAAACGGCAGGCAGTGCAAGCCGTCAGGCGGACCTTGCTCGCACGGGAAATGGTCCGGATCGGCCAGGATGAGGCGGAACGTCACCGGCCGCTGTTCCTCGCGCAGCAGGCTGGCTTGAAAGCACATCGCCAGTAACTCCGTCAGTGCCTCGCGCGGCGGCGGTTCACCTTCCCAAGTGGTCGCGGACGCGGCGCAAAAATCGGCGAGTTCCGCTTGCCCGCCGCCGAGCGCAACGGCTTCCTCGTGCACGAGGTGCCAGTGGTCGCGGATGATGCCGGCGAGGTCGTGCGGATGGGCGAGGTCCGTCATGATCGGGAAAGGCAACCGTCGCTGTAATTTAACGCAGGTCGGCGGGAACGCCAAAATTTGCGCGTTCAGGACAGGGGAAAAAGGGAGCGCAGGCTTCCAGCCTGCTCTTGCCGGCATCCTGCCGGCAAGCTTGTTGAGAATATAGCCGCCTCTGGCGGCATTTGGTTTCTCCAGAGCCATCCGGCAGGATGCCAGATGGTGCAGGCTGGAAGCCTGCGCTCCCCTGCTCAACCTCGCGGAACCTAGTTGCCTCTTCCTACCAACCGGAATTGTTCCGCGCGAAAAACTGCGCTACGGAAAAACGAACCTTTCTCATGAGCGACGCCGCCGCTCCCAACCCGCTTGTGACGATCCTCATGCCGACGCACGCCCGCGCGCATCTGGTGCCCTTCGCCGTGCGCAGCGCGCTGGCGCAGACTTACGCGCCGGTCGAGATTCGCGTGCTCGATAATGCGAGTCCGGACGACACGGCCGGCGCGCTGGCGGAATTCCGCGCCGATCAGCGGTTTCATTATCACCGGCACCCGCAGGATTTGGGCATCACCGGCAACTGGCGCTACGGCATTGCCGCGGCCCGCGGCGAATTTTTCTGCCTCCTGCACGACGACGACACCATCGAGCCGGAATTCATTGAAAAACTCGTCGCGCCCTTGCGTGCCGACCCGACGCTGGCGCTCGCATTTTCCGACCATTGGACCATCGACCGCCATGGCCGCCGGCTCGCGGAGGAAAGCGCCGCCGCGACTCATCGGTTCGGCCGCGACCGGCTGCCGGCGGGCGTCATCGCGGACCTTGCGCGGGTCGGCTTGGTCGAGCACTCCGTGCCGGTGGGGGCAACGCTCTTTCGCCGGGCGGCGGCGACGCCGGAAATGATCGACGAGCGCGCCCGCGGCGCCATCGACCATTGGCTGCTCTATCAAATCGTGAAGGCCGGCTGGCGGCGCGCATTTTATCTGCCGGAACGGCTCATGAATTACCGCGTCCACGGCGGGGGCATGAGCACGGGACGCGGACGCGGTGGCATGGTCGCGGGGCATTTGTTTCGTTACGAAACCATGCTCGCTGATCCGGCGATGGCGCCGTTGCACGAGCCGTTGCGCGCGCTCTGGGCGCACGAGGCAACGACCGAGGGCATCGACCTCCTCGCCGCCGGCCAGCGGACTGACGCGCGCCGCGTGCTCGCGCGCGTGCTGCTACGCCAGCGCCCGCCCCGTCCGCGCACGCTGGCGGCGTGGGCCTTGGCGCATTTGGGAATGCCGGGCACCTGGCTCGCGCGGCGGCTGGTGGTTTGAAACGAAGGCAGGGATGGCTCGCCGAGCCGTCCCTGATCTTGTTTTTAATTCTTGGGACGTTTCGGCGAAACGTCCCTACCTGGACGAAATAAACTTCCGCTGGCGGGAGCTTTGCCGCATCAGCATACTCACCGACCCGCCATGCCCGCCTTTATCCTTCGCCGGCTCCTCGCCCTCGGGCTGGTGCTGTTTTGCGTGGTGACCATCACGTTTTTCATGATGCGCCTGCTGCCCGGCGGGCCGTTTGACCGCGACCGCAAAATCCCGCCGGCCATCGAAAAACAATTGCTGAAAAAACATCGGCTCGACGCGCCGCTGTTCGTGCAATATCGCGATTACCTCTGGGACTTGCTCCACGGCGACCTGCGCGAATCAACGAAATATCTGAGCCGTTCGGTCAACGAAATCATCGGCCAGACACTGCCGGTTTCCGGTTTGCTGGGCGGCACGGCGTTCCTGCTCGCGGCGACGGCCGGCGTGTGGCTCGGCACGTTCGCGGCGGTGCGGCGCGACACGGCGTTCGACGCCGGCGCAATGTTCGCAGCACTGCTGGCGATCAGCGTGCCGGCCTTTGTCACCGGGCCGCTGTTGATCCTCGTCTTCGCCGTGCTCTGGCCGGTGTTTCCGGTCGGCGGGTGGGGGAATTGGCGGTCGCTGATCCTGCCGTCGCTGGTGCTCGCCGCGCCGTATGTCGCCTACATCGCCCGGCTCATGCGCTCGTCGATGCTGGAGGTGCTCGCGCAGGATTTCATCCGCACGGCGCGGGCGCGCGGCCTGTCGGAAACGCGCGTCGTTTACAGCCACGCGCTGAAAGTGGCGATCCTGCCGGTAGTCTCGTTTCTCGGTCCGCTGGCGGCGAATCTTCTCACTGGCTCGATTGTCGTCGAGGCGATCTTCAATATTCCCGGCATGGGCGGTTTTTTTGTGAACTCGATCCTCAACCGCGACGCCTTTCTCATCGGCGGCGTGGTCATCGTGTATTGCGCGCTGCTCGGCGTGATGAATCTGCTCGTCGATCTCGCCTACACGCTGCTCGATCCCCGGGTGAAGCTGTATTGAGCCAAGCAAAAGCGCGCATGACGGCAACGGCATCGAGTCCCAAGGAAAACGTGAGCGCCGCCGCGCGTGCAACGCCGTCGGCCACGGCGGTGTTGCTGCGCCGCCCGGCTGTCGTTTTTTCGCTCGTCGTGCTGGGCCTCGTCGGCTTGCTCGCGCTCTTCGGCCCGAGCCTGCTCCCCACTGGTGTCGGCGAGCCGAGCCGTGACAACGCCGAGCAGTTCCTGCCGCCGCTCGCGCACGGCCATCTGCTCGGCACCGATCTCAATGGGCGCGATCTGCTCTACCGCGTCTTCATTGGCGCGCGCATCTCGCTCCTCGTCGGCCTCAGCGGCGCGTTGGTCGCGCTGTTTGTCGGCACGAGCTACGGTCTCATCTCCGGCTATCTCGGCGGACGCGCGGATGCGGTGATGATGCGCCTCGTCGATGTGCTCTACGCCATCCCGCGCCTCATCTTCATCCTGATCCTGGTCACCGTCGTCGAAGGTCCGTTTCGCCAATGGCTCGGCGCGCACTTCGTGGGTTCCCGCTGGAGCTTTTTGCGCGAGCTGCCGGCTTACACAAAGACGCTCATCCTCATCCTCACGCTCGGCCTCATCGAGTGGCTGACGATGGCGCGCATCGTGCGCGGACAAGTGTTGGTTTTGAAAAATTTGCAGTTCATCACGGCGGCGCGTTCGCTGGGGCAGACGCATTTCAAAATTCTCACCCGCCACCTGCTGCCGAATCTCTCCGGCCTCATCGCGGTTTATCTCACGCTCACCATTCCCGCCGTCGTGCTCGACGAATCGTTCCTTTCCTTCCTCGGCCTCGGCGTCGATCCGAGCCAGGCGAGCTGGGGCACGCTGCTCGCCGACGGCGCCAGCGCGATCAACCCGATCCGCAGCCATTGGTGGCTGCTCGTTTTTCCCGCCGCCGTGATGTCGCTGACCTTGCTCGCGCTGAATTTCCTCGGCGACGGTCTGCGCGATGTGCTTGACCCACGGAGCAGAAAATAGATACTCCCCAGCCCTGCGCCGAAAATCAGTAAATTTCTCGTCCGCGCAGCGAGCACGCATCCCAGGGTCACGGCATGGTTTTCAGCTCTGTTCTCTTCCTCTTCCTCTTTCTGCCGGGGACGCTGGGAATTTACTACGCATTGCCGCGCGCGAGATGGCTGCGCAACGTCTTTTTACTCTGCGTCAGCCTGCTTTTTTACGCTTGGGGCGAGGCGGCCTACGTGCTCGTGATGCTCGCCTCCATCGTCTTGAATTACTTCGTTGCGGTGCTGCTCGAAGACCACCGTGGCCGGCCGGCCGAGCGGCCGCTGCTCTGGTTCGGTGTCGCCGCCAACCTCGCGCTGCTGTGCTATTTCAAATACGCCAATTTTCTGGCGGACAACCTCTCCGCGCTCTGGGCCAGCGTCTTCCGGCTGCTCGGTTTCGGCGCGGCGCCGGCGCTGCACCTTGCCCCGGTGCATCTGCCCGTCGGCATTTCCTTTTTCACCTTTCACGCCCTCTCCTACCTGCTCGACATCCATCGCGGCAAAGTCGCCGCTCAACGCAATCCGCTCGACCTCGGCCTTTACATCTCGCTTTTCCCCCAGCTCGTCGCCGGTCCGGTCGTGCGCTACAGCGATGTCGCCGACCAGATCACCCAGCCGCGGCGCGTCACGCTGGACGGCTTTGCGGAAGGCGTGCGCCGGTTCATTCTCGGCTTGGGCAAGAAAGTGCTCCTCGCCAATCCGCTCGGGCAGGCGGCCAACACGATTTTCGCGCTGGACCACCACACGGCGCTCACCGGCTCGGTTGCGTGGCTGGGCATCCTTTGTTACACGCTCCAGATTTACTTCGATTTCTCCGGTTATTCCGACATGGCCATTGGCCTGGGTCGGCTCTTCGGTTTCCGGTTCCTGGAAAATTTCAATTATCCCTACATCTCGCGCTCGCTGGGCGAGTTCTGGCGGCGCTGGCACATCTCGCTTTCAAGCTGGTTCCGCGATTACCTCTACATCCCGCTCGGCGGCAATCGCCACGGCCGGACGCGCACGCTTTTTAACCTGCTCGCCGTCTTCTTTTTTTGCGGCCTCTGGCACGGCGCGAGTTGGTCCTTTGTCGTCTGGGGCTTGTGGCACGGCGGCTTTCTCATCGGCGAGCGGCTCGTGCGGTGGGAAACAAAGTTCGCGCCGCGGTTGCCGGCAATTTTGACGCACGGCTACACGCTGCTGGTGGTCATGGTCGGCTGGGTATTTTTTCGAGAAGAATCCCTCGTCGGCGCGCTGGCCTACCTGCGCGTGCTGGGCGGTGGCAGCGCGGCGACGGTCCAGGCCGGCTTACGCAACGATCTCGCCAGTCTGCTCGATCCGGCGTTGATCTTCACCCTTGTGCTCGGCGCGATCTGCTGCATGCCGACGCTGAGCTGGCTGCAACGCTGGCGCGAAAGAATCTTCTCCGCCGCCGGTGCCGCGCCGTCCACGGTTTGGGCGCGGGCGTGGTTGCAAAACGCGCTCCTGCTTGGCGACTCCATGGCATTGCTGGCGGTCTTCGCGGCCAGCGTGCTCAGCCTCGCCTCGGGCGTTTATAACCCATTTATTTACTTCCGTTTTTAATCAGGAAACCATGCCGCCTCCAGTTGCTCACGCTTTGCCACCTCCGCGTGTGGGGAAGCTCCCAGCCGTCTTGCTGGTCGGCATTTTTCTCGCGGCGCTTTTTCTTGTGCCGCTGGTCACGTTTCTCGGTCCGGCTGCCCGACGCACAGTTTCCGCCACGGAAAAACGCACGCTGGCCCCGCTGCCCGCAGTGCCGCGTGACTTGCCGGCGCTGACCGCGTTCTCCGGCAAGTTTGAAGCTTGGTTCAACGACCATTTCTTTTCCCGCGATCAACTCGTGACCGCCCACAGTTACTTGCAGTTGGAGCTTTTCGGCCAGTCCTCCAATCGCCAGGTCGTCGTGGGTCGCGCCGGCTGGCTGTATTACGATTACGGCTCCGACTTGGACAATTATCGCGGACTCTCCCAGTTGCAGCCGGAATTTTTGCAGGTTCTGCGCGAGACCTTGGAAATTCGGCGCGACTGGTTTGCCCGCCGCGGCGTGCGTTATCTCTTCGTCGTCGCGCCGGACAAACAGACGATCTATCCCGATTACCTGCCGGCCTGGGTGCGGAAGATTCATCCCGACACGGCGCTCGACCAATTCATGGACTATCTGCACGCCAGTGGTTCCACGTTGGAAGTGCCCGATCTTCGCCCCGTCCTGCGCGCGGCGCGCGCGACAAACCGCCTCTATTTACGCACCGACACACACTGGAACGGACTCGGCGCGCAAGTCGCGCACACGATCATTCAGCAGCGCCTCGCGAACATTTTTCCCGAGGCCCATTTTCCTCCGCCGCTCGCGGTCACAGCCAGTGTCGCCATCCGGCCCGGCGGCGATCTGGCGGACCTGCTCGGATTGAGCGACATCTTGCGCGAGCACGTCGTCACGCTGACTCCGACGGACCCGCACTTCCACGCCGCGCCGTGGAATCTCACTGGACTCGACACTTGGCAGACCGATTTTCGCCACTTTGTCCGTGACCCCGGCGCATCGCTTCGCGTTCTCGTCCTGCGCGATTCTTTTTATGTGCAAATGCTCGCGCCACTGGCCGAGCAAACCGCCGAATCGCTCTTTCTCGCCCGGCTGCCTCAAACCCATCATGATGATCCCGCGACTTTGCGCTCGGCCATCGACCAGTTCCACCCCGACATTGTGATCGAAGAAATCGTTGAGCGAAATCTGCTCGACCTCTTTGTCGTTCACCCCGGCGGTTTGTGCGAAAGTAATGACCGATTTCTCGCTGATCCCTGAGGGCGGCCGGGCTTGGCGCAAGCAAACGAATTTTCGCTTCAAAAATTGATGGACCTGCTCGACGAACTTTCCACCCGCGTCCTCTGCGGCGACGGCGCGATGGGCACCTTGCTCATGGACGCGGCCGGCCTCGGCGGCGACGAGCGTTGCCTCGAAGAATTTTGCCTCTCCGCGCCGGACCTTGTCGCCAAAATTCACCGCGACTATCTCGACGCCGGCGCGCGGCTCATTGAAACCAACACCTTCGGCGCCAACGCCGCGCGCCTCTCGCGGCACCGGCTCGAAAACAAAGTCAACGAGCTGAACTGGACCGCCGCGCAACTCGCGCGCGACGCCGCGCGCGGCCGCAACGCCTACGTCGCCGGCAGCGTCGGCCCGACCGGCCTGAGCGAAGAGCAGGCGCGCGAACTCGGCCTCGACCGCGCGGCGGCGTTCCGCGAGCAACTCGGCGCGTTGCTCGACGGCGGCGTGGACCTCATCATGCTCGAGACCTTTCTCGATCTCGACGAATTGCTGCTCGCGCTGGAAATCAAACAGTCGCTGCACCATTGCCCCGTCGTCTGCTCGCTGGCCTGCGCGGAGGAAGGCCGGCTGCCGAGCGGCGTGACGATCACCGACGCCTTTGCGCGGTTGCGCGCGGCGGGCGCGGACATCGTCGGCGTCAATTGCCTCAACGGTCCGAACGCGATGCTGCGCCTGCTCGAGCACGTGCCGGTCGAGCCGGGCGAACTCCTTTCCGCCTTTCCGAATGCCGGCTATCCGCGCTACGTCGAGGGCCGGTTTCTTTATCCGACCGCGCCCGATTATTTCGCCCACGCCGCGCGCGAACTCGTCGCCGCCGGCGCGCGGCTCGTCGGCGGCTGCTGCGGCACCACGCCCGCGCAAATCGCCGCGATGAGCGCCGCGATTGCCGACCTCGCGCCGGTGGTCCGCAAGCCGGTGCTCAAGCCCATCCCGCCGCTGCCGGAAATTGGCCCGATGCGCCCGGCGATTGCGATCACGCCTCCGCCTCCGCTGAATCTCTCAACTTCCTCCGAAGAAGAAAGCATTCTCGACAAAATCGCCGCCGGCAAGACGGTCATCATCACCGAACTCGATCCGCCGAAGACGCTCGATCTGGAGAAATTTTTCGCCGGCGCGCAAGCCCTCACCGCCGCGGGCAGCGACGCCATCACGCTGGCGGATAATTCGCTCGCCATCCTGCGCGTTTCCAACCTCGCCGCGGGCGCGATGTTGAAGCATCGCTTTGGCATCACGCCGCTGCTGCACCTGAGCTGCCGCGACCGCAACTTGCTCGGCTTGCAAAGCGAATTGCTCGGCCTCGCCGCGCTCGGCATCCGCCACGTCTTGCCGCTCACCGGCGACCCCGCGAAGGTCGGCGACCATCCCGGCGCGAAGTCGGTCTATGACGTGACCAGCGTGCAGTTGATGAGCATCGCCGCGCGGCTCAACGAAGGTTTCAACCACGTCGGCAAGACGATCAAAAATCCGACGCGCTTCGTCATCGGCTGCACGTTCAATCCGAACGCGAAACATCTCGACGCGCAGGTCGCGCGGCTGGAGCGCAAGGTCGCCGCCGGCGCGCGCTACGTCATGACGCAGCCGATCTTCGATCCGGCGCAGGCCAAGATCGTCGCCGCGCGCACGGCGCATTTGAACGTGCCGATTTTTCTCGGCATCTGGCCGCTGCTCAACGGACGTCAAGCCGAGTTTTTGCACAACGAGGTGCCCGGCATTTTAATCCCCGACGACGTGCGCGCCCGCATGGCTGGCCGCGAAGGAATCGACGGCCGCAACGAAGGTGTGGAAATCGCCAAGGACGTCTGCCGCGCCGCGCTCGATCATTTCCCCGGCGTCTATCTCATCACGCCGTTTTTGACCTACGAGACGACGGTCGCCTTGGCGCAATTCGTGCGCGGAATTTCCAAGTAATAAATCAGGTGGATCGCGCGCTCCGTCGCGCGATGATTTGCAGCGCAAGCTGCCTAACTTCCCTGAAAATTATTGGGCGCTGCCGCGCCAAATCATCGCGCGACGGAGCGCGCGATCCACCCACGCCATGCATTTTTTTGCCGGAGATACACTGTTGCTGCGGCGGTTGCTTGCCGTCGCGCTTGGGCTGCAAATTCTCGCGCTGAGCGCGGACTTTGCGCGCGCGCAGCAGGCGCCCGCCGCAGTGCGCGACGGCGGCATCGACACGGAGTTTTTGCAACGCGTCGGTCAAGGCGCGGGCGACCGCATCCATTGCGCCGCACTCGCCGCCGACGGCAGCGGCAAGGTATTGCTCGCTGGCTGGTTCACGACTTATGCCGGACAGGAACGCTGGCGGATCGCGCGGATTTTTCCCGACGGCCGGCTCGACGCGGCGTTCGATCCCGGCGACGGGCCGGGCACGGAGCCGATCCTGGCCTTGTTGCCCTTGCCCGACGGCGGTTGTCTCGTGGCGGGCGCGTTTCGCCGCTTCGCGGAAAAGCCACGCCGACTGCTCGCGCGCTTGCGGGCCGACGGCTCGCTCGACGAAACTTTCGACGCCACGAACGCGCTGCTAACCGCCGCACCGCCGGCGACGCGCGGAAGATCGCGCCGGCACGCTGACGCCACCGCGGAGACGGACCAAATCCACGGTCCGTCGCCCGCGCCCGTGGATGGCCTGCGCGCGCTGGCGCTGCTGCCCGCGGACAAGGACGCCGAGATGAGCGCTCACCCGCTGCGCGTGCTGGTCGGCGGCGAATTTGCCGACGGCGCCGGGCACCTGCTTTGCCTCGACGCCGCGACGGGCGCCGCGGTGCCCGGCTTTCACCCGCCGGCCATTCCTGCCGGCGGCGCGATCACGGCGATCCTGCCGTTGCCCGACGGGAAAATCTTGATCGGCGGCCGTTTTGAATCCGTCGCCGGCCAGCCGCGGGCGCACGTCGCGTGGCTCGCCGCGGATGGCACGCTGGACCTCGCGTTTGATCCCGGTTTGGGCGCGGACGGCGCCGTGCTCTGCCTCGCGCTGTCGCCTGTCGGCAACAAGCCGATCGTGGGCGGCGAGTTCACGCATTTTGCCGGGCAGGCGCGCGCTGGTCTGGCGCGGTTGGAGAACGACGGCCGGCTTGATGCAACGTTCGATCCTGAATTGGCCGGCGCAGGCAGTCGCAGCGTGGAAACGCTCGTCCCCGTCGCCACCGGCGATGCCCTGCTCGTCGGCGGAAAATTTCTCACGATCCGCAACCGGCCGCTCGGCGGCATCGTGCGGCTCGACGCCCACGGCCGTTGGGACACGAGTTTCGATCCCGGCGCGGGCGCAGCCAACTTCGTCTCCGACGACGTGGAAGACGAAGACGATCCGGCGACCGTTCACGCCATCGTGCCGCTGCCGGCTGCCGGTGGCGAAGAAAATGGTCTGCTCGTCGCCGGCCGGTTCGATTTGTTCAACGCCGTGCCGGCGCACAATCTGGTCCGGCTGCGCGTCGGCGGGCGCTGAGCCGCGGGAAATTTTTTAGGCGGAAAACAACGCGTCGATCTCGGCCCGGCGCGGCATGGCCGGCGCGGTGCCAACCCGCGTGACCGACAGCGCCGCGGCCACGTTGGCGAATCGCGCCGCGCGCGCGACCTCGCCACGGCCGAATTCCGCCAGCCCGGCCGCGAGCGCGCCAGCGAAGGCGTCGCCCGCGCCGGTCGTGTCCACGACGCGCACGTCGGTCACCGCTGGCACGAGTTCACCGCCCGCCGAGGTCGAGACAAAGCAGCCGCGCGCGCCGAGCGTGATAATCACCGTCGGCACGCCGCAGCACCGGCACAACGCCTGGAGCGCCGCCGTGTCGAGTGCCGCCAGCGCCGTTTCATTGAAGGGCTCGCCGCCGATCTTCGCGGCGGCGTCAGGCAACCGATTCACGAGCGCGGCGAACTCCGTCTCGTTCGGCACGAGCAGATCGACTGAACTGAGAATTGCCGGGTCAAAATCGGCGCGCATCGGCGCCGGATTCAGCATCGTCAGCGCGCCTGCGGCCCGCGCGCGGCGCAACGCGTGGGCATTCACTTCCAGCGTCGCCTCGTGCTGCACCAGGACGACAGCCGCTGACTTGAAAATGTCCATTTGCGCATCGAGGTCCGCCGGCTGCAATGCCGCGCTCGCGCCGAGCGCGACAACGATTTCATTTTGCCCGTGCGCATTCACGAGAATGCCCGCCGTGCCCGTGGCAACGCCCGATTTTTCCACCGCGCGACAGTCGATGCCCTCCGCGCGCAAAAACTCCCGCGCCCCGTCGCCAAATGTGTCCTTCCCCAAGCCGCCGACGAACGTCACGCGCGCGCCGGCGCGGGCGGCGGCCACCGCTTGATTCGAGCCTTTGCCGCCCGGCCCGGTGCGGAACCGGCCGATGACCGTTTCGCCAGCGCGAGGAAATTCGGCGCAATCCCAGGTGAGGTCTTGCACGAAACTGCCGATGACGAGGACGCGATTTTTTTCCGGGGCGGGGGAAGGCATCATTTTCTCCGCAGCGTAGCGAGCCGTTGCGAAGGGAAAAAAGGAAATTTCCACGATTCTTGCGCAAACTGCGTGCTCGCCAAGCGTTAACCCAAGGGTAAAAATCCTTCGCACCACGCGCGGGCCATCCCGCTTTTTCCCAGCCGCCATGTCGTTGCCGCCGATTGCCACCCGGTCCTTCGTCCTCATTCGCACGCTCCCGCTCGTCCTCCTCGCGGCCTTGCCCCCGGCGCGGGGCGCGGACCCGGCCGTGCCCTCCTTGCGCGATCAGCTCCGCGCCGCGCAGTCCGCAGAGGATACCAGCGCGCTGGCCGAGATTTGTCGTCAACTGCTGACCGATCCTGCCACGGGCAAACCGGCGCACCCGGCGGATGCGGCCGCGCTGACCAAGACGCTCATCGAGGCGCAAATCTCCGAGCACAACATTGACCAAGCGCGCGCGACCCTCGCCCGCATTGAATCTGAACACCTGCACCCGCCGGGAACGATTGCGGTTTGGCGCGGGGAGATCGCGCTGGCCGCCGACAAGCCGGACGAAGCCATCGCGGCCTGGCGCGCGGCGCTCGCAGCGCATCTGCCCGAGAGTGCGCGCTTTCAGGAAAAGCTGGCGGCGCTTTTGCGCGAACGCGGCAACTGGGCGGCTGCCGCCGATTATTATCGGCAATACCTCAAACCAAACACCGACGCCGCCGGTCACGCCAACTACGCGCTTTGTCTGCTGAACGCCAGCCGACTCGATGATGCCGACCGCGAGATTCGCGTCGCCAACCGGCTCGACGCCACCGACAGCAGGGTGAAAAGTTTGCTGCCGATTTTTGACCGCCTGCGCGCGCAGGCGGCGGCGTTACGCGCGCTGACGGCAAAGCTTGCAACGGCGACGGGCGAGGCCGCGGCGGGGCCGTTGTTCGAGCGCGCGTTGATCTACTACTACGTCGGAGCCAACCATGCCGCTTTGCGCGACGTGGACGCCGCGCTCGCCGCCGATCCCGGAGCGCGCGCGGCGCAACTGCTCAAAGGCAGGCTGCTGCGAGTGTTGAACCGCGACGAGGAAGCCGTCGCGTTGCGCGTCGCGCCCGCCGAGCCAAAAATGGACGATCTCCGCCGTCTGCACGCGCTCGACACCACGGTGGCCGCCGGGCCGCCGGATTCGGCGAAAATCGCCGCCGCGCTCGCCGGCCGCGCCGCGATCTTGCTCGGCGCGGACCAGCCGGTGCTCGCGCTCGACGACGCCGCGCGCGCGGCGCAACTCAATCCGCGCAACGCTGAGGCCATCGTGGTCCACGCCGCGGCGCTCCTGCGCAACGAACGCTCCGTCGAAGCGCTCGCCGCAGCCCGCCGCGCCACGGAACTCGACGCGCGCAACGCTGACGCGTGGGCGCTCCTCGGCCGATTGGAACAAGACACCCGCGTGGATTTTCCCGCCGCCATCGACGCACTCTCTCGCGCGTTGAGCATCCGCGAAGAATTGAAGTGGCTCCAGCGCCGCGAGCACTGTCTGCGCGCGCTCGGCCGCATCGCTGAAGCCGACCGGGACGCTGGTCGAATTTTGCGGCTGCAACCAGGGAAGGCGAATCCTTCCTGAAGCGAATCATCCTTGTTGTCTTCTTTGAAATATGAAGCCCTCGACCCAGCGTGTCCTCCTCGGTTCCACGCGCCGTTTGTTGATTGCGAACTGCCTGCTCCTGCTCGCCGCGCTGTCCTGCTTCGGCGTCGCGCCATGCGCGCACGCGAAAGCCAAGCCGAAAACCGACCCGCCGCAAACCGAGGAGAGCGACGAGCCGCCCGCGCAGCCGGACATCGGCGTGGTGTTCGACCCCGCCGACGGCGAGATTGAGCAGGGCGGCACGGTGCACGTTTCGTTTCCCGGCGCGATGGTCAGCGCGGACCTCATCGACGCGGGCAACCAGCCGGCGCCAGTGCGGTTCGATCCGCCGGTCGAGGGCAAGTGGTTTTGGAAGAGCCAGACCGATGGTGAGTTCGAGATCACCGGCGGCTTGCGGCCCGGCCAAAAATATAAAATCACGCTCGCGCCCGGCTTAAAAATGCAGGACGGCAAGCCGCTCCAGGCGCCTGCCGGTTGGGTCGGCGCGACGCTGACCACGGCGGAGTTCACCGTTTCCACCGAGTTCAACGAAAAGACGCAACTGGCCGGCTCGCCGCAGGTCGTGCTCACGTTCACTTATCCCGTGCGGCTCTCCGATGCCGCCGAGCACATCTGGTTCCAAGACCGCGACAGCGCCGTGCGGATTCCGGCGGAGCTGAGCTTGCGCGAGGAGGACAACGAGCGCGACCTGCCGACCGGCCGCGTCGTGCGCGCCAGCCCGCGCGATGGCCAGCTCCTGCCGCTCGACCGCACGTTCGACCTCATCCTCGACGCCGGCTTGCGCGATGCCGCCGCGGGCCAGCCGCTGGCCTATCTGCGGCGCTTCCCGCTCGGGCACACCGACGCGCTGGATGTGGCCTGGCTCGGCGCCTTCAACCACCCGCTGGAGAAGCCGATAGTGCGCGTGAAGTTCGACGACAACATCGATCCGGCCACGGTCAAAGCTGACTCGCTCAAGTTTGAACCGCCCGTGGGAAATTTGAAACTTCACGCCGACGGCGACGAGGTGATCGCCGAGGGAGATTTTGACTTAAAAGCCCACTACAAAGTCGTCATTGGCACCGACATCAAAGGCGCGCGCGGTTACGGCTTGTCCGAGCCGGCGCACTGGGGTGCGACATTCCGGCCAAAGCGGGCGGCGCTCTTTTTTCCCGGACCGCGCGTGTATCAGCGGTCGCGGCTGGGATTGCGCTTTTCGTTTTTGCAGGTGAACACCGGCGCGTTGCGCTGGCGGCTGGCCGCGGTGCCGTGGGAAAAGTTTGCCGCTGTCCAGGCGCGTTTGCGCGAGTTTGAAAAGGCGAAGAAAGACCTCGTCACCGGCAAGGAAATCACCGATCCAGACACGGACAACGACGTGCCGCAATCGACGGAATTGTTGACCGATCTTTACGCGCTGCCCGTGCGCGCCAGCGGCGAATTTCCGGCGAGCGGCGGCGACGCCGAGACCTTGCGCGAGATCGCGTGGCAGCCGGCGGCGAACGAGCCGTCGTCGGCGCTTTCCGGCTTGTATCTGCTCGAAGTCACCGGGCCGGCCGGCGAGGGCAAACGCACGGTCGGGCATCGGTCGCTCGTGGTTTTCAGCGACGCGATCATCACGCAAAAAGAAAGCGCCGAAGCAATCACCGCCCGCGTCGCGGGCATGGACGACGGTCTGCCGCGCGCGGGTGTGAAAGTGCGTGCCGTCAGCAGGAGCAATTTTGAGCTTGCCAGCGCGACGACGGACGCCAACGGCACGGTGCGCTTCACGACGAGCGAGCTGCATCCCGGCAAAAACGAACGCGGCGGCGAGCCAGCGGAAATGTTGATCGCCGACACCCAGACCGGGCCGGCGCTGCAATTCCTCGACGCCAGCGCGTTCGACAGCGTTTACATCCCATCCGAGACGCCGCCCGCAACGCAGCTTCGCAGCAAAGTGCTCACCGACCGGCCGCTGTATCGGCCGGGGCACACGGTAAAAATCCTCGGCCTCGCGCGCATCGCGGAACGTGGTGGCGCCGGCGGCACGGAGCGGCTGCGTCTTCCCGCCGCTGGCAGCAAGGTTTCCTGGACCATCACACAAGGCTACGAGGCGCAGACCGTGGCCGAGGGCGAGACGACGCTCACCGCGGCCGGCGGCTGGGAAGCCGAGTGGACCATCCCCGAGGGCGCGAAGCTCGGCCGGCATGTATTGCACTGCGCCGTGGGAGAGCTTACGGCGTCAGGCACGGGCGCGGAAGCAGACTTTCAAGTGCAGGAATACAAGACGCCGCTCTTCGAGGTCAAGGTTCAGGCGGACGCCGAGCCGGCGCCGGGCAAAACCGACGCGGCGGCAGCGCTGTTGCGAGTCGATGCGCACTATTTTTCCGGCCAGCCGGTCGTCGGCGCCAAGGTCGCGTGGAGCGTGCGCTGGGAACGCAACGACGCCTACGCTTCACCCGACACGAACAAAAACAGCAATGACGGGAGCAGCGGCGACGACAACGACAGCGAAAACAACTCCACTGCGGCAAACGCGGATTGGCGGCTGGACGATCATTACAGTGAAAATGCCAGGCCCGCCGGCGACGACCCGCCGCCGACCAAAGGCGACACGCTGCTCGACAAAGATGGCGCGGCCATCCTGCGCGTCCCGCCGCCGCCGAATCTGCCGGGTGCGCGCTACCGGGCTTATTGGACGGTCGCGGTGACTTCCGCCGACGGCCAGAGCGTCAGTCCGAGCGACAACGAAAGCGTTGCCTCGACGGTCATGCTGCAACCGGCCTTGCTCGGTTTGCGCGACGATGCGCCCGAGTCCGGCGGCGCGAACGAGAAGCGGCTGATTTCGGTGAAAACCACCTTGCTCGATGCCAAGGATGGGCCAGCGGCGGGCAGCGTCGATGCGGGCGTCAAGCTCGACGTGTTTCGCGTCACCACGAAAACGGCGAAGGAAAAAATCGCGCCGTTCGTTTTCCGCTATCGCAACACGTCGGTTTACAATCCGGTGAAATCCGTGACGCTGCCGAAGGCAGGCAACGGCGCGTTGGAATTGCCAGTCACCGAGCCGGGCCGCTACGTCGTCGTCGCCTCCGCGCCGAATCTGCGCAACCACGCGAGCGTGGAAATTTTCATCACCGGCGAGGAACCGGACGAAGTGCCGGTGACAAATGACACCTCGCTCGAAATCCACGCGGAAAAAAATGAATACACGCCCGGCCAGACCGCCGCGTTCATCACCCGCTCGCCCGTCAGCGGCGTCGCGTGGGTTTCCGTCGAGACCGACCGCATTCTCGACACGCTGCTCGTGCGGCTGACCGGCAACACGAGCCGCATCGAAGTGCCGGTCAAAAAGGAATACGCGCCCAACGCGAAGGTCGCCATCTACCTCGTGCGCCCCGGCGGCAACGACCGCCTGCCGGCCGAGCGCTACGCCCGCGCGGAACTGCGCGTCGCGCGGCCGGACCTGAATCTTGAAGTCACGCCGAAATTTGAAAAAGCCGCCGTGCGTCCGGGTGAACGCGTTGCCGGCAGCGTCGAAGTCCGCATCGCCGGTGCGCCGGTCAACGACGCGGACGTGACGGTGTATGCCGTCGATGACGCCGTCCTGGCGCTGGGCAGTTGGGAGGCGCCGGAAGTGTTTTCGCCGTTCTACCCCGTGCGCCGGCACGCGGTGAAAACCTACGCCGCGCTGCGGGATTACGTGACTTCCATCGAACGCAAAAGCCTTTATCAAAAAGGCTTCGTCATCGGCGGCGGCGGCGAGGAATTCGGCTCGAAATTCGTGCGCAAAGATTTCCGCCCGCTCGCGCTGTGGCAGACCAAATTGCGCACGGACGCAGCGGGTCGCGTGCCGTTTGAATTCACCGCGCCGGACAATCTCACGCGCTACCGGCTCGTCGCCATCGTGCAGACGAACACGAACCAATTCGGCGAAGGCAACGCCGTCGTTGAGGTCGCCAAGCCGCTGCAACTCGAACCGTCGCTGCCGCGCTTTTTGCGCGTCGGCGACACCGTCGAACTGCGCGCCGTCGCGCGCCAGAGCGCGCGGGACAACGACCTGCTTAGCGTCGCGTGCGTGACCGACGCCGGCCTGGCTTTGACCGACCCGAACGCCGCCAGCGCGCCACCGGTGAACGCCGCGAAAAACGCGCCCGCCGTTTTCCGATTCAAAGCCAAAGTCGCCGACGTGACCGGCGTGAAAGTGACCTTCACCGCGACCTCGGCCGCCGATCCGAGCCTGGCTGATTCCGTGGAAATCACGCTGCCCGTTTTGCCGCCGACCGTGCTGCGCCACGAGTCCGTCGCCGGCACGCTGAACCCGAATGTGAGTAGCCCCGCGCCGGACCTCGCGGCGCTCCTGCCCGCCGCGTGGAAACGCGCCGCGACCGGCGGGCATTTCGACCTCGCCGTTTCGACTTCGCAAGGATTGCCGCGGTTGCAAGGTCTGCCAGCGATCCTCCAATATCCGCACGGCTGCTTCGAGCAAATCTCCACCCGCGTGCTCGCCTATTCCTCGCTCGAAGCACTCTGGGCCAGCGTGCCGACCGACGGCGAGCAGCAGGCCGCCTGGCGCGCGGTCATCGAGCGCCAGCTCCGGCTCTTTGACAAATCATTGCTCGACGATGGCTCGCTGCCGTATTGGCCCGGCGGCAAGGAGGCGAATGCGTTCGTCACCATTCAGGCCGCGTGGGCTGTGAACCGCGCGGCGAACGCCAATTTCACCGTGCCCGAAGGCTTGGCCGAAAAATTCAACAAAGCGCTGACAAAAATCATCGCCGGCCGCAGCGGCAGCAACCACGAGACGGCGTGGATGCGCGCCTTTGCGTTGCTCGTGCAACCAGCGGCGGAAGGCGATGCCGACGCGCGCGAACAGGCGGCGAAGGATTTGTTCCTGAACCGCGAGCCGCTCGGCGACGAGGGTCGCGCCTTGCTGGCGCTGGCCTTGCAATGGAACGACACGCTGCCGCAGGAAAAATTGCAGTTGCTCCGCGAGCTGGACACCACGCCGCTGACTTCGGCCAAGGGCCGCTCGCCGCGCGCGTTTGATCCGCGCACCTTTTCCTCCGACATGCGCGCCCAGGCCATCATGCTGACAGCGCTGACCGAAGCGCACCCGCCGTTTTGGGATGCGAAAAAGCAAGCCGCCGCGCGCGCCCGGCTCGAAGCCGCGCTGGACCACGCGCCGCTGCTCTCGACGCAGGAAAATCTCTGGACTCTCATTGCTTACGGCTCGCTGCACGGCGCGGACAAAGCGCCCAAGCTAAAGACCGCCGCGACCCGGCCGGACTTGGTTTCCACCGATGGCACCGCCGTCGCCTGGGTGAAGAACGACCTCGCGCGCTCGGGCGCCGATCTGCGCCTCGGCAGACTCGCCGCCGCGTCAGGTGAGAACGCGCCGCTTTATTATTTGCTCGGCGCGGAATTTCGCCTCGCCAATCCCGAGGAGGAAGCCCGCACCGACCGCGGCTTGCGCGTCGAACGCGTGGTGCGCAACCTCACCGACCCAGCCCGCACCGGCGCGCCCGGCGCGCCCGCGATCAAGCTCAACGACCGGCTGCTCGTCACCTACCGGCTCGCCAGCGCGAAGCTGCGCAGCTACGTCGCGCTCGACGACGAATTGCCCGCGGGTTTGGAACTCATCAATCCCGATCTGACGATGTTCGCGGGCTTTTACGAAATCCCGCCGCCGGCCAAGGGCGAGAACCGCTTGGAGCCGTCGCACAGCGAACTGCGCGATCAGAAAGCGAGCCTGTATTTCGACCGGCTCGATCCGGGCATTTCGACTTGCAGCGTGCTCGTGCGCGCCGGAGCCGCGGGCGATTTCCGCTGGCCCAGCACGCAAGCCTCGCCGATGTATGATCCGAGCGTCTCGGGCCTGACGCCCGCGGCGAACCTGATCGTCGAACCGTGATCTTTGTTTCTCCCACTTAATCGTAATCCTAATCCTAATCTTAGTCTCTTCCGCGCTCGCAGCGCGTCGCCCTTGCCTCCGACGGCAGCGGGATGGGATTAAGATTAGGATTACGAATTAAGCCTCCGGAGGTGAGAACCGGGATGAGCAATCCATCCTATGTTCGAAACTCTCGATCCCATCCAACAATCCGCCCGCGCGCAATTTGATCGCCAAAGCGCGAACTACGGCAAGTCGCACATCCTCGCCGACACCGAGGACGTGGTCGCCGCGTTGCGCCACGTTCCTTCGCCGTCGCCGGGCCGCTCGACGACCGCGCTTGATGTTGCCACGGGCGGCGGGCACACGGGAATTTTGCTCGCCTCGCTCGGCTATGCCGTGACGCTGGCCGACATTTCGGAAAACATGCTCGCGCGTGCCTCCGCGCTCGCCGCGGAACGCGGCCTGAGTGTGCAGACGCGCCAGCATCCGGCGGAGGCGTTGCCCTACGCTGACGCGAGCTTCGACCTCGTCACCTGCCGCATCGCGCCGCACCATTTTTCCTCGCCCGAATCCTTCGTGCGCGAATCCGCCCGGGTGCTGCGACTCGGCGGTCATTTCCTGCTCATCGACGGCAGCATTTACAACGACGCGCCCGAGGTGGAAGCGTGGCTGCACGAGGTCGAAAAATTGCGCGACCCGAGCCACCATCGGCTGCTCTCGCCGCGCGCGTGGGAGCGCCTGTGCCACGCCGCCGGATTGCGCGTCATTCATCAGGAAATGCGCACGCTCAAGCAGCCCGATTTGGAATGGTATTTTGCCGCCGCCGACACGCCGCCGGATAACCGTCGCGCCGTGCGCGAACTCATTGCCCACGCGCCCGACAGCGTGCGCGCCACGTTGCGCTTGCAAACCGAGCCAGACAGCAAAATCGTCTGGCATTGGCCACGTCTGACGCTCGTGGCAACAAAGCCGTGAGCGCTCGAGTGCCGGACGAAGAGAATCGTCGGAAAACTCCTGCGGACCGTCCTCGCAGGCAATGGCGCTGGCGCGTCCTGCGTTGGGCCGCGCTTGTCATTTTGCTCATTGGCAGCACCGGCCTTGCGTGGCTGGCGATGGTGCCGATTCCCGAGGCGCTGTTGCGTGCGCCGCTGCCGCCGACGTTGACTTTACTCGACACGCGCGGCGAACCGCTCGCGGAGCTTGCCGACGACCGCGCTCGCAGCCGGCACGCCGTCGCCCTGAGCGAGATGGGACCGGATTTGGGACGAATCACCATCGCGTTGGAGGATCGACGTTTCACTCAACATCACGGCATCGATCCGCGCGCGTTGCTCGCCGCGCTCGGGCGCGATCTGCGCGCCGGTCACGTTGTTTCCGGCGCTTCGACGATCACGCAACAACTCATCAAACTCGCGTCCGTCCCTCCGCTAGGTCAGCCGCGTCCGCGCCGCACGCTCCTGACCAAGGCGCGCGAGGCTGCCGCCGCCTGGAAACTGGAAAGCCGCTGGACGAAGGACGAAATCCTCGCCCGTTATCTCAACGAAAATTCCTACGGCAACCGACTCATCGGTCCCGAGGCCGCGGCGCGGGCGTATTTTCACAAATCCGCCCGCAGCCTGACGCTCGCCGAAGCCATCTTTCTCGCCGGCCTGCCGCAAGCGCCTTCGCGGCTCGATCCGTGGCGGCATCCCGCCGCGGCGGAATACAAATACCAGCGCAGCGTCCGACGCCTCGCGCAACTCGGCGTCATCGCCGCCGCCCAGGCGCGCGACCTCGCCGAGTCGCCGCCGCATCCGGGGCACTTCCTGCCTGCGCGCCGCGCGCCGCATTTCGTCGATGCGCTGCTCGCGCGGCGCGGACGCCATGCGGCTGCCGTCGCAAGCGGAAGCCTGCGCACCACGCTCGATCCCGACTTGCAGCGTGTGGCCGAATCGCTTTGCCGACGCCATCTGCAAACTCTCGCCGCCGACGCAGGGGAACGGGTGCAAGCCGCCGTCGTGATTTTGGAAAATTCCAACGGCGCGGTGCGCGCCCTCGTCGGCTCCGGCGATTACGCCGATCCGCGCGAAGGCCAGGTCAATGGCGCGCTCCGCGCCCGCAGCGCCGGCTCCGCGCTCAAGCCGTTCATTTATTTGAACGCCCTCGACCGCCGGATGCTCACCGCCGCGTCGATCCTGCCCGACACGGCCGAAGCTGTGCATTCGATTTACGCCGACTACGATCCGCAAAATTACACGCCGAGGCACCACGGCCCGGTGCGGGTGCGCGTCGCACTCGGCTCGTCGCTGAACGTGCCAGCCGTGGTGACGCTCGGCAAAATCGGCGCGCGCCAGGCGTTCTACGAATTGACGCGCTGGGGCTTCCGCTTCAACCGACCCTTCGACGATCTCGGCGCCGGCTTCGTGCTCGGCAACGCCGAGGTCCGCCTGCTCGATCTCGCCGCCGCGTATGCCGGCCTGGCGCGCGGCGGAGTCGCCAGTCCGGCGCGTTTTTGGACGAATGAAACGGCGTCCGAGGAACGCATCGCCTCGCCGGAGGCAGCGGCGATCATCACCGATATTCTGTGCGATCCCGACGCCCGGCGAGCCACGTTCGGCAACGGCTCGCCGCTCGATTTTCCCGCTGGTGTGCGCGTGGCGGTGAAGACCGGGACCAGCTCCGGGTTTCGTGACAAATGGTGTGTCGGCTTCAACGCGCGCCACACGGTCGCCGTCTGGGCGGGCCGTTTCGACGGCGGGCCGCTGGAGGAAAGCGTGGCGATCCACGCCGCGGCTCCGCTTTGGCACGAATTGATGGAACACCTGCTCACCGAGCGTCAGGACGCGCCGCTGCCCGAGCCGATGTTGAGCGAAAAACTGGTCCAAGTCGAAGTCTGCCCGCTCACGGGCCTGCGGCCCGCGCCGGAAGCCGGCAGTCCGCGGCCGTTTGTGCGCGAATTATTTCTGGCCGGGACCGCGCCGACGACCAGCGCGGCGGAACAATTTGTCGGCACGCCGCCGCGCCTGCGTTTGCCGCCTGAATACGCCGCCTGGTGCCGCAGTCCGCAGAATGATTTGAACGCCGTCACCGATCCCGAGCCGGAGCAGCCGTTGAAAATTTTGTCGCCGGCCGACGGCGCGGCCTTTGTGTTGAACGACGAATTGCCGCCGGGTCAGCAAATGATCGAATTGACCAGCACCGCGCCCGACCCCGTGCGTGTGCAATGGACGATCAACGGCCGTCCGCTGGATGAGTTCATCCCCTTGGCTGCAATGACGACAAACACATCATCACCGCGCGCCGATGGCCACCGCCGTTTCTGGCCGCTCGCACGCGGCGAATGGGAGATCGAAGCTACCCTGCCAGAAGTCGCCGGCGCCATCGCTCGTGTGCGGGTGAAGGTGGAGTAGAACAAAGCAGAAATAGGTCGTGAAAATTGATCATTTTCGTTCTCGACTTGTGGAGGCTGAATTCGCTCTGTTCTCGCATCCGCAGCCGCTTTCCAAGAGGTTAATGGGCGACTGTCGTGCTAATCTTAACTAATCAGTTGTTTCAAAAAACAGGAGGCATTTTCTCGTCATACGAGATTTGACCCTCTTCACGAAGCAAGCATTCAAACCAATCACAGGGCGGATTGCATCCTTTAAGCTCCAAGAACATCATTTCGAGTTCCTTGCGAGCTTCGTAGTAGAGTCCTCTTCTTGTATCCGTGCAGAACTCCTCTGAGATGCATTGTGCAATACGAAACAGACGGCCACTTTCCCCGCGAACCGACATCCACTCGTAGAAGTCGCCCCCAGAAACATAACCCAAGGCTTGAGCGAGATCTTCAAATAGGGAAGCTGATTCCACGTTGAAAATCTCTAACGCACTGGAAAATTCTCTGTGAATCTGGGTGAAGCGTTCGTGAAGTGACGTGAGCCTTTCAACAGAAAGTGGCTGACAGATTCGTCGCAGAAGATCAGCGCGATTTTGAAGCTTACGGATATTTTCGTCGATTTCCTCAATCTCTTGGGCAGCATCAATCGGGATAAACTCAAACACGCAGATAAGCCGAGCAAAACCGATGCCAGGAACCGACTAGCGCACAACAGATTCCATAAACAATTCAACAGTATGATTTTCGCTACGCCGGTTTATTTGCCGCCGCCTGAGGGAGTAGGTAAGATTGCAGGTGTTGGCGTCGTGATCGGTAACGCCTGACGGCGCGTAGTCATCACCTGGATTTCAGGCATTAGTTCCATCGTCCGTTTCTGGCTGATCTCCATGATTTTGGCCGTCAGTTGCGGTTGTTTTTCGAGTAGCTTCTGTCCGGCCGGCGAGCGGTAGAAGGTCGTGAGTTCTTTCAGTTCCGACTCGGTGAAAGTGTCGGCGTAGATGCCGATGTATTCGCTCTTCATCGCTTCCCAACTCAGCTTACGAAAAATCAGATCGAGCATTGCAGCCTGCGTCTTCTTGGCCTCCGCCACGGTCTCGGGGCTGAGGTTGTATTGCTGCATCGAGCGATTGGACATCCCGGCAATCATGGTCTTGGCCTGCTCGACGGTCCGGGCTTGCATCTCTTCCATCCGCATCGTTTTGAGCAATTCCTCCGCAGCCGAGCGGCGCGATGCCGCGTCATCGTCGGCTTGGGCCGGCAGCGCGGTAAACGCGAGCAGCAGACAGGTGACGCCAAACAAGTAGAAGCAACAGCGACGCGGGGAGTTCATGGTGCAAAAGCTTACCGTGTGGTCTGACGAAAATGAAAGCGTTCCGCTTATTGCAAGCTGCTTGCAGGCAGCGTCCCGCTGCCGCCTTCCGTCAACTCGGCCAGTGCTTCGCCGACGAGGAACAATGAGCCGGTGACGAGAATGCGCTCGGGTTGCGCGCGCCCCTGCGCCAATGCCGCCGCGAGGTCGGGCGTGACGACGCAAGGAACTTTGGACGCCGCGCCGGCGGCGAGCACGGCTGCGATCTCGGCCGGTTCGCTGGCGCGCGGATTGGTGCGGACTTTTGTCACGATGAAACGCGCGGCGATGGGCGCGAGTGACTCGCAAATGCCGGCGGCATCCTTGTCGCGCAGCAGACCGAGGATGATGCTCGCGCGCTCGCTGTCGCCGTATTCTTCGCGCCAGGTTTGCGCCAGTCGTCGGGCAGCGGCCGGATTGTGCGCGCCATCGAGGATGATCCGGCCCGCTTCAAGTCGCTGGAAGCGGCCAGGCCAGTCGACGTTTTCCAAACCGGCGCGGGCCGAAGATTCTGGGATGGCGATGTCCGCCGCGCGCAACGCGGCGAGGGCGAGGGCGGCGTTGGCGCGTTGATGGCTGCCGGCGAGGTTGACGGAAAATTTTCCCGGCAATTCGAGACTCGGCCATTGCAAGGGCGTGCCGACTCGTTGCGCCGTTTGTTCCAATACAAGCGCTGCTTCGGCCGGTTGTGGCGCGCTGACGGCGGGGACGCCGGGCTTGAAAATCCCGGCTTTCTCGCCGGCGATTTCCGCGAGCGTCGAGCCGAGCCACGCGGTATGATCGAGGTCGAGCGACGTGATGACGCTGACGGCGGGCGTGACGACGTTTGTCGCGTCGAGCCGTCCGCCGAGGCCGGTTTCGAGCACGACGATTTCAGCGCGGTCGCGCGCAAACCACCCGAACGCGAGCGCCGTGGTGAGTTCAAAAAATGTCGGCAGATTTTCCCAATGTTCCGTCAACTCACGCAACCGGGTGAGTGCCGCGGCGACCGTGGCTTCCGGGATCATCGCGTCGCCGAGACGGATGCGTTCACGGAAGCTGACGAGATGCGGTGAGGTGTAGAGTCCGGTGCGGAAGCCGCCGGCGCGGCAAATGGCGGCGAGCATGGCGCAGACCGAGCCTTTGCCATTCGTGCCGGCGACGTGCAGAAAGCGTGTGCCGGCGGGCTGTTGCCAACCCAGCGCGGCGAGCAACCGACGCATGGAATCCAGCCCGAGCTTGATGCCCGTGAGCTGGGTGCCGTAGAGCCAAGCGAGCGCGGTCGGGTAATCCATCGGTCGCAGGCAGGCACGGCTGAGAATCTCCCGCCAAGACGCCAAGGCGCGAAGAAAGGAAGAAATTTGGAGGTGGGCTACTTTGCGTTTTGCGTTACTGCAACTCCCTATCCTGTCATCCTGAGCTTGTCGAAGGATCGCTTGCTGACTGTCTGGCTAGCAGAATGGCGTGAGGGCGATTTGTTTGTCCATCGAGCCAGACAATAGTAAGAGGTTTGCCTGCGGCTGTCTCCGCTTCGCTCCGGCTCTCGACTGCGCTCGGGATGACAAAACAAAATAGCCCACTACGAGAAATTTTCTGTTTTTCTGATCTTCGAGCCTTGGCGTCTTGGCGGGAGAATTTTCCGGTCGCTCAAACCGACTGCGGTGTCGCGCAGCAAAGATAGGCGAGCAGCGAGATCAGCGTTTCGCGCAGCTTTTTGCGCGAGACGATGATGTCCACGAGACCGTGGCTTTCGAGAAATTCCGCGGTTTGAAAACCGGGTGGCAAATCCTGCAGCGTGGTCTCGCGGATCACCCGCGGGCCGGCGAAACCGATCATCGCTTTTGGCTCCGCCAGGATCACGTCGCCGAGCGTGGCAAAGCTCGCCGTCACGCCGCCGGTGGTTGGATTGGTCAGGATGGAAATGTAGGGCAGCCGCGCCTGAGAGTGCAGGGCGAGCGCGCCGCTGGTCTTGGCCATTTGCATGAGGGAAAACATGCCCTCGTAAAGCCGCGCGCCGCCGCTGGCGGAGATGACGATCACTGGCAGCTGCCGCGCCGTGGCACGCTCGATGGCGCGCGTGATTTTTTCACCGGCGACGGAGCCCATGCTGCCGCCTAGGAACTCGAAGTCCATGATCGCGATGGAAACCTCGCGTCCGTCCAATTTGCCGAGGCCGCTGACCACGCTATCGACCAAGCCGGTTTTCTGCTGATACTTTTGCAGCCGCTCCTTGTAGGCCGCGGCGCCCTGGAAGCCAAGCACGTCCACGGGCCGCAGATCGGTGTCGGTTTCCACGAAACTTTCGGGGTCGAGCAAATGCGCCAGCCGTTCGCGCGCGCCGAAGGCGAAGTGGTGCTCGCAATTCGGGCAGACGTGCTGGTTTTCCTGGAGTTCGAGGTTGTGAACCAGCTCGCCGCAGCCGGGGCATTTGACGAACAAGCCATTGGGAATCTGTTTTTTCTTGCCGCCACCGATGAAGCTGGGTTTTTCGAAGAAGGACATCTCTAGGAGCGCTTGGGGGAAAGAAGGTTAGCGGCGGAGTATAAAAAATACAAACCGCGGAAGCGAAAGAAATTGGAAGAGTTTTCTCGCCCAAGCGCAAAGAGAAAAAAGTGAGAGCTGTGCGAGTTTCTGCTGCTACCTCCTTTGCGTTTCTGCGTCCTTGGCGCGAGGTCCGCTTCGTCGCAAAAAATTAGCCACGCGCGACGGCCAGCACGCGCACCTCGGCCGCGCCGGCATCGCGCAAGGCGCGGGCGCAAGCGTTCACGGTCGAGCCGGTGGTGAACACGTCGTCGAGCAGCAGGAGCCGCCGGCCAGCGATGCGGACCTGTTTCCGTGGCGGCACGAGAAACGCGCCGCGCAGATTCTCGATCCGTTCCTCGCGGGTGAGGTGCGTCTGCGTCGGCGTGTCGCGCACCCGGCGCACCGCATGGGCAAAAAACGGGAGCCCGGCGTGACGGCCCAGCAGGGCGGCGAGCACGGCGGCCTGGTTGTAGCCGCGGGCGCGTTGACGGCGCGGATGCAACGGCACGGCAACCAGCGCGTCGGGTCGGAAATCGCGTAGGCGCGAATCGTTTGCCAAGGAAACCTGGAGCCAATCTGTCAGCGGTCGTCGCAAGTAAAAACGGCCTTCGTATTTGAAAGCATGAATCAACTCGCGCACGACGCCGCGCGCAAGGTGTCCGGCCACGGCGTGAGTAAAGGCTGGCGCGCGACGTTCCCGGCATTCCGCACAAACAAACGCCGTCAGGTTTTCCCCGACTTCCGCGCCGCGAAACGGACGCGAGCAGGTCGCGCAAAACGGCGCTTCGATGACTTCGCGCGCGATGCGTTGCTGGCACGCGGCGCAGAGCGCGTGCGCAGCGGCGCTGTCGCCCAAACAACCTGGACATAACGGCGGAAAGAACAAGCCACCAAGCGTTTGCAGCGCGGCGCATCCGCCGCGGAAGGCTTGTTGCAACAACAAATTAAAATGGGGACGCATGACTGTTCGGCGCGACGGGCAGTGTCTTTTAACACGGGGAACACCGAGGACAGCGGCACAGAAAAAACCGGAGAGGTTGGGGGAACGAACGCTATCTTTGCTGTCTCGGTGCCTCCGCCTCTTCTGCCTCGGTGTTAAAAATCCCGCGCCGCAGCCACAGCCAAACGATTGCGCCCGTGATGAGCAGGGTGAAAACCGGACCGAGACCGAAATACAAGTTCTCACCGAACCACGGCCAGCCGGCGTCGGAGCCGTTGCGTCGTGTGATCTTGGCAAACGTTTTCAACCCCACGATCCAACCGGCGTGCAGACCGATGCCGGCCCATAACGCGCCGGTTTGCCAGCGCGCCCAGCCGAGAATCAGACCGACCAGAAAGAGCGTGGTAAAACCCGCGGCCAACAGCGCGGGCTGGCCGAATTGCCAGAAGACGCGCGTCAGCGCCACGAAACCGCTCGACCACGTCACGACCTCAGACGCAACGACGCCGACGGGTGGTTTCAAAAAATGCAGGATCGCGAACAATGCCGCGATGAAGACGAGGGCCATTTTGTCCGACGCCGCACGACGCACGAGGCCAAAGAGCGCGCCGCGAAAAAACATCTCTTCGAGACACGCGACTGCGATGGCGGAAAGCGCGATGGAACCGAGCGCGCCGGGCGTCAGCGCAGACCAGCGGACGCGAAAAAATCCCGCGACAATGCCGCAGCCGCCGAGCAGCCAGAGCAAGCCGCACGCGAGCAGGAAACCGCCGACAAGATGTTGCCAGCGCGCCGGGTCGCGGCGTAGCTCGAAGTCTCGCCAGCCGCTGAAGTGCAACGCACGCATCGCCGGCCAGAGCAGCAGCAAGGCGGAGAGAAGAATCGCGCGGTCGAAGTAACGTTGAAAATCCGTCTCGCGCAGATACGTGCTGCCACTGGCGTGCCCGGCCCAGAATAGCAACGGCGCCAGCGTGGCTCCGAGCAGCAGGGTGGCGAGAAAATAGGCGAGGATTTTGAGCGGTGTCGCCACGGTGTTTTCGAGCAGAACACAAGGCGGGAACGCACGCGAGAAGGAAAAGGGGAGCGCGGGCTTCCAGCCCGCTCTTTTCGGCATCCTTGCCGGAAAGCTTCTGAAAAATTAATGGCTGCCGCAGGCAGCGAAGTCGCTTTGGAACGCAGCCGGCAGGATGCCGGCCGCAGCGGGCTGGAAGCCCGCGCTCCCCAGCGAGAGAGAATGCACGCTCCCCGCGACTCAGCCTTCCACGTCGAGCAGCGAGCGGGCGAGGGCGAGACTGGTCTCGCTTTGTCCGCCGAGCATCCGGGCGATTTCCTTCACCCGCGTTTTCGCTTTCACCTCGGTCAGCCGGGAAAACGTGCGCGTCTGCGCGGCGTCAAATTCCTTCGTCACCACGAAATGCGCCGCGGCCTGCGCGGCGACTTGCGGCAGGTGCGTGATGCACAAAATCTGGTGGTTGCGCCCGAGCGATTTCATCTTGCCGCCGACGGCGTGCGCGATCTCGCCGCCGACGTTGGCGTCGATCTCGTCGAACACCAGCAGCGGCACGGCGTCCTGCTCGGCGAGCGCGCTTTTCACCGCGAGCATCACGCGCGAAATCTCGCCGCTCGACGCAATCGAACGCAGCGGTTTCGGCGGCTCGCCGGGATTGGGAGCAAACAAAAACTCGACGGTTTCCAAGCCCGCCGCGCGCGGCGCAAAAACGAACTCGATGGTTTCCAAGCCATTTTTTCCCGGCTCGGCGAGCGGCTGGAGGCGGATGGCGAATTCGCTTTTTTTGAAACCCAAATCGCGCAACTGACCCGCGACGGTTTTCGACAAAGCGGGCGCGCCTTTGCCGCGCAGCTCGCTCAGCTTGCGACCGCGCCGGAGCAGTTCGGTTTGCTCGCGGTCGATCTCTTTTTGCAACCGCGCCAGCTCTTCGCCGCGGCCTTCGATCTTCGCCAGACGCGCAGCGGCGTCCTCGCCGAAACGGCTCACGTCGGCAATCGTCGCACCGTATTTGCGCTTGAGCGTTTGGAACAAAGTGACGCGTTCTTCCAACTCCGTGAGCTGCGCCGGATCGAGGTCGAGCTTGGCGGAATAACGCGAAAGATCGCGCGCGAGATCGTCGAGTTCCTCGACCGCGCCCGCGAGACTTTTCGCCAGCGCCCCGCCCCCCGCCGGGTCGAGGCGTTCCAGCTCGCGCACGCATTTGGTCACGTCGGCCAGACGCGAGAGAATCGACGGCTCGGCCTCGCTCAACTCGCCGGCGGCGGTGGTGGAAAGTTCGATGAGCCGTTTGGAATTGGCGGCGAGCGAATAGCGCGCCTGGATTTCGTCTTCTTCATCGGCGCGCAGTTGGGCGGCCTGGATTTCGGCGACTTGGTGCCGGAGCAAATCGAGTTCGCGCTCGAGCGCGGCTTCGCCCGTGGCGAGCGCGTCGTGTTCCGCGCGCAAGTGCGCGATGCGGCGAAAACTTTCTTCGTAAGCGACACGCGCCGGCTCGGCGCGGGCGTAGGCGTCGAGCAACGCGAGTTGACGGTCGGCGGAGAGCAGCGACTGGTGATCGTGCGGCCCGTGCAAATCGACGAGCGCGTCGCCGAGCTGCTTGAGCACGGCGAGCGTCGTCGGCGAGCCGTTGACAAATTGCCGGTTGCCGCCGGCGGCGGTGAAGGTGCGTTTGACGATCAATTCGCCGCCGCTGTCGGCGCTCGGCTCGACGCCGTTTTCGATGAGCAAGTTATCGAGCGCGGGCGCGTCCGCGCCGAGATCAAAGACGGCCTCGACCGTGCAAGCATCGGCGCCGGTGCGGATGAGCGATTTTTCGGCGCGTTCGCCGAGGAGAAGTTTCAGCGCGCCGAGGATGACCGACTTGCCGGCGCCCGTTTCGCCAGTGACGGCGACGAAGCCGGGCGCGAGGTTCCAGTGCAGGTCTTCGACCAGCGCGAGGTTCTTGATGCGCAGCGAAAGGAGCGTGGCCTGCACGGGTCGGAAATGTAGGCGACCCACGCGATTTTCTCAACCGCGCCGATGCGCAATTTGCTGTTTGCAGCCGTGGCGCGAGGCTCGTTCCGAGAATCCCAACGAAGGAAAAGCTTCACCCGGATCGAAGCAGACACTCCGAGCTTGCACTTGGGAACGGGGAAATCGTTGCGCGAATCTTGTCGGAGCAAACAATGGCGGCAAAATCCTTTTCCTGAGCTTCGGAGAGCGATGTCCCCGAGTGGCAAGGCGAGAGCATTGCTGGCTTGGGCGCTGGACGCGGTTTATTGGTAATGTCTCAATTTGAAAATTGCGTTACCGTTAAGTCCCTGAATTCCAAGCGGAGAATCTTTGCGTTTCTTACAAACTGAGACACTACCCGATTTCCAAAGCTCTTTACCGTTAAGGTAAAGGCGAGCATAATAGCGGCCGGACTTATGGCGAACGAGGTTTTGAAGTCGCGTTTTTTGGGTGGAATTTTCGGCCTGCATTCTCCAACCGTGAAAAATCAACTTCAAACGCCGGATTTGGCCGATTTTTCCTTCACAAAAGCTCCCATAGCTTAACGGATAAAGCATCGGTCTTCTAAACCGGAGAGTGTTGGTTCGATTCCAACTGGGGGCGCCACGATTTCTCGTTATAATTAAAAGGATTCCAGTAACTTACAGAAACAAGCGGAAAATTTTGCCATCTCGCCCCTTTCCGCCCAATTCCGCCCCTTTTCCCTGTTTATCGCGCAACCATCGCGCAACTGCGGCGGGTGGAGACGACGCACGATTGTCATGTGGCGGGGCAGGGCGGTAGGCTTGCTGGCATGGCCATCAAACTAAGTCGGAAGCCCCGCACCCGGAACCCTCTTGGCGGTGATGAGCGCGCTGTCGTAAGTTACCTGTGCGGGATTGTCACCGACCCGGCGGGAAATCCCGTGCAAGGGCAGGAGTCGATGGCTTGTCTTTACGAACATGCCCGCGAGTCCGAAATCCTTCGTCGGATGGCGGCCGAGGAGCGAAAGCGTAACGCTGAATCCTACGATCCCGGCTCTTGGGAGGAGATCGAGAAGCGGCAGGAGGGGATCCACTCAACCTATTGGCTGCAGGCCCTTGAATTCGCCTGGCTGTGGAGGCGGCTGGGCGACTACTTTCCCGAGCGGCCTTGGTGCGACATTCCCTTGGAGCTGCGCTTTACCTGTCGGTGCGCGGTCCGCCCGCTGCCGGTGTTGTCAGTCAGCCGTTTCCTCTCTTTTGGCGGCGCGGCGCAATCCGCCTGGGATCGGTGGCAAAACCAAGAGGTGCCACCGGGAAAACCGTGCAGCGAATTTCCTGTCGCCGTTTTCCCCGATGAAACGCTCCGCGAGGGCGTGGTCGCGGCCTTTCAGGTCGATTTTTCCAAAGGCAAGGCGGCGCTCTTGGCGCAGTTCAAAGCGTGGCTGGATCAGTTGGACGACGACGGGGCATTGCTGAAGGCAGGGCAGAAGCAGAGCAAGGACGCCAAGCGCTGGCACGACTGGCTTTGGGACGTGGCCGTCTGGCGCTTGCTCCATAAAATCTGCGCCGGTGAGGTCAGGAGTTTGCAGGCGTGGCTGGAGACAAACATCAGCCTGTTTGGAAGAGAGAATGAAGACAAACTGCTCAACCGCGAACCCTCCAGCTGGTTGCGGGAGGCGGGCCGCATGCGGGAGCACCTGGAGTTGCTCCTGCCTTTTGAGAGCGCCCGTCATCAGCCGGGCCAGGACCCGCCGTATGGGTTCCACTGGGAGGTGTGGGATGAATTGGACACCGACCAGCAATTTGACCTCAAAATGCCCGATAAAAGGCAGGGCGTATACAAGCAGGAAGAGGAGTTCGCGGATTACTTTCGGTCGGTGCTGGAAGGGTAAGGGGAGAGAAGCCGCAGCTGCGAACAAATAGGAAAATTTTCTGGCTGTTTTTTCATCGCCGACTGGGTGCCCTAGGCTGCACCCATGCCACCAGAAAATGTCATTCCCCGCCTTGATCCCGCCGCTGGTCGCGGCACGGGCCCGGGCAGTTTGCTCCTCAAAAAAAAAGGAGCTCGCTGTCGCCGTCAATCTGCCCGTTCGCACCCTCGAACGCTTGACCGCAAACGGTGTAATTCCGGTGCTGCGGATCACGCCGAGGCTCGTGCGCTACGAATTGCCGGCCGTTTTGGCGGCGTTGCGGCGCTACGAAACCGCGACGTTAAAAAAATAGAAGCGGCCGCGCTGTTTCCGGGTTGTGCGGCCCTTGTTAACCACCGTGGTGACCCGCACAAGTCATCACCTCACTAAATTAACTCCTATTCAATTATGATAGCAACCACCTTACCTGATCCCGAACCAACGCCAGCCAAGCAGCCCGAAGATGTCTTTGCTTCGCTGGACGCCCTCCGCATTGATCCGAAAATGGTTGATGGCCCAACCGTGGCCAAAGTCCTCGTCACCATCCCGGTGCGCAAGCCGTCGAAGGAGATGTTTGTTCGCACGCACCCTGACTCCGCCGCCTACTCTCTCGACACATTTGTGTTGGAGCTGAAGGAGGAGAATGAAATTTATTTGGTCGCCCCCAATCTGCGCGACCAACTCCTCGGCGAGCCGACTGTCCACGTTAAACGGCTCCATTTGGCGGTGACCCGGCAGTGTGACGTTTTCGTCTGGCCCGTGCGCCTGCCCGGTGCCGACGGCCGGCTGGACGCGTGGAATGAGAGTGCCCTCGAAGCCCAGCAGTTGGCCCGTCACAAGTGGGTGCGCGTTTCTGCCAATCGCTCCCTCGGCGCTTACGACCTCGCCGTCGCCGCCGTTGACCAAGAACCTGCGTGGCCAAAGCAACCCTACAACGAGTTGCTTCGGATCGCTTTCAAAGGGAAAATCATCGACTCCGTCGATCACCCGGTTTTACGCCGCCTGCGCGGCGAGACTTAACCCAGGCTGCACGCGCCCGGTGTTTTCCTTCGATGGCTTCAAAAAAATCTGGCTGGTGGACTTTGAATTCAACCAGCCAGAGGGGTGCCGGCCGACGCCGCGCTGCATGGTGGCCCGGGAATGGCGCAGCGGTCAAACCGTGCGGGTGTGGCTGGAGGCGGCAGTCATGCCGCCTCCTCCGTTCCTTTTCGGCCCCAAGGATTTGCTGGTTGCCTATCTCGCCAGCGCCGAACTCGGCTGCTTTTTGGAATTGGACTGGGAATTGCCCCAACACGTTCTCGATCTCTACGTGGAATTTCGCCGGCTTTTGGCCGGCCAGTCGCCAGCGGCCGGTTTTGGTTTGCTCGGCGCGCTCATGCATTTCGGCCTCAGCCACGGCGTGGATCAGACCGAGAAGACCGCGATGCGCGAGCTCGCCCAGGCCAGCGTTTTCTCGAATGCGCAGAAAGCGGCGCTGCTTGCCTACTGCGAGGCCGACGTCGTCGCTTTGGAGAAACTTCTGGCGGCCATGCAGGCGCGGCTCGACCTGCCGCGGGCGCTGTTGCGCGGGCGCTACATGGCCGCGGTCGCGCGGATCGAACGCACCGGCATTCCTCTCGACACCACAGCCCTGGGGCTAATCCAGCGGCACTGGCCGGAGCTCAAGCACCAGCTCATCGCCGAGATCGACGCCGGCTTTGGCGTGTTCGATGCGAACGGCGCCTTTGTCGCCGCGCGCTGGCTGCGCTGGTGCGCAGCGCACCAAATTCCGTGGCCGCTTTTAAATTCAGGGAGACCGCAGCTCGACGACGACACCTTCGCGGAAATGGCCAAGAGCTTTCCCGTGATCCTGCCTATCAAGGAACTACGCGCGACCCTTGGTCAGGCGCGGGAAACGAAATTTTCAGTCGGGCTGGACGGCCGCAACCGCTTCCTCCTTTCGCCCTTCGGCTCACGCACCTCACGGAACCAGCCCTCGAATACGCGGTCCATCTTTGGGCCTGCAACTTGGTATCGGTACCTGATTCAACCCACACCCGGACGCGCACTCGCTTATCTCGACTATGAGCAGCAGGAGTTTGGCATCGGCGCTGCCTTGAGCGGCGACGACCGGATGAAGGATGCTTATGCCAGTGGCGATCCCTATTTGAGTTTTGGCAAACAGGCCGGCGCGGTTCCGCCGGACGCCACCAAAATGAGCCATCCGACCGAGCGGGACCGATACAAGACCTGCGCACTCGGCGTGCAATACGGCATCGGCCAAGACGCCCTGGCCCGCCGCCTGAACTTGTCTCCCGCCCATGGTAGGGAACTGATCGCGATGCACCGCAAGGTTTACCAAAAATATTGGACTTGGTCCGACCGCATCGAAGCCCGCGCCATGTTGGGTTCACCCCTCGTAACCGCGTTCGGCTGGAGGATTAGGGCGGGTGCGGGAGCGAACCCGCGTAGTTTGCGCAATTTCCCCTTGCAAGCCAACGGGGCCGAGATGTTGCGCATCGCCGCCATTGCCCTGACCGAAGCGGGGATCGCGGTTTGCGCGCCCGTCCACGACGCCGTGCTCATCGAGGCCGCCACCGACCAGATTGACGCCGTCGCGAAGGCGGCGCAGGCCCTCCTGGAGCGCGCCAGCCAGGCGGTGCTGGGGGATTTCACCCTGCGCACCGAGGCGAAAATTATCCGTTGGCCCGAGCGGTTTTCCGAACCCCGCGGCGCCGCGATGTGGGAACGGGTCACTCAACTCCTGCCGCAGTTCACCGCCCCGCTCAACCGCGATCTCGGCTGACCGATGCCCTGCACAATTTTTGTGCAGGTCGTGCACAGATTTTGAGCACCAGCTCCCTGTTATCAACATATCGTATGGATTGGAGGAATACACACACCAAGACCAAGGGGGAGGAGACTCCTATCGCTTACGTCATCCCGCCGAAGCGAGGCCGACAAAAATTCATCAAGGGGCCGCTGCCGCTGGAGTGGTTTGAGCGTGCCGTGCAAGGTAACTCGGCCGCCGCGGTTACGGTGGGTTTGCTGCTGTTCTATCTGCGCGGCATGGGTCGAAGGAAAATCGTCCTGTCCAACGAACTCGCCTCCCGGTTTTCCATCACGCGCAACACCAAGGCCAGGGCTCTGCGCGCCTTGGAGGACGCGGGCTTGATCAGCCTTCAGAGAACGGGACAGCGGGTGGTGATCACGCTTTGCCACGACGAGGTGAGCTTTCGCCGCTGACCTTTGACTGTGATTTGAACTCCGCAACGGCGGGAGCAGCGTCGTGCGCGTTTGACGAGGACAAAAGGAGGTGACCCCTCCTGCCTCCAGCGGACGCGCGGCCCGTGGCGAGTAGTGAGCTGCATTAGGCAGGGGGCTGGACTGCAACAGCCACCAGCCAAGCGTTACATAAAATGGATGGCGGCAGTGTCGCCGTCTCCTGCCGCATTTCCGTGCGGCCACCAACACTCACCCGAATGGTGGCCGCAGCGGACGCGCTTTGTCTGCGTCGGCCACCTTTCGACAACCAACGAAAGGACCAGAGACAAAATGACGATTGAAGCAGGCAGACAGCTTGTCGAAGAAATCGCTCCCCGCCTCAAACTGGCGATCCCCTCCTCGGTGCGCACCGTCGGCGCCGAGGACCACGAGGAACTCCTCCAGGATGGCCTCGCCCTG